>JBCBIK010000003.1:0-77115 GCA_038524545.1 Cyanobacteria bacterium J06623_4 | reverse complement strand
TCAATCTGCCCTTAAAAAACTTCAGAGAAGAAAGAATCATGGCTCTGAAACGATACCTAAACCCATTCAAATCAGTACTTTCAAGGAGTTACCCAATTATCTCTATAGCAAGATGGTCTGCTATCAACATTCACTATCATTAGGAGTGACAGTCATTAGATATCAGTAACGGTATTCCGAAACTGCCTCAAGAAACACAGTGATTTTCTTTTTTCTAAAAATATTATTGATTTTAATTCTCAACTGTAGCTTTAGATAGCGATCGCACCCAAAAGTCGTACAGCACACCCACTAACACCCAACATGCGCCATCACGACCGGCCTGCGCTCTACCCGGCTAAAGATCCATCAGGAAAGAGCCTGACCGTTAAAGACCCAATTCTTACCGTTCTTTCGCTACACCTCGACATCACAGTTTTTATCTTCACTGGCATCACGCCCCCAGGTGGAAACGCCCACCATTCTCCGTCCTGGCAGAAAGGATCGCGATAACCGTGAGCGTCGCACCAGCGCTGGCACAAGTCGGCAATAGCCATACTCAGTGTGAAATACTCAGGCATGTCTCTTTCGTCTTTCATAGCGAGAACTTCAAATTAAAAAAAGCCCCCTCACGCGAGACGCCCAAATGGGCCGGTGAGAGGGCAGGTGAGTTGGAACCCTAAGAATTGTCAATGCAGGCACCGAGAATGCAGACACCATAACAGCAAGCATCGCAAACACAGCACTATCTGACATGTGAGTAATTTTGTAGGTGCAGTCATCAAGGCCGATTGAGTAGGGTAGAGAGGCCCTCGTGCCTGTAAGTGCTTTCTACGCAGCCAGCCTGCGCAATCTGGAAATAGCTCTCCGTCAGCGAGTCAGTTGTCGTCTTACTAATATGCTCAAGAATCTTCTCCGCCACCACTTCAGGGTAGTAGTAGTGAAAAAAATGTTTACCTTCCGGACAGTGCCATAGGCGATCACTCGGCTTCATCCAAGTTTGCCAAAGCAACTGTTGCTGACTGCAAACAATAGAATCAATCTCACCATTACAAACCAACAACGGCATTGGCGTTCCACCTGTCGAGATACGGATATCATGCCCCAGAGAATGGAGGGTTAAGTTACTATCCAAGTCCTTCGCTAGTAACTGAGCAAGCGCCTGAGCAAACCGTGGAGACTGCTTGCCTAACAGCAAGCGTGACATGTGAGACAATAGCCGCTGCCGATTGCAGGGTAAGAGCTGCCGCAGCGCATAATAGTGCGCCTGCCAATTGACCCCGGGCTCTGCACTGACTGATAACAAAGTCAGTGAGGCAACCTGCTGAGGATAGCGGCGGGCATATAGCAACGCGACAACACCGCTTGTGCCATGGCCGAGCAAATGGAGTTTTGAAGATGCCCGACCTGTCGCCTGGTACGAAGACTTTTCTGAATCTGCACGCTCTCTCACATAGGCATGCAGCGCCTCAACGATAGCGTCGAGGCAACATGGCTCATCTACTGCTTGAACATATTCCCAGCGGCGTATGGCAGCTTTTCCTGCCAGCTGAGCTAGTAGTCGCTTGTCAAAAGCCTTCAAAAAAGGACTAACTGAGATCCAGAGGAGACTAGCTTCGCTTTTCATACAATAACTTTCTGGTCGTCCTAACCACTTGTGAATCAAAGCATAAAGATGCAGCTGTTGCCGAGAAGCTATTGGCTATAATTCCCAACAGCAGCTGACCCAAGTATACTCCGAAAACGCACTTTAATTAAGAAATACTTTCAATAGCATCGACAGCGTCATGACATCATTACTTATCTTATTTTTTATACACAGATAGAGAAAAGCTGAATTTCCCCCTGCTACAGTGATTTCAATCAAACGATCACCTGTCGCTGAAACATGCTTGGAACGTACAGAGAAAACATAGTGTGGCTAAGTTTTGAGAACGCCGCCTGCAACTTTTCACGCCATCCGTCCCATCATGCGCCTAAAATTATCAAGATCTATTGTCATTAGTTGGAATCTAGCATAAGGTTGGGTGAAGCGCTGATGGCGCTGATGGCGATGGCATGATTACAGCCAACCGCAAAGGGTCTCTCTCACAAGAATAGGACTGACTCTGTTGCTGTAATTGAAAATTCCTTAATTTTCCCTAGCTGTCTCCTAAATGCAAAGCCTGCTTCTGTTTGTCAATAACCTTAAGCAAGACAGGCAAAGCAAAAGCCTAGCCATCACGTAAAACCTGTTCATAACAAACACAATGAGGCGTTGCAGTTATGCAAGCGTACGGAAAATCAACAATCAAATACGATTGGTGGGCGGGCAATGCTCGCTTTGCCAATGACCCTGGGCTCTTTATTGCGGCCCACGTCGCCCAAGCCGCCCTAATTACTTTTTGGGCAGGCGCATTCACATTGTTTGAAATCTCGCAGTTTAATCCTAGTGTGCCAATGGGTGAGCAAGGACTTATTCTTCTTCCTCATCTAGCCACGTTGGGTATCGGTGTTGGCAGTGGCGGTGAAGTTATCGATACCTATCCTTACTTTGTCATTGGCGCAGTTCACCTAATTTCTTCAGCCGTCTTGGGTGCAGGTGCGCTTTTTCACACTGTAAAAGGCAACAACGAGAACCTAAAAGATGCCAGCGGTCCGGCTAGCAACTTCTATTTTGAATGGAGCGATCCCGCAAAAGTAGGTTTGATTTTGGGTCACCATCTTTTGTTTCTAGGAGCCGGTGCCCTAGTGCTCGTTTTCAAGGCCACTCAGTGGGGCGGACTATACGACGCCACAATTGGCGAGGTACGACTCGTAACAGAGGTAACCCTCAACCCTGCCGTTATTTGGGGCTATCAGACTCACTTCGCAAGTGTCAACAACTTAGAAGACCTAGTCGGCGGTCACGTCTTTGTCGGTGTTTTACTCATTGCTGGTGGTATATGGCATATCTTAGTACCCCCTTTAGCTTGGGCGAAGAGAGTGCTGATTTTTTCAGGTGAGGCGATTCTGTCTTACTCTCTAGGTGGAATTGCTTTAGCGGGTTTTGTTGCTGCCTATTTCTGTGCGGTAAACACGCTAGCGTATCCGACCGAATTTTATGGTGCGCCATTGGCGATTAAGCTAGGTGTCACCCCTTACTTCGCCGATACCGTAGCCCTGCCACCCGGGACGCACACAGCTCGCTGCTGGCTGGCGAACGCCCACTTTTTCCTAGCATTTTTCATGCTTCAAGGGCACCTCTGGCACGCGTTAAGAGCGATGGGTTTCGACTTCACTCGCGTACTCAATGCGCTGGATGCAACGGCCCCTGCCCCCGTCACCAAGACAGCAGAGGCAACTTCGAAGCCAGCACAGACCTCAAGTACCAGCAAGGAAGCTAGCACTGAATCTGCAACCGCTTCTTAAGCTTTCAGGCGCTTATCGCGCTAACCACTTTTCGAAAATTTCCTCTCAAGACTCCAGTACCTCATTGTTTGGCAACAGACAATGAGGTTTTCTTTTCAACTTCAACAGCCAACAACGATTTAGGCTCAATCCAGCGGGACCGTTTCAATGAGCGGGCAAATGTCTCCTGGCTGTGGCCTGGGTTGAGCAGCAGCCCAGCGATCGCGATAATGTTCCAAATCAGCCTTAAACGCTTCCATTTCCTGAATTTGCGCCGCCAGCCGTTCAATCTTCTCCTGCAAAAGAGACTGAACCAAACCACAGGGCACATCACCTTGCTCATGCACAGTTAACACCTCTCTAACATCTTCCAGTGAGAAGCCCAACGCTTGAGCCTTTTTAATAAATCGCACCTGATGCACCGCTTCTGGCTCATAGTAGCGATAGCCATTTTTCCCCCGCCGAGACTTCACCAGACCTAAATTTTCGTAATAGCGCAAAGCTCCCACAGCGACATCCGTCTGCTTAGACACTTCCCCAATCTTCAGTCGCGTTGCCACTGCCATCCAATTCGTTCTCCAGCTACCGTTCATATCGATAGTTTAGACCCTATAGCGGGCTGTAGAGTTAACTGTACGTGTTCCCACTTCACAGTTTGCTGTCAAAATAATAAATTGAAGTAAATTAAAGCTCTTTCCTACCGTCGCGTATCTACCAATATTGTGAACCGTCGACAGTTCTTACACCTTGCAGCCGTAGCCTCCAGCACACCTCTTTTAGTTCAGTGCGCCTCCAGACGCCGCTTGTCGCCAATTCAGCCACTCCGACGCATCACAAGCTCAGCAGGTCGCCTCAGCTTGACCTTAACCGCTCAGCGTTCTCACGAAAGTGCCGCTATTGGGCAGCCGCAAGCGCGCATGACCTACAGCGGGCGATCGCCCGGGCCAGTTTTAGAAGCCCGAGCGGGTGACACAGTTCACCTCACGCTCTCTAACGAATTGAACCAACCGACCAATCTCCATTTCCATGGTTTGCACATCTCTCCAGAGGTAGACGACGTCTTCCGAGAGGTTGCGAGTGGCGATCGCTACACCTACGAATTTCAGATTCCCAGTAACCATCCTGCGGTCACCGGCTGGTACCACCCTCACTACCATCTCCAAGTTGCCTCACAGGTTTTCAACGGTTTAGCAGGCCCGCTAGTTATTCGTGGTGAGATAGACAACATTCCCGAAATTCAGCAGGCAAAAGAAGCCATCTTGGTTCTTCAAGACATTGAACCTAATTTTCCAGAAGACGAAGCACTCCCGGCCCTCGCCAAACGATGGGGCAGAGAAGGTAGCAAGTTGTTGGTCAACGGGCAACACAATCCGGTCATCGGTCTGCCTCAAAATGGATTGCTGCGCCTAAGACTTATCAACGCCTCGGCTTCCCGAATTTACCAGCTCCAACTTCCCGAACATCCTTGGTTCTTCAAGACATTGAACCTAATTTTCCAGAAGACGAAGCACTCCCGGCCCTCGCCAAACGATGGGGCAGAGAAGGTAGCAAGTTGTTGGTCAACGGGCAACACAATCCGGTCATCGGTCTGCCTCAAAATGGATTGCTGCGCCTAAGACTTATCAACGCCTCGGCTTCCCGAATTTACCAGCTCCAACTTCCCGAACATCCTTGGTTCTTAATTGCAACGGATCGCGGCGCGATCGCACAACCCCAAGAACTTGACACGCTAACCCTCTCACCCGGCGAACGCGCAGAGCTACTTTTACCAGGCCAAAGAGACCCTAGCGACTATAAGCTACTGAGCCTGCCATACGACCGCGGACTGACAGAGATGATTCAAGGTATGGGCAACCAAGTCCAGCAAATGCCTGGAGTCGTGCCACCCACAGAAACAACTCTCGCAACCCTGCGGTATGAAGAGAGTAATCGCACCACGCCCCTTCCACTACCGAGCACGCTTGTCCCTGTTGAGCCGCTGCCCGAGCCCACAACAGCCCGAGAATTCATTCTCAACCATGGCATTGACGCTACCGCAGGCATCACCGGCTTCATCATCAATGGTCAGTCCTTCGTGATGGATCGCGTTAACACCCAGGTAAAACTCAATCAGGTAGAAGATTGGACAATCATCAACAAAGCCAGCATAGATCACCCCTTCCACCTACACACCAACCGCTTCCAAGTCATTGAGCGCAACGGCAAACCCGAACCGCTGCGTGCCTGGAAAGACACAGTAAACATCCGTGGCTACGAATCCGTCAAAATCAGAGTGAAGTTCGAAAACTACACCGGGCGCACGGTCTATCACTGCCATATTCTTGACCATGAAGATCAAGGCATGATGGGCATTATCGACATCATCTGAACTGACCACCTCAAACAAGCCAATAGCCTACGCGTTTGAACAAGCCACTCAGGCCAGACACCCACCCTACGACGACTCCATCGCTGCCGGGCGAACAGATCGACTATTGATCAACACCACTTCTGTATCACTATTGGTATATATTCCTTAAACAGGCATTAGCTTGCTTTACAGGAAGGCGATACCCATGGGAACGTTACTGGTTAAAAATGCTCACACCCTCGTGACAATGGACGAAGGACGAAGAGAAATTGCGAGCGGTGGGCTCTTTGTTCGCGACAACGTAATTGAGCAGGTAGGCGAGACTGAAGCGCTACCAGCAACTGCCGACGAAGTGTTAGATTTACACGGGCGCCATGTTGTTCTTCCAGGGCTCGTCAATACCCACCATCACTTCTTCCAAACGCTGACTCGCGCAGTTCCCGCCGCTCAAAACTGCGACCTGTTTGGTTGGCTGCAAACCCTCTACCCCATCTGGGAAAATTTGACAGCAGCGGGCGTATACGCCAGCACGCAAATGGCCGCTGCCGAGCTAATGCTCTCCGGCTGCACCACCGCAAGCGACCATCTCTATCTTTTCCCCAATGACTGCACGCTAGATGACGAAATCCGCGCGGCACAAGACATTGGGCTGAGGTTCCACGCAAGTCGCGGAAGCATGAGTGTAGGAGAAAGCAAGGGCGGTCTACCACCAGACTCATTGGTAGAAACGGAGACAGCGATCTTAAAAGACTCCCAGCGGCTGATTGAGCAGTACCACGACAACAGCCGCCACGCCATGGTGCGGATGGTGCTCGCGCCCTGTTCCCCTTTTTCGGTGTCGCAGGCGTTGATGCGGGAGTCGGCGGCGATGGCCCGTACTTACCCTGGGGTACGGCTGCACACGCACCTAGCAGAAAACAAAAGCGATGTGGACTACAGCCTAGAAACATTTGGCCTGCGTCCAGGTGACTATGCCGAATCGGTCGGCTGGCTAGGTGAAGATGTGTGGCATGCCCACTGCGTGCAGCTCAGTGACGATGCCATCGACAAGTTTGCCCGTACCGGTACGGGAGTAGCCCACTGCCCCTGCAGCAACATGCGACTTGCTAGCGGCATGGCTCCCCTGCGCCGCATGCTCAGTCAGGGCGTCCCGGTGAGCATCGGCGTAGATGGCGCCGCTTCAAATGATGCGTCTAATCTGTTGCAAGAGGCACGTACTGCCTTCTTGATGGCCCGCGTCCGAGAAGGAAATGCAGCGGCAATCACAGCCAGAGAAACCCTAGAAGTCGCCACGAGAGGCGGCGCAAAAGTCTTGGGGAGAGATGATATTGGTCACTTGGCACCTGGCATGTCTGCCGATTTTATCGCATTTAATATTGACACACCTGCTTTCGTGGGCAGCCATCACGATATTGTTGCCGCCCTAATATTTTGCCAGCCGCCCTCAGTAGACTACAGCTTCATCAACGGAAGACGAGTCGTGGACCAAGGCCGACTGCTAACCGTGGCGCTAGAAGAACTGATAGAGACTTGTCAGCGGTTAGCGATCGCACTACACCAAAAACCGCACTAACCAAAAACCGCACTAACCATTGCGCAATGTTTCACGAAAAAAATCCAGTCGCCCAGAAAGGTAACTGTATTAAAAAGTACAAATAGCGGTCACACCTTTCGGTAATCTTCTACGCAGACTAGCCCACAAGACTGGCCCACAAGACTGGCCCACAAGACTGGCCAGTACATAAATACCTTTTGGATAGATCTTGATTATGGAGTACACGCCTCAGTTCTCCGTTGTTTGGAACAATCTGGCGTTCTTCTTTCAGGGCGTGCTGCTAACGCTAAGAATTGTATTCGTCGCGATCGCCTTCGGGTTCATCCTCGGAATCTTGGGTGCCCTGGGTCGCATCTCTACCACCCCCATCCTAAAGGTGATCGCTAGCCTTTATGTAGAATTCTTTCGCAATACGCCGTTTCTCATCCAGCTGTTCTTCTTTTTCTTTGGTCTGCCAAGTGTAGGGATTCGGCTTTCATCCTGGCAAGCAGCCGTGCTGGCCCTAGCGATTAATTTTGGCGCCTATGCGACAGAAATCATTCGAGCCGGTATTGAGGGCATTAGCAAAGGGCAAATCGAAGCGGGCATGTCGCTCGGGTTCAAAAAACTTCAAATCTTTCGCCATGTGATTCTCATGCCTGCCCTCGGCGCCGTATATCCGGCCCTAGTCAGTCAGATTGTAATTGCCGTGTTGTTTAGCAGTGTCGTTTCTCAAATCTCAGCCGAAGAATTGACATTTGTGGGCAACTACCTGCAGTCGCGAACATTTCGCAGCTTCGAAATTTATCTCACCGTTTCCCTTATTTACGTGGCTATCGTTTGGTTTATCAAAGCGATCGCAATCCTCATCCAAAGAAAATTCTTCGCCTTCACTCAATACAACCGATAGCGATACCCATAGCTTTGGCTACCAGCCCAAATGTGCATACAAATGAAAAATTCTTAAATGCAAGACTTCACCCTATCGCAGATTTTAGTCAATCTTTTGCTCGCCACTCGGTGGACAATCGCCTTGAGTGCGATCGCCTTTGTCGGCGGTGGCATTGTCGGGTTCGTCATCATGCTCATGCGGATCTCCTCCAATCGCTTCCTACGGCTGGTGAGCACCCTCTACATAGAGCTATTCGAAGCAACCCCCCTCCTCATGCAGCTGTTCCTTGTCTTCTTTGGCATCTCTGTTTTATTTAGCATCAACCTCTCCACCTGGACAGCAGCAGCGATCGCACTCACCACCTACACCAGTGCCTTCCTCGCCGACATTTGGCGCGGCGCAGTCCAAGCCGTACCCCTCGGTCAGTGGGAAGCCTCAAAAGCCCTCGGCTTCACCTACTTCAGGCAAATGGAAAAAGTCATCCTACCCCAGGCTATTCGCGCTGCCATTCCACCCACCGTCGGTTTCGCCGTACAAGTCATCAAAGGCACTTCCCTAGCCTCTGTTATCGGCTTTATCGAACTGACCCGCTCCGCCTCTTCCATTAGCAACGTCACCTTCGAGCCCTTCTTGGTTTATTCCATGGCTGCTGTTATTTACTTTTGTCTGTGCTTTCCGCTCTCGCTGTGGAGCCGCCGTTTAGAGAGTCGGTTCGCCTACGCCTAACCGACTCCTAACCGTCACTCACAAGCCCTCATCTCTATTGTTTACTCTCTGGTGTTTACCCCTCAAAAAAATCATGCTGCAATCACTCCTATGTTTTTTGTTTCCCAGTTCAGATCGTAGAAAAATTTGGAAAGCGATCGCCCTCAGCACCGTGCTCGCCTTCACCGCAGTCACCATCGTGGCCTGCTCGGGCGGCTCCATCACCTCTCAAAACGTCGCTGGAGAAAATGTCCCTGGAGATAGTGCCACCGCTCCAGCAAGTAATTCAGCCACCGTCGGCGGCACCCTCGATCAAATTCTCAGCGCAGGCGTTGTCAAAATCGCTGTGCCGCAAGACAGTCCGCCTTTTGGCTCCGTCGGCGCCGACGGCGAGCCGCAGGGATACGACGTTGAAGTCGCTAAGCTGGTTGCAGAAGCACTAGAAGTCGAGCTTGAGCTGGTCCCAGTTACCAGCACAAATCGCATTCCCTTTTTGCAGACAGGCCGGGCAGACTTGGTGATCTCCAGCTTAGGGGCCACTCCAGAAAGGGCAAAATCCATTTACTTTTCTTCCATTCCATACGCGCCTTTCTTCTCCGGCATCTACGGCTCTGCCGACCAAGCAGTAACCAGCTATGAGGACTTAGCCAATAAAACAGTTGGCGTTACCCAAGGCTCACTGGAGGATTTGGAGCTTACAGACAAAGCGCCTGAAAGCATTGAAGTAAAAAGATTCGAAGACAACAGCGTAACCATTTCAGCACTCCTATCCAATCAGGTAGAGCTGATTGCAACCGGAAACACCATTGCGGGCGAAGTCATCAAAGACAATCCAGAAGCCAATATTGAAAACAAATTCGTGATGAAAAATTCTCCCTGTTATATTGGTCTGCGCAGAGGCGATCTAGATATGTTGGAATGGGTCAATGTGTTTGTTCGCAACAAGCGCTTCTCTGGCGAACTCGACGCCCTCTCACAAGAATGGTTTGGCGAACCACTTGAAGTCCCAACTTTTTGAAGAGACCTCGAAAGGCCCCATGAAATGTCGCCGTGAGAGATCATCAAAAAAAATCAAACAGAGCGATCATGGCTAAGAAGCCCAAGCTGATAATGGCTAACCCCGTTGCATCCGTTCTCCAGCGAGGTTCGCGGTAGGCTGGATACAGCCAGAAACCCATGAGCCGAGTAAGCAACGGCATCACCAAAGTACCCAGCAGCGTCGAGGTGACTAGGGTCGCCAGCAGCATAGCAGCTGAAGGTGACCAGTCACCGATTAGCCCAGCCCCTGGAAACACCTTCAGACGAATCATCACCAGAGGATAAAGACCAAAAACCACAGAGAGAATTTGTTTCCAAGCAGGCGGCCCAAGGCTGCGGTGCTCATCATCACTCGCGGCCTGCGAAAACCAACCCTCCAGACCAGTGGTAAACGATTTAAAGCGATAGGCCCTAAAAAAAGCCTGCCCTTCCTCCAAGAAGTGTTTGCGCATCGGTGAACCAATCCAGCTGTTGAGATGCTCAGGTGAATCGAAGTGAACAATGGTATACCACTTGGCCACGTCATCCTCACAGGGCAAAGGTGGGTAATCGTCCCAGCGGACAAAGCCCGTATGGCACTTAGCTGCCTGCCTCAGCTTGTAATGCCAAGTGGTAAAGTCGGCGCTATTTGCTTTGGAAACGATATGTTCTACAACCAGGCTGCTGTAAAACGCTCGACTTTCGGGGGATTTTTGAGGAACAGGGCCACTAACCATCTGCGATCGCCGATAACATCAGTCGCGTACGTTTGCCTAACGAACGTCATCCGTCTAACTCGTTACAATAATGACGATAGGGTGAGCGAATCTGAGACGGTATCGTACCTTACACTTACCTAACTGTACTTACCGTGCCAGCAGCTACAGAAAAGCTTGTTACTTATTATGTTTTCAGGAAGTTTTAATAAATCGACCCAGCAAGACAGTAATTCTAAACAACAGCGCTGTATCACAAAGCCACATGAAATAGAACAGTCTGCATGTACGAGTTTTATACAATCCCGTGTAGATTTATTCTGCAGCTCTGTTCAGTAAACTATCAGGCATAAATAGCCTTTTCCTAGATAAATCTTTTTAGATAACGCCTCCAACTTCCTCGATTTTAACTGCATGGGCAAGCTTTTTAGCAAAACGTATCTAGCATTGCGGCGAGAGATTTTGGCTGGCAATTTGGTATCGGGAGAGAGTCTTGTAGAGCAGGCGCTAGCCAATCGATTTGAGGTGAGTCGAACCCCCATTCGAGAAGCCATTCGCCAACTTCAGCAAGAGGGGCTAATAGAATCTGATCCGCGAGGTGGCCTCAGAGTAAAGATCATCACTATCGCCGATGCTATTCATCTGTACGACTGCCGAATGGGATTAGAGCAGGTGGCTGCCGTAGGTGCCTGTGAAAACGCCACACTGCAACAGCTCGACGACTTGCAAGACTGTCTGGCACAGGCCAACTTGGCTGACCCGGTAGATCCGGTCGTTGATGCCTTAATCGGTCAGCAGGCTCAGGCAGATGAGTTAGAAAATAGGCTGCATATCGATCAGAGCTTCCATCGGCTGCTAGCGGAAAGTTCTGGCAATCCTTGGCTGGCGGATTTGCTCGACCAAGTTTTCAGTAAAATGGCACTACTGAGATTAACCACGACCTATCGCAATCCAGAGGTTTTGGAGATCTGGGCGGAACACGAACGCATCGTTGAGGCGATTATGCAGCGAGACTCTCAGGCAGCAGCAACGGCTGTACGTGAACACTTGGTGGCCAGCAAAGCTCGGGTTGTACAGGCAATTAAGGGGATAAAATCGCAAGATTCGCTGCACGGCATTCGTCTGCTTTGAGGCTACTTTCCCGACTTGAGATAGACTGCTGATAGACGCTAGCAGTAGCGGGCTAGTAGAGCGGGCCAGTAGCGGGCCAGTAGCGGGCAGCAACAGACAGCAGGCTAGCGCGGTGCTAAGTAACGGCGATCTAGCGAAGCAAGCATTCATTCATTAGGATAATCACTGAAGTCTCTTAGGTAATCTTTTTGTGAACGGTCTAAAAGCAATCGTAATCGGCGCTGGCATTGGCGGGCTAACGACCGCTATTGCATTGAGGCAGGCAGGGTTTGAGGTCGAAGTGTACGAGCGGGTGAAAACGCTACGTCCGGCAGGAGCTGGCATTTCCCTCTGGTCCAATGGAATTAAGGTCCTCAATGAGCTAGGCCTTGGCTCCGAGATTGCGGCAATTGGTGGAGAAATGAATCGGATGGAGTATCGCAGCCATCGCGACCAGCCACTGAGCCAAGTTGACCTACGACCGCTGTTTCAAAGAGTCGGTCAGCGTCCCTACCCAGTCGCAAGGACAGATTTACAACAGATGCTACTCACGGCCTTTGGGGCTGGCAACGTACAGCTTGAGATGATGTGCATTGGTGTTGAACAAGATGAGCACCAAGCGACAGCGCTGTTTGCCAACGGACACAGGGCCACAGGGGACTTGGTAGTCGGCGCAGATGGCATTCACTCTCGGGTACGTGAGCATGTGCTGGGTCGCAAGCTAGCACCGCGCTACGCCGGGTATGTGAACTGGAATGGACTCGTTGGGGCAGATCCCTCGCTGTGCGAATCGGACAATTGGATGTTGTATGTGGGGGAAGGGAAGCGCGCTTCGATGATGCCGGTTGGCCGCGATCGCTTCTACTACTTTTTTGGTGTGCCCATGGCCCAAGGGACCGAGACAGCACCGAGCGATCGCCGCGCCGAGCTAGCCGAGCACTTTAATGGCTGGCCCGAACCTGTTCAAAACCTCATTCAGGCCCTAGACCCAGCCGCCAGTAATCGCTTAGAAATTAGCGACATTGACCCACCAGAGCACTTGGTAAAGGGCCGGATAGCGCTGCTAGGAGATGCTGCCCATGCCACCACTCCGACGCTAGGCCAAGGCGGCTGCCAGGCCATGGAAGACGCCCTGATGATTACCCGTCAGCTACTGACGACAAACCTAGGCGTTGCCGATGCCCTTAGCCGCTACGAACAGGCCCGCAAACCCCGCACATCTCAGCTGGTACTCAAAGCCCGCAAGCGCACCGACACCATCTATGGCAAAGAGGAAAAGACCACTCAAGCGTGGTATCAGCAGCTCCAGCAAGAGCCTCCTGAGGCGGTGATCGACGCCCTCGACAAAATCATTTCAGCGGGCCCTCTAGGATAAGGAGATCAACACATGGGGTGGCTTTCAACCCACGTTTTAGACACTGCAAATGGCTGTCCGGCAGCAGATATGGAAATTGCACTATGGCAGCTAGGTCAGCTGCCACAAGGCTTTGCAAGTGAAACAAACCTCAAGCAGTTTCGAGCTTCTCGCCAGCTGATAAAAACGGCTCGAACCAACCAGGATGGCCGTACCGACAGCCCCCTGCTAGAAAAAGAAGCTTTCCAGCTGGGGTACTACGAGATTGTTTTTGCGGTGGGTGACTACTTTAAAGAGGCAAAATCTGCAGTAGCTACTCCCCATGCGTTTTTGAATTGGGTACCCATTCAGTTTGGCATTGCCGATCTGGAGGCTCATTACCATGTGCCGCTACTAGTCTCTCCGTGGTCTTACAGCACTTACCGAGGAAGCTAAGGCAAGGAGGAAGCGAAGACAAGACAGTTAGCAGAGAGTGATAGATGAAAAATCAAAATTGAAGATTTTCAATTACTCTTTCACCGCTTGCGTTATACCTATTTGCTCTATTGTCGTCTGACTGTTGCTCCCTTTCTGACGAATGAAACCGCCTATTTTCAGGCGTGCTTTTTTCTAAAACCTAAAATTCTCTGAAATGTGTAGTCTGAAACACTATTCTGCTCTGTAGTACCGACTAGATTGTATACAACTTAGATTGTATACAACGCTGAAACCCACAAAAGAACCTCGCTTTTTGTGAAACTTTTGGCAGAAATCAACTCGCTTAGGCAACTCTGTCCGAGACTGTTTTGCTGACTCATGTATCTGTCAGTTGAACTGTCAGTGAAGGCATGACTGTAGGAGATATTGGCTGTTGCTGATGCTATGCAGCTTGCCAAGAAGAGAGTTGGGCCAATGGCTCTCAAAGTTGAATACTGAAAAGTTCAAAATTAGGTTTTAGTTCAAGTCTACGTTCTGCAAAATATCTCTCTTGGGAAAATTCTCTGATGAATAGCCCTGATGCAATTACCAACGAGCCAGTTACCGCCGAAGCGGTGCTCGAAACAGCTGCACCGGTCGAACACGATCTGATTTACGGCTTAGAGGATCGACCGCCTGTTCGGGAGGCTATCTTCGCCGCTATTCAGCACGTATTTGCCTGCTTTGTCGGCATCATTACGCCTTCTCTCATTATCGGAGGTGCGCTTGGCCTAGATCCGGCTGACGGGGCTTATTTGGTAAGTATGTCGCTGTTTGTATCTGGCATTGCTACCTTCATTCAGGCCAAACGAATAGGGCCGGTGGGGTCTGGCCTACTCAGCGTCCAGGGGACAAGTTTTGCCTTCATTGGCCCAGTGATTGCAGCGGGGAATGCGATTACTGCAGCAGGAGGGACGCCACAGGCAGCGCTCGGTACGATTTTTGGGCTCTGCTTTTTTGGCTCATTTATTGAAATAATTTTCTCTCGCTTTATTCAGCTGGCAAGTAAGGTGGTGACGCCACTGGTAACGGGTGTTGTAGTCACGCTAATTGGGCTAACGCTGGTGGGGGTTGGTCTTACGAGTATGGGCGGTGGAGTACCGGCGCAGAATGACGGGTCGTTTGGTAATCCTGCATATCTGGCGCTTTCACTTTTGGTACTGGCAATCATTGTTGTTTTAAACAATGTACCGAGCACGTTTTTACGAATGTCATCGGTGGCGATCGCACTCGTCGTCGGCTATCTGATCGCCATTCCCATGGGCCTAGTCAACTTTAGTAACCTCAGCGGCTTAGCCCCCATCACGATTCCGATTCCCTTCCGGTATGGATTTGGCTTTAACCTGGCAGCGTTTGTTCCTTTTGCGTTCTTATATCTCATCACCACCATCGAATCTACAGGTGACCTGACGGCGACATCGCTATTGACCGGTCAACCTATTACCGGGCCAACTTACTTCAAACGCATTAAAGGTGGAATTTTGGCAGACGGTGTGAATTCTGCGATCGCAGCCATTTTCAACACCTTCCCGAACACCACGTTTAGCCAGAACAACGGCGTGATTCAGCTGACAGGTATCGGTAGCCGCTACGTCGGGCTGTTTATCTCAGGGATCTTTGTTCTGTTAGGTTTAGTCCCTGTAGTCGCAGGCATTTTTCAGACCATTCCTCAGCCGGTGCTAGGCGGGGCAACCATCATTATGTTTGGCTCAGTAGCCGTGGCAGGTATCAAAATTTTGAGCACGGTCAACCTAGATAAGCGCGCTTCAATTATCTTGGCGACCTCTTTCGGGCTTGGACTCGGAGTGAGCGTGGTGCCTGGCATTTTAGAACAGCTGCCTACCCTGGTAAAGAGTATTTTCTCTTCTGGCATTAGCACAGGCGGGTTGACGGCACTGGTACTGAATATGCTGCTGCCAGGACCTCGCGAATAAGGAACGGTTTGGTTTTCGATCCAATTTTTTAAGGTGTGAGGAAAAATTCAATGCTTGTGTTTAAGACACCGAGACTCGCTGAGCCTCGGTACAGATTCTATTGGCCGCTCAAATGTTTATTGGGTGTTTGTTTGGTAGGCACTGGAGAGAGCGTTTTGCTGCAGCGAGCGATCGCAGCCCAGCAGCCACCTTCTGCGCAGCCGCCTACCTTACTTAATGCTGAAACAGTATCTACAACAGAACCAGCTGACTCTACAACCGCTTTTTCTACAACCGCCGATTCCAAGAAGGAAGCATTTACGCTCTCCAAACAGCGTCAACTGATCGCAGATGCTGAAACTGCCAACGCTGAAGACAGTGTGCCGCTCTCCAATCAAGCAATTGCTGAAAAGTCTACGGTCAGCGCTGCTGCAGTTTCAGCAGCGCCACAGCTGGCCCAAGTCACCACGGTTTCAGAACTTTCGGATGTGCAACCGGGAGACTGGGCGTTCACTGCTCTTCAGCGGCTAGTGGAAGAGTATGGCTGCCTAGAAGGCTACCCAGATAGAACGTTTCGAGGAAACCGGGCACTGACAAGATATGAGTTTGCTGCTGGCCTCAATGCCTGCCTAGATGTGGTTCTTCAGCTGGTAGGTACCGGCGATCTCGATGAGGTGAGGCGCCTACAGGAAGCGTTTTCTGAAGAGCTGATTGCAGTGCGATCGCGCGTAGATACCCTAGAAGCCGATGTCGCTGAGCTAGCAGCGAACCAGTTCTCCACCACCACCAAGTTTTCAGCACAGTTTTACAGCCATCTCAACTGGGCCACGGCCAGCGGCGACGTGCTGGCTGAAGGAGTCAACGTCTTTGCACCAGCCCGCGATCCAGTCACCAACGAGCCCGTTGTTCGAACGATTACCGAAGATCCCGAACTTCTTTTCAGCTACTACACCTGGTTGAACTTTACCACCTCCTTTTCAGGAGAGGATAGGCTGCAGCTGCAGCTAACTACCGGTGACGGCAATGGCGCCGCTAACTTCTACGGCTCAGCGGGTTTATTCAATACCTATGGCGTTCCCTTTACGCTGCAGACTGGAACAACTGGCGGAGAAGATAATCTGATCGTGCGAGAAGTGTTCTATTCCTTCCCAGTCGGCGACAAATTGGCCTTTACTATCGGCCCCGCCATTAACTGGTATCGACACTTTGACAACAATCGCTTTACCTTCTTCGGCACCGGAGCCAACAGCTTTAACTCTAGTGGCGGTACCCAGGTAAATGCCATCGACCGAGGGGCCGGGGCCGTCGCCGAGTGGGACATCGCCAATTGGCTGGACTTACGGGTGGGCTACCTAGCCGAAAACACAGAATTTCTCCCTGGCCCGCGTAGCTCCACTAGCAACGGGCTCTTCGACGGTACGACGACGCTCACTGGGCAAGTGGGCCTGTATCCCACTGACGACCTCAGCTTACGACTGCTCTACAATCGCACCAACTTAGACCCGAACCCTGCTGGGTTTGTGGGTGGCGCAGTCAGTGAGCCGCTATATGGCTTTGCGGATGACGGCTTTGGCGGTCCCCTGAGAACGGCGACTGCAGATACGTTTCTGGTCAATTTCGATTGGCTCATCACCAAAGGTCTTGGTCTGTTTGGTCGTTACAGCTACGGTAGTACCAATCTCTTCCCAGTTAGCGATACGCTACCAGATGGCGAGGTCAATGCCCAGTCGGTTCAGGTAGGTGTAGCGTTCCCCGATCTGTTCAAGAAAGGCGCTCAGGGAATAATCTCCTATGTTCGCCCATTTGATGTGCTGGATGGCCGTGACTTTTTGGCCTCCGGCGGGGGCGACGGCTCCGTTCAACAGGAAGTTGAGATTTCCTACCGCTATCCACTGAGCCAAAATTTTGCCATAGTACCTTCGTTTTATTGGATTAATAACGCCAACAACTTTGGTGAGAATCCAGATATTTACGTCTTAAACCTGCAGGCGCAGCTCGCTTTCTAGCGGCCTCTCTTCTCCGTAGCTTACATGAGTAGGTCGAATGGAAAGGATTCGACCTATTTTTGGTAATCGCTGATACAGCTTCCTATGATGAAGATGTTCGTACAAAACATTTACAGAACACCTTTGGAGGCTAGAAGCATTTATGAAATCCAACGCTAGTAAGACAACCCATCGCATGTTTCATCAGCTATGTCAGCGGGTAGCCCTAAGCCGGACCCTTGGTGATGCCTACGGAGCAGGGATCATGAGTCATCAGCACAAGCGAGAGACCCATAGAGCAGGCTGGACCACTGAGCAACTCCTGACTATGGCCAATGCCAAGAGCTGGTACAACTAAGACCACGCACAGCGTAGCAATTTCTGATTCCCATTTCCTGTCCCAGTGATCGCACTCTACCAGGCCCTAACGATACAGCGTCTATACAATTCCCAGTAGCGCATAGACAGTGAGAGGTAACAGACTCAGCTGTTGCCTTCGACTTAATGGCCGTAAATTTTGCACCAATTTTGCACCAATCTTTACCGAAACTGGTGCAATTTTATCGAAATTGATGCAGTTACTCCGCTTCAGAAGTGACTGAAATAATGGCTGAAAGCCAGGTAAAATACGCATTTGAGGGAATGGACGTACGCCGACTCGAACGGCGGACCTCATCGATGTCAACGATGCGCTCTAACCAACTGAGCTATACGTCCTCACTTCGGCTTTAGACTATACCACAGCAGTTTAAACGAATGCAATACTGGGTTTGCGCCTAGCAGGGCCACGTTCAGAGTCGGTAAAATTAAGGCGCTGGTCTAACGCTTAGGGAAGTTGCGTAAGGGTTTCATGTATTGGCAGGAAGTGTCTGGTAACTGGTTTTTAGTGCCTGAGCGCCCTAGGGCGATTGTGCACTTTTTAGGAGGAGCTTTTGTGGCAGCAGCACCCCACCTGACCTATCGTTGGCTGCTAGAGGCCTTATATCAAGATGGGTATGCCGTCATTTCGACGCCATTTGTCAACACTTTTGACCATGGCGCGATCGCAAAAGAAACCCTCATCACCTTTCGCCAAGGCCTCACATTCTTACGCAAACAGCGTCCCGAACTAGCATCGCTACCCATATACGGACTGGGTCATAGCATGGGCTGTAAAGTGCACCTGCTCATGTGCAGCTTAGAATCCATTCAGCGAGCCGGTAATATTTTTATTTCTTTTAACAATTTTCCTGCACGCAAATCTATTCCCCTGCTCGATCAGCTCGTTCAGCTCGCCCCCGCAGACTTTCAGCTAGATAAACAGCTAGAATTTGTACCCAGCCCAGAGCAAACGCTCGATTTAATCCATACCCGCTACCACACTCCCTACAACCTGCTGCTAAAGTTTCGGCGAGACACCATCGATCAAACCCGCCCCCTGAGTGACGTTTTGATCAAGCGATTTCCAGAGACAACAACCGTTAGGATTTTACAGGGCACCCACACAACGCCCATTGCACAGGACGTGCGGTGGGAAGCGAATAACTCCTTCAGTCCCTTCGATGCGCTTGGTCAGTTTGTAAAACAAGAGTTTTACAAAGATATCAAATCACTCAGAGCAGAGATTATCTACTGGCTAGAAGGCGACAGCTAGATAAAACAAACGCGCTAGGACATGAGAGCACTTGCTTTCACTGAAGGCTTACCTTCGGCGGCAGCAATTTCTGACGGTGGGCGCTTGCAGGGGATTTTAATGCTGAATCGGGTTCCTTCTCCTACGTTGGAAACGCATGCAATAGAGCCGCCGTGCTTTTCAACAACGATTTCGTGGCTGATAGAGAGCCCCAGCCCCGTTCCTTTACCTACAGGCTTGGTTGTAAAGAAAGGGTCAAAAAGCTTGCTCCGAACGCCTTCTGGAATGCCCGGGCCATTGTCTACAATTTCGATTAAGACAGTCTGCTCTGCAGAGAGTGTCGTCTCAATACAAATACTAGGCTCACCACAGCCTTCACCGCTAGGGGAAGCCAGATATTCATCGAGCGCATCAATCGCATTCGCCAACAAATTCATAAACACCTGATTGAGCTGGCTAGGATAGCATTCAATATCGGGGATATGACCATAGCGTTTAACAATCTGTATGTTCTTGTTTCCACCGGCCTCTTTCAGCTTGCTTTGTAAGATCAGCAGCGTACTGTCTATCCCCTCATGAATATTGACGGCCTTGATGTCTGCCTCATCTAGCCGAGAAAAATTTCTCAGCGAACGAACAATCTCTCGAATCCGCTCCGCCCCCAGCTTAAGTGAGTCTAAAATCTTAAAAGCATCTTCTGTCATGAAGTCAATATCTAGAGTCTCAATGTGCTCCTGAAGCGCCTCGCTAGGGCTAGGGTATTCGCTCTGATAGTGCTCCAAGAGACCGATGATGTCTTGAAAATAGTCCTTGGCAGGATTTAGGTTGCCGTAGATAAAGTTCACTGGGTTGTTAATTTCGTGGGCGATGCCTGCCATCATTTGGCCAAGAGAAGACATTTTCTCACTCTGTACCAGTTGACCCTGCGCTTGCTTTAAGTTTTCTAATACGCGAGTGAGTTCAACTGTTCTTTCTTCTACTCGCTGTTCTAGCTCTTGGGTTAATGTTTGCAGCTGTTGTTCTGTTTGGGTTTGCTCTTCTACTTTTTGATTGAGCAGCTCATTTTTTTGCTCTAGCTGGCGGTTCATTTGATGCAAGTGTAGCTGCATACTCACTCTGGCGACCACTTCCTCTTGCTGAAAGGGCTTAGTAATATAGTCTGCAGCGCCAAGCTTTAATCCCTTCACCTTATCAGCAGATTCTGACAGCGCCGTCATAAAAATGATCGGAATATGCGCAGTCGTCTCTTTCTCTTTTAGCCGCGCGCAGGTCTCAAAGCCATCTATTCCCGGCATCATTACATCGAGCAAAATCAGCGCAGGCTGAGCATATTCGGCCTGCTCAATAGCAGTTTCTCCATCGGTCGCAAATAGCGTGACCCATCCCTGATTTTGAATGGACTCTGAGAGGACTGCTAGGTTGGTTGGCGTATCATCCACAAGCAGTATCCGAACTGGCTCAGGTGAAGCTTCTATCATGAGTCTGAGTGGGTAAATGCCTTAATGAACTCTCGAATCTTTTTGGTTTGGAAGCTTTGGGCGAGTATCCTGAGCTCTGTCGTAAATCCTGAAAGATTAGAATTTTCTTCGTCAAGCTGACTTAGCATGCCCGTCAGTCCGTTGAGATCCCCCATCATCGTTAGGTGATAGAGGTTATCTAATATCTCTTTTGAAGGAGGAACAATTTTAGCAGGATCCTTTTTCTGTGTAAGATTTGTGGTCTGTCCTGCAGCTGAAGCCGTGGCATTGTCTTTATGGCCAGCCTTCTGATAAATCCAAGTTATTTCTAAGTGCTTTTCCAGGGCCTGCAGCAACTGGTCAACATCGATTGGCTTCGGCAAAAAAGCATCTGCACCAGCCGTCAGGCTATCTTGGCGATCGCACTCAAAGGCATGGGTACTCACTACAAAAATAGCCGTCTTTGCTGTCTCAGGCTGCTGCCTTAGTTGCTTGATCAGCGCCAGTCCATCAGTTCCAGCCAGCGAGAGTTCGGTAATGATGGCTGCCGGACGATGCGAGAGGGCCATCGAGACGGCAGTCGGGCTATCCGCTGCCTGCACTGTAGAAAAACCAATGGGTTCTAAAAGCTGCGCGATCGCCTGACGATTCTCTTGACGGCTATCTACAATCAAAAGAAGCGGCTCACTCGCGCCTACATCTTCACCACTTTCCAAAGCAACACCAACAGACTCAATTCCCGTAATTTTGCGCCCGTGAGTTTGCTCTTGAACCCAGTTAGTCGCCAGCAAAATATCGGGCTCTATCCAAAAGATGCTACCCTCACCAATCCGACTACTCACCTGCAGCGGACTACCCATCATCTCAGCGATTCGCTGGCTAATAGCAAGACCCAATCCGGTCCCAGCCGCCTTTCGCTCAGTCGCCCCAACCTGCTCAAACGGTAAAAAGATTTTCTCCAATTGGTCAGGCGTCATACCGACGCCCGTGTCTTCAATCTGAAAGCGAATTTTTCGTAAAGAATCTTGCGACTGACTAGCCGAAAGAGAGCTGTTCCCATCCCTCTCTTTACTGAGAGAAACGCTCAAAGTAACACTCCCCTGATCGGTAAATTTGATGGCATTGCCCAACAGATTTATCAAAACCTGTCGCAGACGTTTTTCATCGGCGCAGATCCCAGCGGGCAGATTCGAGGCAAAGTCACAGTGAAAAGACAGCCCTTTTTGTTCCGCTCGAATGCGGCAGATTTCTGCAACGCCTTCTAAAAAAGTCAACAAGCCAAAATCGTGATTGTGCAATTCCAGCTTGCGAGCTTCGATTTTAGAAAGATCGAGAATGTCGTTAATCAAGGTCAGCAGGTGTGTGCCACACTGGCGAATAATGCTAACCCCCTTTTTCTCTTTAGAAGCCAGCTGGCTAGAGCGCTCCAAGATCTGCGCGTAGCCCAAAATACCGTTGAGCGGGGTGCGTAGCTCATGACTCATGTTAGCCAGAAAGTCACTCTTGGCTTGGTTGGCCGCATCGGCAGCCTGCTTAGCCCGTGCCAGAGACTGCGTCCGTTCCTCAACCTTCATCTCCAAAGTTTTTGAATAGTCGAGCAACTGATTGTTAGCATCTTCTAGCTGGGCATTGGCATCTTTTAGAGACTTTTGGCGGTAGGCATTGGTCGTAGCCAGCCCGCTGACGGTGAGTGCCACCAGCGGTGAAATCAGCGGAATGGTTACGCCCTGCAAAAATGCGCCATAGGTAGCCATCACCATTAGCGCACCAATGCCCAAACCTGTACAAAAGGTCCCGCGCAAAAATTTGAACTGGTGTCGGCGATGCTGGTTGGCAGCGATACGCCAGCTGCCAATAGTGCCAACCACCGTCCAGAAAATAATCCAGGCATGCTGCTGTCTGCCCGAGAGTCCAACAATATTTGCCCGGCCATAGAGAGCCCCGTTGATCAGCTGGCTGGCAATATTGGCATGAACAAACACGCCCGGCATGACGCGTCTGCCACCAGTATCCCAAGTGCCGCTGTAGGGTGTTTCAAAAAAGTCATTGGTACTCGGTGCAATAGAGCCGATCAAAACAATGCGATCGCGCATCAACTCAGGATCTACATCACCCGCAATAATCTCCCCCATAGAAACGGTAGGAAAAGCTTCCTCACTACCTCGCCAGTTCAGCAAGATTTGGTAGCCACCGACTTCTGCCTGAGTGTAGCCAGCATCTTGCCCGCGCAGGGGCCGATAGGTCGCCTGACCCAGCTGAAAAATCTGACGCTCAGGGTCGACAGCCTCTAAGCTAATGCCGTCTTCGGCCAGGTATCGGAGCGCCACCTGAGTCGCTAGGCCCGCTTTGATAGCTTGGTCTTCATCGTCTTCAGCGGTAAGCAAGCTCCGGCGAATTTTTCTATCGGCATCGAGCACGAGGTCAGCTAGGCCCACCTGATCCAGCGCTTCGAGAGCCGGAGGCGGGTTTACACGGCTGCCGATCACCTTCTCCACCCCGATCAGCATAGGCGTACTTTGAAAGACATCCACCAATGCCTGATGTCCGGGCTCTTCTGGCAGGTCTCGGTAAATATCTAGGCCGATTGCCCTAGGCTGCTGTTCAGCAATTTTTGCTAGCAACTCGGCCAGGTTCTGGTCGGGGATCGGCCAGTCATTGGCCGCTTGAATGTCCTGTTCATCGATAGTGACAACAACAATGGCCGGGTCTTCTCCCTCAAAAGGGCGCAGGCGAAAGAAAATGTCTCTCACTTCCCATTCAAGCAGGTTGAAGCCGCCCATGAGATTCCCAGTGATGACGGCAGCGGCCACGGTTGGGGCAATAAATAGGGCGCTCCGCGTATGACAGAGAAAAGTTTTAAAGTTGGACCACATGGACGGTAGCTGCTCGTTGCCGGTCGGCAAATGTCTTCGGGGGTACTCTTCTGTAAGTGTCGTTCTACAAGGATCCTCTTTGCAGAGGTTGCGAGTAGTGTTCCCGAGCGAGTGCGTATAGTGAATGTGGCGTAAGGAGATTACGGAATTTGCGAGAAAATGCCCCTTTGTTGGGAAAGCTGCCTTATTGGGAAGCGGCAAGACTTTCTGAGGTTATTCTTTTGGCGGTGACGTGTGATACTCATGGCGGATGAAAGGCAAGGCAGTGACCTCGCCCTGGGTGCCGTCGATATCGACGGTGAGGCCTTCGCCGCCTGCCTTCGTGCGGATGTAGCCGAGCGCGAAGGGGCCGGTTTCCGACTGGGCAATGCTGGTGACTTTACCGATAGGGCTACCGGCTTGAAAGATTGAGGCATTTTCGGGGACGGGTGCAGATAGCCTCAGGCCCCAAAGTCTTTTTTTCACGCCCCGATAGGTGTTGAGGCGGGCGATGGTTTCTTGACCGATGTAGCAGCCTTTTTCAAAAGAAATACTGTGCCACAGCCCAGCTTCAAGCGGATTCTCATCGTCAGTGAGTTCATGGGCAGGCATGGGACGGCCTTGTTGAATGCGGAGCTGTTCCCATTGCGCTTGGTCACTCAGGGTAGCGCCAGCGGCAAGCAGAGATTGCTCTAGTTGCGCCGCGATCGCACTGTCCGCCCAAAAGGTGTAGCCAGCGATCGCAAGATCGCTACCCACCGCAATATGAACGCTGCTATCTGTCCCCGCAAGCGGAACCGCCTGATGCGTAAAAGTCGGCTGACCAATCAGCGCCTCCGCACCGAGCGATCGCACAACCTCATCACACCCCTCCCCTAGCACCGTAAACATCACCGTCTGGTCGCTCTTATCGGCGAGCGTCACCTTGTCCGAAAAGAAAATGTAGCGGTCCATCCAGTCATACAGCTGCTGAGCCATACCCGGTGAAACAATCACTAGCAAAGAGTCGGCAAAAGCGTAGACCGTGGCAAGATCAATCGTGCGGCCAGTGGAAGTAACAAAAACGGTATGACAACCTTGTCCAGCCGAGAGCTGCTCAATATGGTTGGTCGTTTGATTGTGCAAAAATCTCACCCGGTCTGCGCCAGTGAGGCGAATGCATCCCCAGTGAGAACGATCAAAGAGCCGCGGAGCTGTGGTTTGGCTAGCCATCGTGATTCGTTGCATTAGGTGACTTCAGACAGTTGTTTGAGGCAGGCTGTTTCCCGACGGAGCCCATTAGCCCCTTTTCCCCTTGAATAGCATGGGCACGCCATTCGCCGGTGCGAGGGTCACGCCTCTGCGGCTAGGTTTCTCCGGCTTGTCACTAGCCAGCTCAAATTCGTAATTAGCCACCATCGTAGCGACGGCAAGCTTCAATTCGTATTGAGCAAGGGCTTCACCCACACAGCGACGCGCCCCATTGCCAAAAGGTATAAATTCGTAAGGAGAAAATTTGCGCTCTAGGAACCGCTCTGGGCGAAAGGCTTGAGGATCGGGATAGAGATCTTCCCGCTGGTGCGTGAGGAATATGCAGCCTAGAAAAGTAGAGCCTGCCTCGAAATGATATCCCAAGAGATCTACAGGCTCCTGCGCAACTCTGGGAAAGGTGAACATCGCCACCGGAGAGCGGCGAAGGGTCTCTTTACAGACGGCAGTGAGGTAGGGAAGGGCGGCAATATCAGCTGGGGTAGCCTCTGGGCTGAGGCCATCGAGTTCGTCCAGCAAAATAGACTTCACCCTGGGCTCCCTGTGAATCCAATACATAGCCCAGGCGATCGCCGTCGCCGTCGTTTCGTGGCCAGCCAGCAGCAAAGACATCAGCTCATCACGCAGTTCTTGATCGCTCAAACCGTCGCCAGTCTCGGTGCGAGAAGCCATCAGCATAGAGAGAATATCGGTACGATCATCGCTAGGATTTTCACGGCGATCGCTAATCTCTGCATAGATCAGCTCATCTATTTTGTTGCGGTTGTCGATAAAGCGGCCCCAGGGGCTCCACTTGCCCAGGTCCTTTTGCAACCAGTCGAAAAAGAGCATGGCAGCTGAAATAGGAGAGCCCACTGTGTCGACCGCTTTGGTGAGGGTGCGGGTCATTTCGGTGGTGCGATCGCCCTTCGGTGAGCCCAAAACCACTTTGGCAATGGTTTGCAACGAGATCTGCTGAGTTAGGTTCCGCAGCGCAAAAGGCTGGTTTTTCGGCGCTTGGCCAACCAGCTCGTGGGTAAGCTCACAGATCAGGTCGCCATACAGGCTGAGGCGATCGCCATGAAAAGCCGGTGCCATCAGCTGGCGGCGCTGCTTGTGAGCCTCCCCGCTGAGCATAATGACCGAGTGTGTGCCAATGAAGGGAGACAGAATGCGGTTGAATTCGCCCGGGGTGGCAAAGTTTTTGCGATCGCGGCTCAGAATGTACTGAATGGCCGTCGGATGACTGGCGATCACCGTTGGCCCGTTACCAAAGCCCAGCGAATCTTCCTCAAAGAAGTCGGGGGTTCGCTCTTTGGTTCGCGTCAGGTAGGTCGCCGGGCTGACGATCCACTCAATGCGCCGAAAAGGGCGAAATCCTTTCGGCTTTTGGAGCTGCTTTGGTGGTGGGTTAGGTGCGATCGTCTCTGACTCTACCTTTGTATTAACCATAGGTCTTCTGAAAATCCTTCTGTCAGCTTTTTCCGGGTTACAAGTCCTTTCCGTCAGTCCCTATCTGTCAGCTCGGCTGGCTATAACCGAAAGTGCCTACGCCTAGATCCTAGTCGCAGTCGCGATTTTCTTCATCCCCGTCCGGCATGATGGTATGGCACAAAATGGCCCGGCTACGGTTGACCCCTCGCAGGTTCGCGCCCGTCAGGTCCGCCCCACTGAGGTTAGCAACACCAATCACCGCCGCCGTTAGCTCAGCATCGATCAAAGTAGCATTCTGCAAGTTGGCATCTTCCAAATTGGCCTGAGTTAGAGTCGCACCCGTAAGATTTGCCCCTTCCAAAATGGCATCCTGCAGGCGAGCGCCGTTCATTTCGGCCCTAGAGAGGTCTGCGCCCGAGAGGTTAGCATTTACCAGTTCAGAAAGCATTAGGTTAGTATCGCTAAGGTCTGCGCCCGAGAGGTTTGCGCCCGTCAGCGAAGCGACCTTGAGGTTGGCCCGGTGGAGCTGCGCGTTACTCAGGTCAGCTTCATTGAGAATGCAGACCGGGCACTCGTTATTTTCTAGCAGCATGTCTACATCATCTTGAATAAAAGCCCAGCTCGGTGCTGCAAAAGAGAACAAACCCACACCAAAGACACAAATCGCCAGAAGCCATGCCGCTGCGATCGCCGCCAAATTCGACCGAAAACCCGCTGCCAAACCTTTCATTTTCATTCCGTTTTTCATGCCTCTACCGGCCATTACCCGCAAATCAACGATATCCATTGTCCCACAATCGTTCGAGAAGATGCCGCCAGCATCAGATGCATTCGTGCGCCATGCCTGGCTACTTTCTTACGTCGAGAGCAATTGACTAGGGGATAGGGGAACCGCAAAACACTGAGCAATTGACTGATCTGTGTATATAAATGACAGGTGTGAATGAGTGAGGACGGCATGTTCAGTTCTAAGTCCCAGGTTATCTGGCTGTATTTGATGTTGGGCGGCGTAGTGCTGGTGATGTACAACAGCGACCCCAACTGGAGAGACAAGGTAGATGTGCTCAGAGATAGCGTAGTACTCACCTGGACAGCCAGCCTCATGAACCTGCTGCTATTTGGCAATGGGCTTAGCCGCTTGTTTGGCATTCGCCCCCGGCAACCGATTGGGCTCCTCGGCGTCCCATTTTCTCCCCTATTTCACCGCGACTTTACCCACCTGCTAGCAAACACCGTGCCCTTCTTGGTGCTGGGCTGGCTGATTTTGGTGCAAGGTGAGCTACCAGGCGCCAGCGACTTCTACGCCATCACAGTCACGATCTTGCTCATTGGTGGGCTGGGGACTTGGGTGTTTGGTCGAGATGCAATTCATCTGGGAGCCAGCGGGCTGATTTTTGGCTACATTGGCTTTTTGCTCATTCGAGGATATGTAGGTCCGACCCTATGGACAGTGGGGTTTGCAGTGATCGTATTCCTCATGTATGGCAATCAGCTGTGGTCAATGATTCCAAGCTCAAACGATGCAACAGTGTCTTGGGAAGGGCACCTGTTTGGCTTTGCGGGCGGCATCTTAGCGGGGGTAAGGCCAGATATTTTAGAGGTCGTGAGCATGGCGATCCGCGAGCTGACGCAGTGAATTGGCGTAGCAAGTTGGCCCAGCGAATCGGCGCAGTGAATTGGCGCCGTGAATTAGTGCCGTGAATTAGTGCCGTGAGAGGTCTGACCAGATCAATTACTGTCCTAGTCGGAAATATGCGCTTAGAAATCGTGGTATCTAGATGATGTGTTTAGTGTGCGAATGCCTCTATGCAGATGGTTCTTTAGTGCTTAAAGCTAAATTCAAAGCTTTAACGCAAACCCCTAACGCATCGAGTCATTGGCATCAGATAGTTGCAATATCAGGGCATCTTAATTTGGCAACACAGATCTGTCATCACAGCTCTCAAACGCACCGTGCTAATTGGTTTTGCTAACCGTTTTTCCTAGAGGATAGTTGCTATGAAATCTTTGATGTTGGGTGGGTTGTCTGCGCTGTTGTTGCTTGGCGCGGGTCCGCTGACGATTGGTGCAGGTGCCCAGGTATTTTCTTCTCAGCGCAACCCACAAAATGGGAGTGCCCAGCGCGGGCAGGTAGCACAGCAGTCTTCTGTGCTGCGGGCGAGGCTAGAGCAGGACGAGACCCTCTACCTCGATAGAAAAGGAACCTACGATTACGATTTGGTCTTGCAGTCTGAAGCGAGCTTTGGCGGCAGGCGGCTACCGGTCGGAACGATCATTCGGGGTCAGTTTGAACCGGCTGAGGGCGGTTTGGTGTACGTTGCTGATTCGGTAGAGCTGGCTGATCGGATCGTTCAGATCGACGCAGTTTCTGAGCTGATGCGAGATGACAAAGACCCTCGGCAGACTTCTACAGGCGCGATTTTGACTGATGCGGCGATTGGTGCGGCGGGTGGATACGTGCTGGGTGAAGTGTTTGGTGATGCGGGTGTGTGGGAAGTGATTGGTGGCGCAGCGGCTGGCGTTGTTGTAGGGAATACGACAGCACCGCTAGTGGTGGTAGTGAAGCCGGAGCAGGAGATCGCACTGTTTTCGAATTAAGTCGCTTCCCCTTTGCTACGCTTTGACCATTTCTCGCTCTTGGTTTGCGCTTGTGGAGCTTTGCCATTCTCTACGGGCGCATAGCGAGAGTACAGATATAATTTGTGTGTAGAAGCAGTGGCTGAAATTCTCAGAATCGATGGATTTAAGATTGTTATCTTCTCTGACGATCATAATCCCGCTCATGTACACGTCCGCAAGGGCGAGTTTGAGGTAAAGATAAACATTTCAGGAGATCGTGCGGAGCTGATGTCAGGAGAAGAAAACAGTAAAAGAGCTGCGAATAGAAAACTTAGAAGACAGGCAGTTGAAATCGTAAATGATAATTTGAAGATGCTCATTAACGAATGGAGGCGAATTGATGCGGAGCGCAGTTAAAGCAGTTTCGGCTCAAGTCCAGGGTGGATATCTCAAAATTGCTTTCAGCACAGGCATGAAAAGTCAATGGCCGCTCAGCAGTCTGCAGTTTGCGAGGCGCATTGATGGAGAGCTAGTAAACTTTCGGCCTACAGAGAAAGAACTCGCTGATGTGGACGTTTGGCCGAGTGGCGAAGTTGTGGAATTTCCTTTAGTTGATCAAGCCTTTCAAGTGGCTGCTTTGATGCGGGGTGAGGTCGGCAATGCGAAATGGATGGAAAAACTGGCTGTGGGTGCCGCATAGCTGTTTTAGCTAATAGAGCCACAGGATGTCGCCTTCTGGCGTCTTTACGCGTGATAGGTGGCCCCGGGTTTTGTTATTGTCTTTCTCTTTTAGAAATTCGTGGGGCGTGGAGAGCGTAGCCACCGACTCGCTATGGCTGTCGATTTCTGTCATCGCCGAGGTAGCATTAGCTTTTTAAGGTTCATGTCCTTCAAGGAAAGTGATCCTAGGCGTATTGATTGTTACGCTGATCGCTGCAAAATACCTAGAGATTCTAATCGCTGGGGAGCTTCAGATAAGGCAATTTTCGCAACGGCACGAAAATCGCTGAGCCAGCTACGAAGTTCAGCCAAGCACTGGTCTCTCTTTTCAGTCGCCGACTTCGCTTCACCCTTTCGCTTCTTTTGCAGCGCACTCGCTGCGGCTAGAGTCATTACCTTTGCCTGCGCCGCTTTCAGCTTTTGGGTAGTGATGCCGTATTGTTTCAGCCCTGTCAAAATCTCCTCACTGGCCAGGGCGTTGATATAAAGCTGGCTCGACTGTGCGAGCCAGCTATCCAAGCTTTGTTTTCGGCGACCGGTTAGCGCAAGCTCTGTGGCAATGCCACCGTAACCTTTGAAGGCAATCCGAGCGATTTTCACATGGGGCATGTAGCTTTCCCTCGCACTTCGCCAGGCGGCATTGAGTGCTGCCGTTGCAGATATTTGGTCGCCCTGAGCACTTTGCTGCGCTATCTGAGCAGCATCGACGGCTTTACAGAGGGAAAGGCCTTCGCGGATACGAGTGGCGGTGTAGCCAAAGGTACTGAGCTGGGAAAGGATTTCAGGATTGTTTAAGGCGTTGTGGATGGTGAGGTTAGCTTGGTGTATGAAGTGGCTATGGCTGCAGCGAAGCGACATGGTGGGTGAGCAGAGTAGCTGATGTGTGTAATTAAGTGTGCCCGCTGGGAGGAGGGATAGAACAAGGGACTTTTATACCTGCTTCAGGGTGTTGCATAGATGCTTTGCAGTGTTTTGTGTCTGCTTCGTGGCATTGCATCACGGTTTCATAAAATTTTGTAATTGCTCTGTAGTATTTTATGACTGCTTTGTGGTGTTGCGTAGATGCTTCACGGCATTTTGCTGCTAATTTGCGGTATTTATCTATGACCTACAAACTGCCTTAACGCATGCTTTTCATACTGGAAGAGAACGTAAGAGCCTAAATAGAGGGCTTTTCGCCGCCCTTCTAAAATTTCAGTGGCCCCTTCGAGCAGGGTGGGAGACCGCCCTACAACCCCCTAAAGGAGTGGCTAGTGGGAGTTGGTGAGTAACTTAGCCATCCACGCCCGACTCAGCGTTCTAAGCTGCTCACGCTCAGCCCCACCCAAACTGCAAGGATCAAATCGATAGCGATAATGGAGTGCCAAAATCTCTTGTAAATCCTCCCACTGCATTTCTGAAAAGCTAGGACGAATGCGATCGCACCACTGCAAAACAGACTCTCCCGACAACCGCTGCAATCCCTGCCGCTTCAGCTGCGCCTCAATGTCATACAGCTCTGAATCTAGCCCCATGGGTAAGGGGCGATCGCTCTCTTGCACACCGGTAATATCCGCATTCTTCTTCTCTCCTTTAAAGGCCTGCACAGACCGCAACAACAAATACAAAAAGAGTGGGATAGCAATCATCAGCATCTCTCTAGGACCCAGCTCGCCCAGCTGACGCAGTCGATACGAAACCTGAAATCGCCCAAACGCCATCACATCCGAGGCTCGCTGCCAAGAAGACGCCAGCGCACGCTCTTGTTTCGTCCAGTCAGGGGGCGTCGTATCTAGCGGCTGCCACTCGCCATCGAGATACACCAGCGTCCAAGCATGAGCATCCAGACTGCGCACAATATATTGCCGCTCCAGCGGGCTAAATTCATGGGCCAAGTAGCCCACTGCATACCGGGCAGGAATCCCCGCGCCGCGTAGCAAAAGCGCAGTCGCACTGGCAAAATACTCACAGTGTCCCGCTTTGGTATTGAGCAAAAAGTCTGAGACAGCAGACGTGTTCTCCGCAGGTCGCAACAGATCTAGAGAGTACTGGAAAGTTTGCAAATAAGCTGCAATTTGATTGGCAATTTCCCGCTCCGACTTACCTGCAAGGTTGAGCTGCGCCAGGGTACTTGCTATCGCAGCTTTATCGACCTTAGGAATTTGCAAATCAGCATCCGTAGGTGCCGCCTCAGCCGTGAGCGATCGCACCCCCGAGCCACCCAAGCCAAACGTCACCTCATAAGCAGCCTGCCCAACGGCATCCACCTGCACCGCGCCATACTGGTTCCGCTGCATCTCTTTCACGGGCAGCTGCTGAATGCTAGCCACATTGCGCGGCAGGGTCAAAATGCCATCACCCCGTTCCAAATCAGTAGAAACAACAATCGAATGGACATCTGCGCCCGCCGCACTCAAAATCCAGCTACCGTCGTCTTCCCCAGGCGGAACCGGCAAAAATAATGGGTCAGCCACATACCAGCTCGCCAGCTGATATTGATTGTAAGTAGCCTCCTGAAGCAGCAACGGAAAGGCAACCGGCGAGAAGCTATCCGGCGATGCCTCATCTGTTCTACCTGGCGCGACGCGAAAGACGATTCGGCCAGAGAGCTTTAGCCTGCCGAGGGCACCCATTTGCGTCGCCGTGCCATTGGGGTTGAGTTGTCCGCTGAGTCGGCTGCCCAGCATAGCAATCACCTGAGACTCCAGCTGTTGCTGAAACTGAGCCAGCTGCCGGTGACCCACAAACCCCAATCCAGCAGAGAGACAAAAGAGCAGCACCCACAAAATAGGCGCTGAGCGTCTAGGCCTCAGCGGCCAAAGCACAACAGCACTAAGCGCAGTAGCCGCACCATAAAAAACAAAATGGTCCGTATCGGCTGCGCTTGCACCCACCACGCAGAGCCCAATGTACAAATAGTGCAGGTTAACCGGGCTGCGCTTGCGATGAATGCCGCGCTCTAGCAAATAAGCATTTGAAAAATAGCGAACAACGTGCGATCGCACACCCAGCCCATAAGTCTGCGCCAGCACCAACGGCAAACCAGCCAACGGCAACCACTGAAACAAACTGTAGATAAAAACAGCCTTTTTGGTAGTCACGAGCACCAAAAACAGCAGCGCAACAATCGCAATAGAGAGTTTAATAGCCTCTTGAAAATCTGAACCCGTAATCTCCCAGCGCTGCTTCACCACATGGCGAGCTTCAAACAACAAAATGATAGGAATCGCCACCCAAAGAAATCCGGTATGCCATCCCCACAAAGCCGTCGCCAAGCTGCACAAGCTGGCACTATCCAGCCATGCCGATGCGAAATCCTTAGAAGAGGTTTTGTCTACGCTGTCAGGTTGTGAGCGAGCAGTCATAGGGCCAGTAGCGCCTCCTGAATATTGTTGACAGGTAAGACATGCAGGAGACTCTGGCTGTTTTTGAGGCAGCTGTCGTCGGGGTCTGCCGACAAACCGCCCCCACCCGATTGTTCTCCAGAGATAATCAATACCAGCGTCGGAATATTGGCACTCTGTAGCGCTTCAATCAGCTGCTGGCGATCGCTGTCCCAATCCAAAAAAATGCAAATGCAGCCACTCAACAAAGAGAGCCGCCTACTCACAGCCGTCGTCAACACCTCAAAAGGTTTATCCTGGCAGGGCTGCGCCGAAGCCAACAGCGTCAAAATGCCTTCCGTTTGGCCGAGCCCCCGCCCCAGGGTAAAGCAATGAGACTGATCGCCAATGAAAAGCGTATCGAGCAATGCCTCCTGTGATTGGCCCGTCGTTTGCAGCGTGTAAATAAAAGACGTTGCGATCGCAATCGCCTCCTCCATCAAGTCACTCTCTCCCTCTGTCTGAAAAGTATCCAAAATCAGCGCATGGCGCACCGAATACTCTTCCTGCTCTTCTTTGACGATAGGCTTACCCGTTTTCGCCCAGCTCTTCCAGTGAATCTTTCGAGGCGAATCGCCCGGTCGATAGTCTCGCAGCGATCTAAACTCTTCTGAATCTCCGACAGAAGCTGCCGAAGCCAGCTCGTTTGACTGGTAGCGCCTAGAGCCGGGTAGCGCAATGGCGGGCAGACGATATCGCTTAGGTAAAATCAACACCTGCTGAGGCAGCACCATCGTTTTACACCGATTTACTAAGCCGAGTGGGTCCGAGCAGGCCACCGTGAGCCGATTAAATCTCAAAGGCCCTCTGCGGAGTGGGACCAGCTCAGCAGTCACCTTAGTTTGGCTATTGGGTAGCAAAGGGGGGAGTGCGATCGTTGGTGCAAAGGCCCGGCTACGCTGAGCCATGAGCTTATCCCACCCGTGTCGATTAGCCTTTGCCATCAGAACGCGGTGAAGCTCAGAGCGAGTCGGAAAGGTCTTGCTAAAAGACTCGTTCAAACTCAAACCATCTTGTCTTTTGGCCCGATGATTCTGCACCGTGATGCCATACCGCAATGGAACATCCACAGTGCCAAACCGCGGGAGCTGCCGAGTAACGCTAACCCGATAGCGCACGAAACGAGAAAGCAAAACAGAAACCAACAACAGCGCCAGCAAAAAAACAAAAATCTGATACGAAACGCTGCGCTTAATATCTAGCCCGATAAGCCCAAAAACAAACAATGCACAGAGCACGCTAAGCCCAGCTGGCGTGAGGTATTTCACCAGCCACAGCTTCAGCTTGTGGTTAGTCTTCAACACTCGATAAACCAGCAGCACACCCAGCGGGCTAGGCTCAGTGCTCTTTTTCAGCAGCAGCTTAAATCCACCGCCAAACCGTTCCCTCAAAAAAGACGCACGATTCATCACTAACCCGGCACCGAAAGCGTCTTTAGAATCTCCGAGATAATGCCCTCAGCAGTTGTTCCAGAAAATTGGGACTGCGCCTCCAGCACCAAGCGATGGGCCAACACCGGCCCCGCAATCTCCTGAATATGGTCCGGCGTCACAAAGTCGTAGCCATCAAACAGCGCCATCGCCTGAGCAACCTTCATCAGCGCAATCGAACCCCTCGGACTAGCCCCAAGCTGCACCCCTTCCGCCTGCCGCGTAGCACTCACAATATCGACAATGTAACGCTGCAGTTCAGCGCTGACCCGCACCTGCTTCACCTGCCGCTTCAGCTCAAAAATATCTTCAATAGAGACACACGGCCTCACCCGTTCTATCGGATGCACCTCAACCTGATTGGCCAAAATTTCAACTTCTGCAGCAGGCGAAATGTATCCTAGCCGAAACTGCAGGGAAAATCGGTCCATCTGCGCTTCGGGCAGCGGGTAGGTACCCCGCGCCTCAATCGGGTTCTGCGTCGCAATCACAAAAAAAGGATCTTTCAGCAGGTTCAGCTTGCCGTCTATGCTGACCTGAGATTCGGCCATGGCCTCCAGCAGCGCCGACTGAGTGCGGGGTGAAGCCCGATTGATCTCATCTGCGAGAACAATATTGGCAAAAATCGGCCCTTCGTGAAAGTGAAAAGTGCGCTCCTCAGGATCGAGAATAGAAACACCGAGAATATCTGAAGGCAACAGGTCAGGGGTGAACTGTATGCGCTTAAACGACACATCGACCGATAGGGCAAGCGCTTTGGCCAGAGTCGTTTTCCCCGTTCCAGGATTGTCTTCTAGCAGTACGTGTCCGCCGCTGGCAAAAGCAGCCAGCAATTTTCGAATGCCCTCAGGCTGACCTTTTACCACCTGCTGAATATTCTCAGACAGGCGCTGATAGATGACTTGTCCAGACGTGTTAGAAGACGCTGACGTAGGAAGCGGTGAGAGAGTCATGGCAGGTGCTAGAAACCAAGTGCAGAGTACCCAAAACGATGACCCATCCTGGAATTTTCAACTTGGCGATTCCATCGGTATGCTCATGTTTGATAATCTTTGTCAGATACCATTGCGCTGCACCTTTTTTCTGCGCCACCTTTACACCCTCAAGAGGACCTGACTGCCTGTGAATGAAGTCGTTGATTTTGGCCGCGATCGCTGCAGTGACCTAGCCCAATCTACCGAACGCGAATGGCTCATCACCAATGGGATCGGCGGCTACGGCTGCGGCACGCTCTCAGGCATCCTCACCCGCTGCTACCACGGGCTGCTCGTAGCCGCCCTGAAGCCCCCCCTAGAGCGCACGCTGCTCCTAGCAAAGCTAGATGAAACCGTGCAATACATGGAGAAGCCATTTCCCCTCAGCTGCGATCGCTGGGCAGGCGGCACCACCACCGGCCACGGCTACCGCCACCTCGAACGCTTCCATCTCGCAGGCACCACCCCAACCTGGACCTACAGCTGCGCCGACGCCCAGCTCCAAAAACGCATCTGGATGCAGCCAAACGAAAACACCACCTACATCCAATACACCCTCCATCGCGCCACCGCCCCCTTCACCCTCACCATCAAAGCGCTCGTCAACTACCGCAACCACCACCACACCACCCAAAGCCAGCAGTGGCAAGCAGCAACCAGACAACGCTGGCCCATCCAAACCCGCGCCCATCCCAGAGGACTACGGATCGAAGCAGTAGGCTGCGAACAACCTTTCTATCTATTGAGTACGCGGGGTCAGCTGGTCGGCCAGCAAAAGTGGTATCAGCACTACTTCCTCACTGTAGAGAAATATCGGGGGCTAGCCCACCTCGACGACCACTTCCACTGCGCAACGGTGCGCACCACGCTGCAACCTGGAGACACACTGACAGTCGTGGCCAGCACTCACCCCTACCCAAATCTCGACGAAGCCACCCTTTTTGACGCCCGCCGCCACCACGAGCAAACGCTGCTAACCCAGGCCTCTCATAGCTTGTCACAGCCTGTTCTGTATCAAGCAATCACCCAAGATTCATCTCTATTCTCCCCGCCCAATCCCGCCGCCGCCGTCCTGCCGCCGCAAATACAACAGCTTGTGCTAGCCGCCGAGCAGTTCGTGGTCAGCCGCAACACGGTCGATCCAGACACCAATCAAATGAAAACGGGAAAAACGGTAATCGCAGGCTATCCGTGGTTTGGCGATTGGGGCCGCGATACGATGATTGCGCTGCCGGGGCTGACGCTGGCAACAGGTCGCCCAGAAATTGCAGAACCCATTTTGCGCACGTTTGCCCGCTATCTGAGCCAAGGCATGTTACCAAATGCCTTTCCAGAAGCGGGAGACACCCCCGGTTACAACACCGTCGATGCGATTCTTTGGTACTTTGAGGCGATTCGGGCCTACGTGGCCACCACCGGAGATAAGGAGCTACTAGAGGATTTGTTTCCGGCGCTGACAGACGTGATTGACTGGCACTTGCGAGGCACCCGCTACAACATTCGGGTAGATAGTGAAGACGGGCTGCTGGCAGCAGGGGAAGCCGGCGCCCAGCTAACCTGGATGGATGCCAAGGTCGATGACTGGGTCGTGACGCCGCGCATGGGTAAGCCGGTAGAAATCAACGCACTGTGGCACAACGCGCTGCTGTGCATGGCCGAATTTTGCGATCGCCTAGACAAACCCAAAGGCAACTACACCACCTTGGCCCACACAGTCGCCCGCAGCTTCACCCGCTTTTGGAACCCCAAGCAAAACTGTTGTTTCGATGTGATCGACGGGCCCAACGGCAACGACCCAGCCCTCCGCCCCAATCAGCTGTTTGCCGTTTCATTGATCTACGGTCCACCGCTAGCCGCCGCTCAGCAGCAGGCAATCGTCGATAGCTGCGGACAACAGCTTCTGACTTCTCACGGACTGCGATCGCTCGCCCAGTCCCACCCAGACTATATCGGCATTTATGGTGGCGATCGCTATAAACGCGATGGCAGCTACCACCAAGGCACTACCTGGGGTTGGCTGATCGGTCCCTTCGTTCAGGCACATCTTAAGGTGTACCAAAATCCAGCGATCGCGCAGCAGTTACTTTCTCCCATCGTCCAGCATCTTAGTTCAGGCTGCGTTGGCACTCTCAGCGAAATCTTCGACGGTGATAGCCCCTTCATTCCACGGGGAGCCTTTGCCCAAGCGTGGACAATTGCCGAAGTGCTTAGAGTACAGCAGCTTATTGATACAGAATTATCGAAAAACTCACTTATGCTGTAGGGTCGTAATTTTAGTGCTTCTGTATAAAAGCTGCCAATGCAGTTAATTGTAAATGAATAATCGTTACTGGCGCTGGCGAAGACTACATGCAAACCGGCGCTGGCAGTGACTCGCTCGATGGTGGAACGGGACTCAATACGCTCTTCGGTGGGGCAGGGATCGATACCTTCACGCTCAGACAAAACGCTTACAACTTTGTCGGTGACTTTGAGCTAGGCATCGATAAGCTCGATTTAGAAGGCATCGCCTTCAGTAACCTCAGCTTCTTCCAGGGGACGAATCAGCCAGATGATGTGTTTATCTTTGTTGAGCAGGAAGCGATCACGCAGATTGCCAACACTCAGGTCCAAGACATCGACAACAGCAACAACTTTGTTTAGTGTCCTTGATTGATTGACAAAACATGATGCGTATTAATTCTTCGCTGGATATCAGAATCGCTGAGGAGCCCCCGGCCCCCGAGATCGGGGGAGCAAGGCAATTTCAGAAGTTCTTGATCGCAAGCCAGGAAGCTAATAGACCTCTTGCCTCAAAGTCCTCCAGAATTGGGAGATTTAGGGGGCCAAGCACACGCCTGAAAACAACAAACTTCTCATCTATCTTTACTCGTCATGGTCGCTACCCAGACTTTCCTAAAAACACTCACTAATGCAGCCCCAGCAGAAGCAACCGTTTCTGCGCCTGATGCAGACCAGAGCGAACCTTTAAGCAGTGTTCACACCAACACCTTCGCTCAGCTACTGCACCAAATAGGCGCGTCCCTAGTCGTCTCCACCTACCAGGCCGGAAGGCTCATCGTCATTCGACCTGATGGCGATGTCATCAACACTCATTTTCGAGTCTTTGACAAACCGATGGGACTCGCCGCAGACGCTGAAAAGATTGCGCTCGGCACCGCCTCACACATCTGGGAACTACGCCTAGACTTCTGGGGCGATTTTGCCTTTATTGGACTCTCCCAAGTGAGAGAATCCGCCGTCTTTAGCGGTATTCCCCTCACTCAAACGCTGACAGAGCGTATCTGTGGCGTCTGGGTCGTCAACATTATTACCGGCGAGATTGTCGCCTTCCTACGCTTTGAAGCTGGGGTTCAAGAGATTTTTTCAGTTTCTATACTGCCCGGTCTCCGCTTCCCCGAAATAGTCGATACCGCCAGCCCGCTCATCAGCAGTTCGTACGTGCTACCCGATAACGCTCTAGCAGAAGTCAGCCAGCTAGACCCCAAGCAAGAGTTCGCCCACCTTCACTACACCCAAGGCGTACAGCACGCCAACAACAACAACCATACCGCCGCCATCGACGCCTTTACAAAATGTCTGGCGCTACAGCCCGACTACCTCCCAGCTCGCTACAGCCTTGGCGTCACTCTCGGCAATTTAGAACAATACGAAGCTGCCGTCATCCAACTAAAACAGGTGATCGAGGCCGAAGCTAGCTACGCCGAAGCCCACAACAGTCTAGGCTATGTCTATTTTCAACTGCAACAGTTTGGGAACGCACAAAAGCATTTTGAACGGGCGATCGCAATCAATCCCAAACTCGCAGCGGCCCGTCGAAATCTAGATGCACTTTTATCGGCTTAAATAGCTCATACCAAAAGAGAGAAACACGCTCACCACAGCGTAGCAGCTTCAGACGCAGCCAGTCACGCATCCTGAAGCTGCATCAAGTTCCCTGCATACACGGGAATAATAGGCATGCAGCTTTGCACAAGTAATGCTAGTGAACAAGCTGCTGCGCTTTCTTTGCTTCGCTTAATATGAATCATCCGTTAAAGTCTCACTTTTCTTACTTAACTAAACTGTCTCGATGGTTTTCGTTTAGGGCGCGATGGCAAGGCCACTCCTTCGGAGTATCGCTAGGTTCTCGATTACTATTTTGGGTACTAGGCACAGCGCTGGTAGGCATCATCAGCATGTCTTATCTTTTTTACGTGGCATTGGCAGACACCGCGCAGTCTAAAATTGTGAGCGAGCTAAACACACATGCGACCTTAGTTGAGCAAGAGCTGATTCGAGTTGAGGCCCATACAGTTGCCCTCTCAGATGCTGTCACAGCGATGAAAGATAGTGAAGCAACTGATCTAGAACAGTACAAGAATCTTACTTTTCGCTTCTTCAAAAATCGCATAGACTTAGCGATGTCGGTTTACTTTGGTCAGACACCTTTTTCAATTATTCCAGATAGAGAAGGGTTTCTTCCCTATTTTTATCCAGATCAACAGGATGATAATAATCTAGGCCAGTTGCTGCGATCGCCTCATCAAAACATTCGCTATACCGAACTATTCGTAGACGATAATTATCAAAAACAGCCCTACTACCAGGTCCCTATTGCCGCCAAACAAGCAACCTGGATGGAGCCCTTTGACTGGCATGGTATTACGATGACTAGCTTTGTCACGCCTTTTTATGACAATAGCGATCGCCTTCTGGGTATTGCGGGAACGGATGTAAATGTGACCGCAATTACCGAATCAATTAATCGCCCAGTCGTCAACGGAGAGGGATATTTTGTTCTGGCGACTGGTGGTGGTAATTTGCTGGGGTATCCGCCCAACAAGGCTGCGGCCAAAGCGAGAAAGAATGTAGCAGATATCCCTGAGCTGCAGTCAGTGTGGATAGGTCTTGAAAAAGAGAGTGAAGGTTTATTTCAATCTGGCGATCAGTTCTGGGCGTATCAAAAAATTGGCTCAACAGATTGGGTCATGCTCGCGGCTGTCCCAAAGTGGGCGGTAACAGGCCGTGCTTTGCTCATTACATTTGGCGGAGCTGCTGGCGTTGGCATGCTGCTAACAGCTGTTGTTGTTGGCTTTGTCAGTCAGCTCAACGCTCGCTTGCACCCCTTAGTTTTGGCCTGTCAGAAAATGATTGCAACTGATATCGAGCGAATCCAGCGGTTGCAGACAACAGATGAAAATTGGGCAATAGGAGCCGAGCAAGCTTCTGTAGAGGAGACCATCGAAGATATCCAAGCAGACGAGTTAGATATTCTCTCCCAGTTGTTTTTGCAAATGTCACAGCAACTGAATCAGTCTTTTGTTGCGTTAGAAGCGTCTAACCAAAACCTGAATACTGCCCTAGCGCAGCTAAAATCGTCTCAAACTCAAATCATTCACAATGAGAAAATGTCGTCATTGGGTGAGCTAGTCGCGGGGATAGCTCATGAGATCAACAATCCAGTTAACTTTATCCACGGCAACATTTCACATATTAACACTTACGCTCAAGACTTACTGACGCTGATAGACGCGTATCAGCGTCATTCCACCCATTCATCCTCAGAGCTTGAAGATCTTTTAGAAGAGATTAATCTGGAATTTTTGAACGAAGATTTAGCGAAGATTTTGCAGTCTATGAAAATCGGAACGCACCGTATTCGTGAGATTGTGTTGTCTTTGCGCAACTTTTCGCGAATTGATGAGGCAGACTGCAAGGCCGTCGCTCTGCATGAAGGTATTGACAGCTCTCTGCTGATTTTGCGACACCGCCTTAAGGCAACATCGGAGCGTCAGGAGATCAAAGTTGTGAAAGAGTATGCCCAGCTACCGCTAGTAGAGTGCTTTGCAGGACAGCTTAATCAGGTATTTATGAATCTGCTGGCAAACGCGATTGATGCGCTAGAAGAACGAGTATTAGACACCTTACCAGACACCCCATCGGAACAGGCAACCGCGCCTACGCTGTGGATATCTACCCAGACAATAGAGAACAATTGGGTGCGTTTGACAATAGCGGATAATGGGAGCGGTATGATTGAGAAGGTGCGATCGCGTATTTTCGATCCTTTCTTTACCACCAAACCGATTGGCAAGGGAACAGGGTTGGGCCTATCTATTAGCTACAAGATTGTGACAGAGAGACACAATGGAAAAATTCGGTGTGACTCTAAGCCTGGCGCGGGCACCAAATTTGTAGTTGAACTGCCTGTTAAGCAGTAGGCACTGACTTAGCATTAACTGATAAACCAAGTCCAGTTTGAAAACTGTAGCTTTTTCTTAGAGAAACCTACCGATCTGGACCTAGCCAAGGTTTATAGGCTGATTAGCCTGAGTGCTCAGTGACAGACTGTGTGGTCAGCTGCCGAGCTGATAGGGATCGAGCAACAGTTGAAGCTGAAGCAATTGAGATAGAAAAGACTGATTATGCTTATCTATTGCGTTGCAAACTTTGCCTTAGCAGCCTGAATTTTTGCTCGAAACTCCTTTGTCACTAAACTATAGCAGTAGCCACTTATGCGCAGTCGAATATCTTTATCCGCTCGCTTTCTATCTTTACGCTAACCTGCGTACCTATCGGCAATCGCTGCTGTGCCCCTGTCCGCACCTGCAATAGCTGACCCGATGACATCAAAAGAGAATATTGATACTCTCGACCCAAAAACTGTCGCCCCTGCACAATCAGCTGACCTTGCGGATCTTGTTTAATGTTGAGATCTTCTTGAGCAATCATCAAATCGCCTGAGGTTGCACCATTCATCTCCGGTAAAACGGCAACTGGGCCAATTTCTGTTTTCCACAGCTCACCGTGTCTTTCTGCGGCGACAAAGTTAGCCTGCGTGACAAATTCTGCCACAAATCGCGACTGTGGATTTTGATAGATGTCTTCTGGGGTATCGAGCTGAACGATTTTTCCGTTTTGCATGACAGCGGCTTTATCTGCGATCGCCAGTGCCTCTTCTTGATCATGAGTTACAAAAATGCCCGACGCACCAATGCTCTTTAGTATGTCGCGCACTTCCTGACGCAAATACAGCCGCACCTGCACATCCAAATTACTAAAAGGTTCATCCAGCAAGATCAGTGGTGGTCTCGGAGCGAGCGCGCGGGCTAGGGCAATGCGCTGCTGCTGCCCGCCAGACAGCTCATGGGGAAAGCGCTTCTCCATGCCCGTCAGCCCAACCAGTGCGATCGCCTCTACAGCCAGCTGTTGAATCTGCCTCTTGGGTAGCAGCCCTCGGCGACACAGCTGCTTCAGCCCAAAAGCAACATTTTCCACCACACTGAGATGCGGAAACAGCGCATAGTCTTGAAACACTACACCAACGTGGCGATGCTCCGGCGGCACCCAGCCGCCCGGCCCGCACACCCGCCGCCCCGCCAGCACAATCTCACCACTCTCAGGCCGCTCAAAGCCAGCAACCAATCGAAGCAAAGTCGTCTTGCCACAGCCCGAAGGCCCCAACAATCCCAGCAACTCCCCCGTCTGCAGCTCGAAGCCAACCCGATTCACAGCAGGGGCCACCGCCGTATCGAACCGCTTGGTAATCATCTGACAAGACAGAACAGGCTCAGAGGCTGACATAAGCTAAAAAAATAGGAAAAAATAAATAAGGGTTGAACAGTGGCTCAGACAGTAGCCTAGACAGAGAGCCCTCCATCAATCCCATCTCCATCAAGATGGTTATTGCATATTGCTATCAATAGCACTCTATTTCACTATACGGTATCCCAGGCTAGATTGATTCTCAATAAGTGCCTACGCCCAACTTGCCTACACTACTCCGCCCACAGCCTCACTAAGTTATTCAGGCTCTTGGTAACCAGGTCAAATTCGTCAGTTTTGCCGTTTTTTTCAAAGAGCGATCGCCGAGCCGTATCCAGCTCAAACAAAATCTCTCGCTTTTGATTGTCTCTAATCTGGCTCTGCAGCCAGCCAATCGCAGCCCACCGCACCCCCTTCATCACCGGCTCCACCCGGTGCAAAGACCCAGCCGGATACACCATCATCGACCCAGCCGGCAGCTTGTAAGCTTGCTCACTATCTAACCCTTCCACCACCAGCTCACCCCCCTCATAGCTATCAGGATCAGACAAAAACAGCGTAAAAGAGAGATCGGTGCGATAGCCGCTCATAAAGGCATTGTCTGTGTGGCGGCCATAGTTCATGCCGTCCGCATAGCAGTTGAACCGGACAGTATGCAGGCGTTTAGGCCGAGCCGCCGCCTGAAACAAAGGATGCTTCAAAATCAGCTGCCTCACCTCTTCACCGAGTGATTCGGATTGCTTAGCATGGAGCTGCTGGTTTTGCTTTACGGTTTTGGCGTGCCACCCGGCAGTAGATTTGCCATCGACCCGCTCAACCGACTGGAGGCGATCGCACAACGCTGCCAGCGCCTCCGGTCCCAAAAGATTAGGAATAGTAAAAATCATAGATCTTAAAATCGTGCCCCAGCGCCATTAGACACGCCCTTAAACACGATGAAAAGACAGCTACTAACAGCCTCCACTATTCCCACCCTGCCCTATCGACAATCTCATTCACCGCTGGGTTATTGCGCCCATAAGACGCCACATTAACCGCATCCACCTTAAATTCGCCCAGTGCTGAAACGACCGGGTCCACAGAGACGCCATCGACCACCGGATACTCATTATTACTCTCTGCAAAGACCTCTTGCGCCGCATCACTCACCAAAAACTCCATAAAAGCCACGCCATTTTCAGCATTGGGCGCGCCCTTCACCAGTCCCATGCCGCTAATATTCACATGCGTCCCTCGGTCGTCCTGATTCGGGAAAAATACGGCTGTTCTATCAATGGCAGACTGATTGACCGGGTCATCCGACTTAGCCATACGAGCCCAGTAGTAGTGATTGACAATCGCAACATCGCACTGTCCCGCAGCAACCGCCTTGATCTGGTCGGTATCGCCGCCCTCAGGCTGCCGGGCAAAGTTATTCACCAGCCCTTCTGCCCAATCCTCCGTGGCATCTGCGCCCATCGACTCCACCATAGAGCCCACCAGCGACTGATTGTACACATTGCCAGAGCTACGCACGCACACCCGCCCTTCCCACTTCGGGTCAGCGAGGTCCTCATAGGTCGACAGCTCCGCCGGCTCAACCGTAGCCGTGTTGTACACCAACACTCTGGCCCGCGTGGTGAGGCCAAACCACAGCCCATTCGGCTCTTGCAAGTTTTCAGGCACCTTGCTGTCTAAAACCTCAGAAGACACAGGCTGAAAAATATCCGCTTCCTGGGCTCGCCACAAACGGCCTGCATCGACAGCGACAAATACATCTGCGGGACTTTGCTCGCCCTCATTTTTAATCCTTTCTATCAGCTCGTCAGGCTTTCCCTCCAGCACATTCACTCGAATGCCGGTATCAGCAGTAAATTGCTCGTAGAGCTGCTCGTCGACATCGTAATGGCGGGCCGAATACAAATTCACAACTTGCTCTGCTTCGTCAGCACTCCCCTGACAGGCAGACATTCCCATTGCGACCAGCAGCGTGGCCCCCCACAGCTGGCATCTAGCGGTGTTCATACAGTTAAGCGTTCTCGGTTATTGTTGACAATAGTTTCTATTAAAGAGCTTCCAGTACAAAGTTGCAACCCCGGTTTATTTCTCCGCACCCGCACTGAGTAAAGAGCAGTAGATAGGAATTCTTTTCACCTTTACCGCCCCTTTCGGCGTGCGCTGTAGCCTTAGCAGCTCAGCAAAAGCCACCCAATCAAATAACCGGAACCCACTGAACCATTTGCTATACAATTATTTGGATTTATCTCGCTAGGTGTCCTATGCCTCGTCGAAATGACCTTAAGAAGATAATGCTCATCGGCTCGGGTCCCATCGTCATAGGACAGGCCTGTGAGTTTGACTATTCGGGTACACAGGCTTGCAAGGCTCTGCGAGAAGAAGGCTACGAGGTCGTACTGGTAAACTCCAACCCGGCGACAATCATGACCGACCCGGACATCGCCGATCGCACCTATGTAGAGCCGCTAACGCCTGAGCTGCTGGCGCAAGTGATTGAAAAAGAAAGACCCGACGCCGTCCTGCCGACCATGGGCGGACAGACAGCGCTGAACCTAGCGGTAGATCTAGCCAAGAACGGCACCCTAGAAAAATATGGCGTTGAGCTAATTGGGGCAAAGCTAGAGGCAATCGAGAAGGCCGAAGACCGTAAGCTCTTCAAAGAAGCCATGGTCAAAATTGGCGTGGGCGTATGCCCGTCGGGCCTAGCAGAAACGATGGATGAGGCAAAGGCGATTGGTGAGGAGATCGGGTCCTACCCGCTGATTATTCGTCCGGCCTTTACGATGGGCGGCAGCGGGGGCGGCATCGCCTACAACCAGGAAGAGTTTGAGACGATTTGTCGCTCTGGCCTAGAAGCGAGTCCGGTCTCTCAGATTCTAATAGAGCAGTCGCTGCTGGGCTGGAAAGAATATGAGCTAGAGGTGATGCGCGACCTAGCCGATAACGTCGTCATTATCTGCTCGATTGAAAATGTCGACCCGATGGGCGTGCACACCGGCGATTCCATCACGGTGGCCCCGGCGCAAACCCTGACAGATAAAGAATATCAGCGGCTACGCGACGCCTCCATCAAGATCATTCGTGAGATCGGCGTCGAAACGGGCGGATCCAACATCCAATTCTCGGTCAACCCTGATACCGGGGAAGTGATTGTCATCGAGATGAATCCGCGAGTGTCCAGGAGTTCAGCCCTAGCCTCCAAGGCGACAGGATTCCCGATTGCGAAGTTCGCAGCCAAGCTAGCCGTAGGCTACCGGCTAAATGAAATTTCTAACGACATTACCCGGAAGACCCCAGCTAGCTTCGAGCCAACCATCGACTACGTGGTGACCAAGGTGCCGCGCTTCGCCTTCGAAAAGTTTCCCGGTGCCTCATCGACGTTGACCACTCAGATGAAATCTGTTGGAGAAGCGATGGCCATTGGCCGCACGTTTAATGAATCCTTTCAAAAGGCGCTGCGATCGCTCGAAACAGGCAGAGCAGGCTGGGGGTGCGATCGCCACGAAAAGCTCCCAACCCTCTCCCAGGTCCGCACCAACCTACGTCGCCCCCACCCAGAGCGCATTTTCTCCATTCGCCACGCCCTGCAGCTCGGCCTAGACATCGAAGAAATCTACGAGCTAACCTCCATCGATCCCTGGTTTTTAGATAAGTTTCAAACCCTATTAACGGTCGAGAAAGCCATCAAGCGCACCCCCTTGCCCGACATCAGCCGGGCTCAAATGCTCGCGATCAAGCAAGAAGGCTTCAGCGATAGACAAATCGCCTTCGCCGCCAAAACCAACGAAGACACCGTGCGTGACTATCGCAAGTCCCTCGGCATCATTCCGGTCTACAAGATGGTCGATACCTGCGCCGCCGAATTTGAGTCGCTGACGCCCTACTACTACTCCACCTACGAAGAAGAAACCGAAGTACTCCCTTCTGACCGCCGCAAAGTGATGATCTTAGGCGGCGGTCCCAACCGCATCGGTCAGGGCATCGAGTTCGACTACTGCTGCTGCCATGCTTCTTTTGCGCTGCAGGCAGACGACTACGAAACCATCATGGTTAATTCAAACCCAGAGACGGTTTCTACCGACTACGACACGAGCGATCGCCTCTATTTTGAACCCCTGACCAAAGAAGACGTCCTCAATATTATCGAAGCCGAAAACCCCGACGGCGTCATCGTTCAGTTCGGCGGCCAGACACCCCTAAAGCTGTCAGTACCGATTCAAAACTATCTAGAGAATATACAGAACGACGACCCATCTCGGGGCCTGAGCGGCGTCGAAGGCCAAACCCAGACAGTAATCAAAACCAAAATCTGGGGCACCTCCCCAGACTCTATCGATGCCGCCGAAGACCGCGAACGCTTCGAGCAAATGCTGCGCGAACTCAACATTCGCCAACCGCCCAACGGCATTGCCCGCAGCAACGAAGAAGCGATTCAGATCGCACAAAACATTGACTATCCGGTCGTCGTACGTCCCAGTTACGTGCTGGGAGGCCGAGCGATGGAGGTCGTCTACTCCGATGCAGACCTAGTCCGCTACATGACCACAGCCGTGCAGGTAGAGCCAGACCATCCCATCTTGATCGACAAATTCCTTGAAAATGCGGTGGAAGTAGATGTAGACGCCGTCGCCGACCATACAGGGGCAACCGTCATTGGCGGCATCATGGAGCACATCGAGCAGGCAGGCATCCACTCAGGCGACTCGGCCTGCTCCCTGCCGAGCGTCACCCTCTCCGAGACGGCACTGGCCACCATTCGCGACTGGACCTTCAAGCTTGCCAAGCGGCTCCACGTCATCGGGCTCATGAATATTCAGTACGCTATCAAAGGAGACGAGGTCTACATCATTGAGGCAAATCCCCGGGCGTCTCGCACGGTGCCTTTCGTCTCTAAGGCGACAGGGGTGCGGCTCGCTCAGGTCGCCGTCCGGGTGATGTCGGGGCAGTCGCTAGCAGACCTAGGCCTCACCGAAGAAATCACCCCCAGCCACGTCTCCGTAAAAGAGGCCGTGCTACCCTTCAACAAGTTTCCAGGCACTGATACGCTGCTAGGGCCAGAAATGCGCTCTACAGGCGAAGTCATGGGCATCGATACCAGCTTTGGCCAAGCCTATGCAAAGGCTGAACTTGCCGCCGGACAGGTGCTACCGCTCACCGGCACCGTCTTCATTTCGGTCAATGACCGCGATAAGCAAGCCGTAATTCCTATCGCTCAAGAATTTACCGATATCGGCTTCAAAATCATTGCCACCAGCGGCACTCACAGCGCGCTCAGCAACGCAGGCATCACCGTAGATCCCGTACTAAAAATTCACGAGGGCCGCCCTCACATTGGCGACGCGATCAAAAACCAACACATCCAGCTGATTATCAATTCACCCGTTGGAGAAGCCGCCCAAGAAGACGACCGCATCCTCCGGCGCACCGCGCTAGATTACAAAGTCCCTACCATTACCACCATCGCCGCCGCCAAGGCCACCATAGGCGCCATTCGCTCCCTAAAAGACAATCAGCTCACCGTGAAGGCCCTGCAAGACTATTTGACCTGACGGCGACACCGGCTACCCAAGAAACCGAATAGCAGCAGGCCAGCGATCGCACTCGGTTCAGGCACCGACTTCGGTTCAGGCGGGTTCTCTTCTGGCCCCTTGGGCGTGGGGTCTTCTGGCGTAGGCGTATCAGGCGTATCGTATGTTGGCGGCTTAGAAGGGGGCGTATACGACACAAACCGTCCAGAAGAGGCAATGCGGCCCACAGGCAAGATAGCCGCCCCGCCGCCACCGCCACCACCCACACCGCTAGGGTCAGGCCGCTCCGGAGGCAAATTACCCACCAGCGCAATACCGTCGTTGGCACATTCTACAAATAGATTCGATACATAGGGTCCTGCTGGCAGCAGGTCACGGTCAAACTGAAAGGCAATCATCACATCGCCGGGGGCCTCCACCATAGAAAAGTCGAGACCAGCTGCGATCGCATCCTGCTCGCTCAGCAGTTGAATATCTCCCAGCCGAGTACCGCTGTCGATCACATTGTTGATGGTTGTTTCTGTCGTTTTCTCTGGCCCAGAGTAGTAGCGATAGGCACTCTGCCGGTCCACCAGCGACGAGCCCAACGTATTTGCCCGCTCTAGCCCAGCATCAAAATACTCTTCGAGCGTTCTAAAGCCGTTATTTTGCGCCCCAACACTCTTGGCAGAAGCATCGCCATAGACCCCGGTCTGGGCAACGCCAGAGTTCGAGTTTGGAGCAAACTTGACCGCAAATAGACTGCCGTTAGCATTGGCCTGATCGAAAGTCGTGTCCGTAAAGTCAAAGAACAAATCGCCCCAGCCAATCTCGTGGTCATCCGCATTGGGGTTTGTAACGCCCGCCAGCGGAAAGTTGGCGCTGATAGCGACGACGACCTTATCGGAAGTTTCTTTAATCGCGATCGCTCGAATATCGTAAATCGCCCCATCATTGCTGTCGCCCACAGCATCCACGCTATACGTCCACTTACCCGGCGAAAAGTCCGCTACAGAGCTGCCCATAGGCATAGCCAATGCCGCTGGCGCATTGCAAAACGCAGCTGCCACAATTCCCACCGCTAGCATCATTCTTCTCATAACGAGCAATCCCTTCCTTTTGCAGACAGCGCGCAATCATTGCGCTTGCCGTGTAAACACTTAGCCTCAGTAGCTGATTTCGGTATAAACAACTACGTACTGACTTGTTACTGTTGTATTCACGTAGGGTGGAGATTGATAAGACAAACAAGAATTTATTACGCGGTCTTCATGCAGTTCAGGGGAAACAGAAAAGTCTGCGGAATGCCCACTGAGAAGTGTGATTCTCACAAAAAATTGGGAACAGTAATAAGCTAAAACCTCAAATTGACCGCTAGACGCGCACTTGGCGTCCGTAAAACGACTCAGAAAAAGATTCTCTTCGCCCAAGCATTTTCACGCAAAAGTGAGTAGCGTCACAACAAAGATAAAACACAACGAATGGAACAAAAAAATCCCCAAGATCTCGAAGGACCTCGGGGAAAATAACCTACTCAGAAAAATTGAAACTTTTAGTAGATGCTGACCTGACGAATGTTTAAGGCTATCTAACGGTAACTGTCTTTATGAGAGATCGAGCGATGCGGAAGATAGGGTCACGAAAAATAGAGGCGCGATCGCAAAGAGAACTAGAACAAAGACAGTAGAACAAACTAGAAAACAAAACGAACGCATTTCTAAAGACCCTCAAACGTACGTGAAAAACATGATACGTGGAGAACAAATGAGTTACTTGGCCCACACGCCCAGTGCCTTGCACCTAGTGCCTTTCCCTGACGGTATAAATAACCACCCGCTCTTCTCTTGTTGTATTCACTGAGCATGGAAAATGAGAAGGGTATTCGCAGTTACTTTATACAGAGGGGAAATCCGCAAATTATCAAAAAAGCAATCTTAGCTAGCGTTCACCATAACTCAAATGTGGAATGCTAAGAAGTTTAGCAGCAGTTAACCAAATAAATAACGGATGCGCCCCAGCACTATTCACTCGGAAGCTGCCAGCGGTGCGGATCAAAATCCTGCAGTCGCGCAATGATGTCATCGGCTGGTGCATACAGCTGCCGGTCCATATGGGCAGCAGGCACCGCCACCACCGACATACTCGCAGCCTTGGCAGCTTTCACCCCAGCGGGAGAATCTTCAAAAACCAAGCAGTCAGATGGGTTCGCACCTAGCCGCTCAGCCGCCACCAAGAAGCTATCAGGCGCAGGCTTGCTCTGCCGCACAGCCGGATCGTCACCCAGCACAATTACCTTAAACTGCTTGAGCCAGTCTTGGTAGTGCAGGGTCTTTTTGGTAAACGTGATGGCAGCAGAGCTCGTTGCGATCGCCTGCGGTACCCCCAAGTCATAAAACCGCCCCGTGAAGGTCATCGCCCCCGGCATCGGCTCTGCCTGAGGTAGCAAGTCAAAAATAATATCATTGCGAGCACTCAAATGCTCCGCCGCCGTAAGCGGCAAGTCTAGGTCGTCCACCATGATTTGGGCGCACTCTAGCGCTTGGCGACCCATGATTTTGCGATGGAGCGCTGGCGTAAAGGTTTTGCCATAGCGATTGGCAATAATTTGATTCACCTTGCAGTAAATCGGCTCAGTATCGAGCAGCAACCCGTCAAAATCGTAAATTAGGTGAGTGATTTTTGGCATAAGCCAGTACGAACCTTCAGCAAGATTTGCGCTCCGTGCCTCTCCATGATCCTTCTGTGACTCATCAAAAGACCGATGTGTACACTATCGCATGAACGGTTTTTGGTGGCGCGCGAAATTTTGCCCGCCACCCTATTTTTTGCGCTCAATCCGTCAGATTTGCCCGTTTACGAAACCTGAGTACGGCAAAATCAACTGACCTAGAAGCTCAGCTCCAAACCACCCGCCACAATAACCCCTTCGCCATCATCAAAAGCATCCTCCACCCGCAAGTACATACCCGGACCCACCGGCGACCCAGTGCCCACCATCTGCGCAACGCGATCGCCCGATTCATCCAATACAAAGCGATTCACAGGAAGAGAAACCGTCTCCCCATTCGGCCCAGACACGGTATCTACAATGCGCTGACCAGCCTCATCGAAGGCAGCTTCGGTCTGATATACCGGCACCGCGTTCCCAGCGGCATCGTACTGAAAGGCCGCCCGCCGCACTTCACCGAACGGATGAAACACCGCTTCAGCCCGCCAACCCACTTCCGAACCACTGTTACTGCGCCCAAACACGGTATCGCGAGCAAAGAGTTCTGCCCGTAGAGTGTTGGCCGCAGCCGTCCAAGGCGTATTGCCAAAGTTGAGAACGCCGCCCAAAGCCAGCTCTCCCTGAACGGGGGAAAAGTTAGCTTCAGACTCCTCTCGAAGGGTGGTTTCCTGGTCGAATTCAATAATCTCCGTGCCAAGCGGCTCAAAGCTTTCTTCGGTTACCGAACTCACCAGCACCTCTTCACCACGAACAATCGACTGCTGACGGTCTACTTCGCGCTCACTCATATCGACAACCAGGCGATCGCTCTCCAAAAAGCGGGCGTTGATCAGCTCACCACGGTCATTAATGTCAAACTGCGCCGTTCCAGATGCCTCAGACACCGTCGTCGTCTCGACCGTCACCGTATCGACCTGAGTCAGCGGAGTCAAAAAGGTGTTCAACGTCCGCCGCGTGCGCAGCTCATCAAACGCAACTTCCATCGTGCCGCTAGAGTCGCTCACCGTATTTCGCTGGTTACCGACGCCGCCTGTAAGCGTCCCCCCAAGATAAAGGCCCGCCGCCACCGTGGTCTCAGTGTAGGCCTGCTGTCCCGGATCGCCAGCCAGAAACGACAGCGGAAACAGGGCATTGCCCACCCGAGCATCGGCCTCCGTCGCTAAGCCCACATCCAAAGTCGGTACCCGAACGCCACCGGCTTCCTCTGCGTAAACCCCTCTAATACCATTAAATTCAGGTGTTACGGCATTGTTCTGGCTCTCCAGGGTATCTTCTACCGCGTACACTTCCGTCCGCTCTTCTAGAAAGTTTTCGGGCTGCCTATCAGCGGAGATGATAAAGAAGTCACCATCTGCAATCCGGTAGGTACGGTTATCGCGAGTAACCGCATAGCGCTGACCAAGCTGCAGATTTTGACCGGTTTGCTGAGGTACCAGCGCGTAAATAATGCGCGAAGCTTCACCAGCCTCCAAAGTAAGCTCATCCTGCGCATAGCCATCCCCCGTCCACTGTGGCACAAAAGTCAGCTCGCCATCTGCCTGCTCAATAAGCAAGCCGCCGACGTTGTCGGTATAGGCTGCATTGCCTCGGCCCACCTCCGCTGCGTCTGGAGGCGATATCACGATGGGCTGATCGCTTGGCAGATCGAAAATGCCACCAATCGAGGTAAGCGGATTGCCCAGCACCGTTTCTTCGGGGGTAGGCGGTACGTAGCCCACAAGCTTTCGATTGTTAAAGATTCCAGCAGGCTCCACCAAGCGACGATTTCCCCCCAGTGGGTTTTCAATGGGGTTGCCAAACAAATCCCGCGCCTGGCGGTGAGTCGGCGTAATAAATTGCGTGATGCCAGCCGTTGTAGTGAGCCCAGCCTCATTGTCAGCGACGAAAGGATTGAAGGTGACATTACCCGTCAGCAGGGTGGGCGGCACGTTGGGATTGTTGACCAAAGGCGCTAGCTGGCCGGTGAGGCCAATGCCGTCACTACCAGCCCTCACTTGAGCAGCCCGCGCGTAGCGGTCATAGATCAACACATCGCCATCAGCCGTTCTCGCAGCGGTGGCATGTCCGAGCCGCACAGACCGGGAGACCGTATTCGGAATTTCGACTTCACCAAACTCTACAGTCGTCTCGTCGACGGCGTCCATCTCCTGAACGGTGGTAATTTCATCCGTCTCGACAATTTCTTCTTCTCGGGTTTCTGGATCTAGTGGCGTCTCTGTTGTGACTTCTTCAGTTTCTACCACCGATTCTTCTAAAACGGCGTCAGCTTCGCCCTCTCCGCCTGAAATGCCCACATAGTCCCCGTCATCAAAATCGAGGTCACCGCCATTCTGCAGGTCTTCGACAATGAGTTCGCCGTCTTCAGAAAAATAGATAGCCGATTCCCGAGGATCGACGCCCTCTCGTCGCAAGTTGAGCACTCGCAGCTCAACGGTTTCGCTCGATCCGTAGGTCGTCTGTATCTGGTTTTCGCTCGGCAGAAGTTCGCCATCGGGGCCACGCTCAATCAAATCGCCTCGAACGAAGACCGTTTGGCTATCCGTGGTATTGCCATCTTCGTCTAGCACATTAACCTGAATGCCCTCACCGAAATCATGAGAATTGACCCGATAGCGTAGGTCGAACTGGGTCGTAAGCTGCAGAGAATCTTCGTCTAGCAGGTAGGTGCCAATGCTGCCATCTTCACTAATCTCGGCATTGAAGGTGCGCTGGATGTAGTCAAAATCGGGCGTGATTTCGATGCTGTTTGGAGCCAGCACATCGGTTCGCACCGGCAGACTCTCACCCTCTTGTGTATTCGCAGGTAGTCCATCCGGCAAAGGAATATTCGAAGTATTGTCAAATTCTCCGGTTCGAATATCAAAGGCGTTGTTGTCTATCTCTACGAAGCCGGTATCGGGGTCAAATTCCATGACCGAAATAGAAGAAGAGACTTGAGCGATCGCACCGGATGCACTTAGACCGATACCCCCAGTAGATATCAGCAGCGCAAGGGGAATAACGTTTGAAAAAACGTTTGAAGGCGACGACTTGAAAGGGAACTTTTTTAGAGTTTTTAAGCGCTTCATGGCATTACAGATGCAGTGAATCCAACTAGATTTGATTAGTTTTTAGATATGTAGGCACAAGAGCAACCAGGAAGGGGGGTCTTCAGCTCTATTAAGTGATGCTACTGAGAAGTTGTCAGTATTTTCAACCCACTTTCTGCAAATTAATTCAGTAAATTTACTGCCGTACGAATGTTGAAATTATCTAAAACTTAGACACACCAAGGGTTTTGTGTCCTTCGCTACAAAAAAATAAATCCGCTCAATATTTACATTCTTAAAAGAGCCATAGAGCGATTTTCGCGCTAAAAAAGCGCTGAATGCCTGCCAGAGCAGCCGCTTACTGCGTATATTAAGGAAATACAAAGGTATTAGAAGGTTCTATGTGGCTTTTGAAAATAAGCCACATACTGGGTAGGCAATCAGGACAAAGGCAAAAATAATCCCGCTATTTGACAGCAACTTCACCAACTTTTCGGCGCCGCATTCGAGATTATCGTTCTCCACGACAGCCAATCCAATCGCCATGAAAAAACTCTTCGAAGGCCAAAACGACCTATTTTCCCCTGTTTTACTGGTTTGTGGATTGACTAATCTCTATGCATGAATCGCTCAGGTTGCATGCATTTTCTGTTAATAAGTACGTGCTATTTTCGCTTCGGTTTTAGACAGTTAGGCCCACGGTGAGCAGCGCTAAAAAGTGCGCTTTTTTTGGGCGACTATGCCTTTTGTAGGCATCTATGTACGTGCCATAAATGACACGCGGTAGCCGTAAGTATGAACTTTTTATAGTTGTCTTGTTGTCCGTCATTCCATCACTATCTCGACACCATGCTCACAAAAAAGAAGTGCTAGAAATAGATTTTGTTTTGGCGTGTTCGCTAGCCTATTTCCATTTCTCTCGAAGTATCCCGCCCACAGGCCCTAAGGTCCTAGAATGACTAAGAAACTGAGCAAAAAATTCGCATGCTCCCGACTATTCAAAAAATTGCCACCAAGCTGACCCCTCGTCTGATCGAGATTCGCCGGCATCTCCATGCCCACCCTGAGCTAAGCGGCCAGGAATATAAGACGGCGGCCTACGTTGCTGGGGTGCTGTCTTCTTTTGGCTACCAGGTACAGGAGATGGTAGGAAAAACAGGGGTCGTCGCGGAGCTGAAGGGTATGGTGGCTCCTGCAGGAAATGTCTTGGCAATTCGCACAGATATGGACGCGCTGCCGATAGCGGAGAAAGCGGACCTACCCTACATCTCAAAAAGTCCGGGCATTATGCATGCCTGCGGTCACGACGTTCATACGGCGGTGGGCCTAGGCACGGCCATGATTCTCTCTGAGCTGACCGAGTCGGGCGATCGCCCTTTCCCCGGCATGACCCGCTTTCTCTTTCAGCCTGCTGAAGAAACGGCCCAGGGCGCAAAATGGATGATCGAAGATGGCGTGATGCAAGATGTTGCAGCAGTCTTTGGCATTCACACCTTTCCCAGCATTCAAGCCGGGCACGTTGGCCTGCGTCGAGGCGCCCTCACCGCCGCTGCCGACGACCTCGAAATCGTCATCTCCGGTGAGTCGGGCCACGGAGCCAGGCCACACCAAGCCACCGATGCGATTTGGATAGCCGCCCAGATAATTACCCAACTTCAGCAGTCTATCAGCCGCACCATCAACCCCCTCCATCCTGCAGTGATTACAATCGGCCAAATCTCCGGAGGTAGGGCACCCAACGTGATTGCAGACCGTGTCCGATTAACCGGGACAGTGCGATCGCTGCACGCAGACACCCACGCGCTCTTACCGGAATGGATCACTCGCATCGCCACCGATATCTGCAGCCTGCACGGCGCCACCTGCGAGGTAAACTACACCCGCCGCTGCACCTCTGTCATCAATGATTCAAACCTTACAAATTTGGTAGCCGACTGTGCGACAGAGGCACTAGGGCGCGATCGCATCCAGTGGATAGCCGATGCCTCCATGGGCGCAGAAGACTTTGCCAACTTTACCGACCTGGCCCCAGGCACCATGTTTCGGCTGGGCGTCGGCTTTACCGACCGAACAAATCACCCGCTACACCACCCCGAGTTTGAAGTCGATGAAAGCGCCCTGACAGCCGGAGTAATCACCATGGCCTACAGCGCCTATCGATATTGGCAAACAGCTGAGAGGCAGCGTCCCAGCAAGGCCACAGAAGGAAAGACCCGAAAAGGCAAGACCAGGCAAAAGAAAACACTGAAAGAGAAATCACCCGAAGAAGTCACACTTAAAAAAGCGAGCTAAGGCCGATAAAGCTTTCAAACGCAGAAATCACCTGCCAAAGCCTTTTACCATTGCGATAAAAGAGCGGAAAATCGCAAATATCATCCAAAAGTGTTAAATAACTTACAAATTTCGTTCTGCAGAGGCAGGCAGCCAGTACATTTTTAGTGTTGAAATACTTTTATCGTTAAGCAAGGACCATGGAAACGCCATGACTTTCTTTCAACGCACCCGCCGCTGGCTAGCCGCTTTGGCGCTTGTGCTGCTCCTTACCGTCACCACCACCGCTTGCTCCGCAGCGACCACAGAAGTGCCCGCCGGTGCTTCCGTTGGCTACAGTCAGCTCGAGCGAGGCAATTCTGCAAAAGGTCAAGAATATGGTGACTGGGTTGTCGGAGCCGCCCAAGGACTTATCTCCGACGCCTACGTGCGAGATAACAACAAACTCGGCGTTGTGATCACTGACGACGTAAGGCCCAGCGAAGTGAGAGATCTTTCTCGCTCGCTGCTCCAAGGCTTTCGCCAAAGCTTCACTGGCAAAGACCTGCAGGTGCTGATGTACGCACCCGACAAAGAGCTGATCCTAACGGCGGATTACGATTCTCAATCTGGCGAAGTGGAATACAACACCCCCTAATAGCGCAGCCCTGACCAGCGCAATATCCCCTCAAATATCTCTAATTTTTGGAGTGTGCCCCCATGACAACAAGCGATAAGTACAAGCGCGAGATTATGAAAGATCTCGCAGCTGGCAACAAAGAAATTCTCGAACCTAACGGCAATGACGCGCTAGGTGAAAAGTACAGCAGCTTTGATGACTTTGCGAACCGCTCTTCTCGAGATGAGCGCCACGGTTTGCTCAAGCGGTCTTTTCACCCCGAGCGAGTTCCCGCAGAACAAATGGACCCCGAGCTGAGGCAGGCCATCGAAAAAATCAAGCCGAATGAACGGGATGATGTGGCACGCGACTTCTTTAAGCACCTCAAAGAGCGCGGCCTCAGCGATCGCGATCTCGAAAGACAGCTTGGTCTCTCCACCCATCGCCCTCGCAAAATGAATGCTGACGATGTCGGCAAGCTAGCGTCGTTTGCCTACACAGCCCATCCAGATATCTTTCAGGAAGTGCTGGCAGATCAGCCTGCGATCTTGAAGTTTTTGAGCAATCCGCTAGTAGGTGCGGCAATTGGCGCGATCGCATCAAAATGGCTTCGCAAATAAGTCAGTGCTAGAAGACCAGTGCCAGTAGGCCAGTCTACTTCTTCATACCGTCGCCGCATTACTCCACTAGAATCTGTCTCTAGGTAGAGCAATGCACGACCAAAAGGGTGTCTCGTGGCACCTTTTTTATTGGATGGTTAGAGGTAAACTAATGTAACAAACGCTTGCCTGGCTATCATTTCTAAATGTCTTTCCTTCAGAGCTTCCTTTTCTCTTCTATGTCTCGCAACTTAGCTGATAACGCCCTGACTGCGCTCTTGATTGCTGGTGGGGCGGTGGCATTGGGGTATGTAGGCATTTGCCTCGCCCTGTACAGCTATCAAGCTAAGCTCATTTTTCGGCCCTTGCCACAGCTAATTAACACGCCCGCTGAAGCAGGGGTTGCCTATGAAGACGTTTGGATTCCCGTGGGTAAAGGCGGAGATAAGCTCCATGGCTGGTGGCTACCCAATCCGGGCAGCGATCGCGTCTTTATGTTTTGCCACGGCAACTACGGCAACATCAGCTACAACACAGAGCGCATTCGATTTCACCACAGCCTAGGGTTTTCAGTATTTGCCTTTGACTACCGAGGCTATGGGCTCAGCACAGGCGGCCCCCCGTCAGAAGAAAAGACTTACGAAGACGCCGAAGCAGCTTGGCACTACCTCACGGCCCAGCGGCACATTGCGCCAGAAAAAATTACGGTGTGCGGGCATTCGATGGGCGGTGCGATCGCCATCGACCTAGCCAGCCGCCACCCAGAAATGGCAAACCTCATTGTCAAAAGCACGTTCACAACAATGAAAGATGCGGTCGACGAGCGCGGACTCTATCGAATATTTCCGATTGAGACGCTGCTATCTCACCCCTTCGACTCCCTGAGCAAGGTTGACACGCTGAAGATGCCCGTACTCTATGTCCACGGCGAACAAGACTTTGACGTGCCTGCAAAGTTTAGTAAAGCGCTCTTCGCTGTGACACCAGAGCCCAAACAGCTCTGGCTAGCCCCAGAGGCAGACCACAACAACATCAGCGCGCTCTATGGAGATACCTATGGCGCGGTTATTAAAGATTTTTGCCTCAAAGACATCCGCCAGCCGAAGCAACTGCAGTCTGTGTAGCGGTTTCGGCTGTCACCATCTAGCCGCCATCTATCCGACAGAAGCATTCATTCAAAAAAGCATCCATTCAAAAAAGCATTAGTACAACAGCTGACCGGTTGTATTCCCTTTGATTCAGTCAAATAATTGGCATATTCGCTCCATTCTAATGTGAAGGTAGCTGCTATCTTCAAAACAATTCACTCTGGCGGGTACGAGCGATGTATCGCATTCTGATCGCAGAAGACGAAGCTCGAATTGCCTCATTCATCGAAAAGGGACTCAAGGCTAACGGTTTTACAGCCATGACCGTACCTAACGGTGAAGCTGTGATCGCTCAAGGATTAAGCAGTGAATTTGACCTGCTCATTCTAGACCTTGGCCTGCCCGACCGAGACGGACTAGAAGTCATTGATAGGTTGCGCGGCCAAGGGGCAAGCCTGCCAATTATTATTCTCACTGCCCGAGACGATGTCCATGATAAGGTGACCGGGTTGGAGAGCGGCGCAGACGACTACGTCACCAAGCCCTTCAGCTTCGAAGAGCTACTGGCCAGAATCCGCGTCCGACTCAAACAGCGGAAATGGCGTTATCAAAACAGCGCCTCTAGAAGTGAACATCTGCTCCGAGCAGGTGGCACGGTGCTCAATCTGCGCACGCGGCGAGCCAGCGTAGGCAACCAAGATATCGACCTGCCCGCTCGCGAATTTACCCTGGCAGAAACATTCTTCCGACATCCAGGCCAGGTCCTAAGCCGGGAGCAGCTGCTCGACCAGGTGTGGGGCTACGACTACAACCCTGGTTCCAATATTGTAGATGTGTACGTTGGCTACTTGCGAAAAAAGCTCGGCAGCGACCTGATCGAGACGGTTCGAGGGATGGGATATCGTTTGAGGCAGTAGGAAAAGCATGAGATCTAGCAATAGCTGAACCACCTAGTCCATCGGTAGCGTTAGCGTAAACGTCGACCCTACGCCAGGTGCACTAACTAAGCTGACATGCCCCTTATGGGCTGCTGCGATCGCTGACACAATCGACAAGCCTAGGCCAGACCCCTCTGAGCGACGCTGTCGCCCGCGGGCAAATCGGGCAAAGATGCGCGTCTGATCAGCGGGGCTAATACCTTCGCCGGTATCTCGAACCCAAAACTCCACCTGCCTGCTCATCCCCTGCTCAGGCGGCTTGATCCGACAGCCCAGTTCGATAGTGTCTTGTGGCAAGGTGTGCTGCGCCGCGTTGCGCAGCAAATTCAGCAAGGCGCCGGTCAAACGTTGGCGATCGCCCACCATCTGCCCTCTGCTTTCTACCTTCAAAGTCCAATTCCGCGCCGCCAGCGCCTGTGCCTTAGTTAGTAGCGCCGCTGTGAAAGAGTCAAGATCGATAGTCTCCAGGGTTAAAAAATCTATGTGCTCAGATTTGGCCAGCAAAATCATATCGTTGACCAATCTCCCCATACGATCCAACTCGTCAATCATTAATTCGACCATTTCTTGCCGCTCTTTAGGGTCATCTCCGAGCAGCTCCAAATGACCTCGAATAATCGTAATGGGCGTCCGGAGCTCGTGGCCAGCATCATTGGTAAAAGCCCTCTGACTGTCGAACGCCCGCTGAATTCGGTTCATCATGGCATTAAACGTGTCGATCAGCTCGCTGAGTTCACCGTTGTTCTTTTGCTTAGGAATACGCGCGCCAAGGTCAGATTCACTGATTGTTCGAGCGGTTTTTGATAGCGTTTTAATCGGTGCCAGTAAATACCCGGTTCCGACCCACGTCAGGGCTATCGCCAAAGCGACCACGCCCACAGTCAACCATATGAACAAAGAGATACCTACCAAGACTTCCTCTCTCTCGCCCGCCGCCGTATGAACAAACACATACACACCGCGCGGCGTTCCATCTAGCACGATAGGCTCTGCCTTGTAGAGCACATTTCCAATCTTTGGGTCGCTACTGCTTTCTTCCCCCCGGGTAAAAGTCATAATGTCTTGCCACTGCCGAAACAGAGCCGAGTCTGGCCGGATTGGCTCCGGCAAAGAAAAAGGATTCGACCGAAAATACTTCCCGTCAATCAGCACAATGTGAAAATTGTCGTCTTCGGGTACCTGCCTCATCAAATAGTCGCTGATAAATGACTTCAGCTCCGAAATCGTTTGATCAGGTGCAGCCTCCCATATCTCATACGCATCCGTAAAATCTTTTCTCTCTTCGTCTAAATCGGCTCTAACCCGCAAATCGATCTGTTGAAACAACAAATATCTAAAAACAGGGATAGTCAAGCCACTCAGAAACACCATCAGCACCGTATACAACAAGAAAATACGCGTGCGAGTTTCATCCCAAAACCGACCCATAGGACTCTTCTCTAAGGACCCGGCTGTCGACTGCGCTGAGGTGCTAGCTGAGCGCTGTTCAGTAGGCTGGCGTTGAAGCACAATCTAAACCCTGCATTGCCTGCTTTAGCAAACGTTTGAGCTCTTCCAACTATCCCATAATCCTCGAAGCCCTGCATGAGAGATTTCTCATGCAGGGCTTCTTATGAAAGGCCTCTCATGAAAGGCTTCTCATAAAAGCTTCACGTCCATCTCATTGGCGCTATCGATATTAAATGTAATCAAATCAGACAGGCGGTCAAACAACAGCAAACTGCTGGAAGAAGGGACTCCCTACAAGAAACACCGATGAACAAGATGAGATTAATGGTTTACTCCCACGACACTTTTGGCCTGGGAAATCTGCGCAGAATGCTCTCTATCTGTGATTATTTGCTGAGCTGCTGGCCTCAGCTGTCAATCTTGCTGGTGTCCGGCTCGCCCATGCTGCAAGGGTTTCGCCTACCCAAAGGACTCGACTACATCAAGCTTCCCTGCCTCAACCGGGGACTATCAGGTGAACTGTGTGCAAAGTATCTAGGCACCTCTTTTGAAGATACAATAGCGCTGCGATCGCAGCTCATTCACGCTACCACTAGCCACTTCCGGCCCGATCTATTCCTGATCGACAAAAAGCCAATGGGCCTCGGCAGAGAGCTGCTCCCCACCCTCAACTATCTGAAGCGGCATCTGCCAAATACTCGGAATATTCTGCTCCTCAGAGACATTCTTGATCGACCAGAAAGCACCATTCGCGAATGGCAAAAATGGCAATACAACCTCACCATCAAAACCCACTACGAGCAAATACTTGTAATGGGCATGCAGTCAGTATTCAACCTGGCGCAAGAATATCAATTGCCACTACCCACCGCGTGCAAGCTTCGCTACTGCGGCTACATACGCAAGCAGCCAATCGAGCAGCAGGTTACCGAGCAGCACTCCAACCAGCTACGAAAAAGTCTAAATCTAGGCCTCTACGACCGTTTGATATTAGTCACACCGGGCGGCGGCGAAGATGGCTTTCACCTAGTCGATACCTACCTACGCGGACTGTCCCATCTGTCACTGAATGAATCAGAGCGACCATCAAAGCTACACAGCCTAGTACTCTGCGGCCCTGAGATGCCCTCCGCACACCAGAAAGTGTTGCGCCAGATAGCAGCGCTAACGCCCAGGGTCACCTTTCAAAGCTTTACAAACGATCTGCTGGCCCATGTTCAGGCCGCCGATATGATCGTTTCGATGGGGGGCTACAACACCCTCACCGAGGTGCTCACCGTAGACAAACCAGCCGTTGTCGTTCCGCGAATTGCGCCCTCTCAAGAGCAATTGATTCGAGCCAATCGGTTTGCCCGGCGCAGCCTGGTAACGACACTTCACCCAAATGAAATAACGCCGCGATCGCTCATAGAAAACGTACTCAAAGCCTGCACCACACAACATCACCCTCCAGAAGTATCCAACAGGCTCGACTTCAACGGACTGCCCAACTTAGCAAACGCTCTCTCAGAACTGGTAAACCATTCGCCCGCCCGATCTCCCCTGACAATTCTGGGCTAGCAGCGCTTGGGCCAACAGAATTAGGCCAGTCCTGCTAGCCCAGAGTTGACAAGGTTTACCACACACAATTTCAACACCCATCGAGACGAAACTTATGAAAAAGCTAATGTTCTACTGCCAGCATATTCTAGGAATGGGACACCTCATTCGCAGCATGGAAATTGTCCGAGGCCTAAACAGATAAAAGCGCTACTCGAAACGCCTCCAAAGAACAGTTCGAAACCGTTTGATAAAAGATTACTAGGAGAAGATACGTCCATGCTATATCGCAAATTTGGCAATACAGGCTTCAACCTTTCTACCGTGGGCCTTGGCACCTGGAACATTGGCAACCAGTGGGGGGCCATTGATGATGAAACAGCCACGGCAACCGTCCACAGAGCCGTCGGACAAGGCATCAATATTCTAGATACCGCCGAGTCTTACGGAATCCCAGCAGGCCTTTCAGAAGAGCGCCTAGGTACAGCCCTATCGGGCATTCGCCACCAAGTGCACATCGTTACCAAGATGGGTCGCTGGGGTAGACGCTCCGGGCAAATGGTACCCATGAAAACCACCGACATGGTCAGGCTGTGTGCCCACGCATCCCTCTACCGGCTAAAAACAAACTACATAGACATCATGCTTTGCCACGAGGGTAAGCTGAGCGACCCACACCTCACCGAGGTTTATTTAGAAGGGTTCGAGATGCTCAAGGAGCAGGGTCTCATCCGTACTTACGGCATTTCAACAGATCGCCTAGAAGTGCTCAAACGCTTTAATGAAAAAGGAACCTGCCAAGTTGTAGAAGTAGACTATTCGCTGCTAAACCGAGAGCCAGACAAAGCATTTTTCCCGTACTGCGCCGAAAACAACATTGCCGTTCTCGTCAGAGGTCCCCTGCACAAAGGCCTGCTCTCTGGCAAATATTCTGCCGGGACAGTCTTTACCGATACAGTGCGCCGTGAATGGTACGAGAGCGATCGCACCCGTCAAAAGCTCCACCGCAAGCTGGCAAAAGTAGAACAGCTCAAGACAATCCTCTCCCCAGGTGAAGACATGGTAACCGCTGCGCTCCAGTTTGTCATTTCAAACAATATTCAGCCAGTTGCGATCGCAGGTGCCAAATCTCCCCTACAAGCAGCCATCAACGCCGCCGCTGGCAACCAGTTGATGACAGCCGCCGAAAGAGAACGCCTAATTCAACAAACCAAAATAAAGCACGCCGACCGCGTACCCGCCTAAGCCTCCACCTCAGGCATCAACAATCTGATGATCGACGAGTAGCATATCCGACAAAATTGCCCCACAACAGTTCTCCTAAAGCCATGACACTGCCCCAAACTAATAGCAACAAACAACCTGCCAACAGCCCTGTAGACATTCCACCTCGGACAGTCATCGACACAACCTCTCCGGCTGATTCAAACGCATCCTCTTCAGAAACATCCTCTTCAGAAACATTATCCACCAGCCAACCCAGCGTCACGCTGGTCATCGGCCCGAGAGAGCGTTTCAGCTACACCCGCTCCTGTTTAGAAAGTATTTATCAAAATACCGACTACCCCTTTGATCTCATCTTTGTAGACGTTTGCTCCCCGGCCCCTGTTCGCCGTTACATCGAACAACAATCCCAAAAGAAATCCTTCGAAGTGATCCGCACAAATCGCTACATCTCTCCCAACCAAGCAAGAAACGTAGGCCTACGTCGCACCCTCGAACGGAGACAGGCCAACTATATTGTCTTTGTTGAAAATGATGTCATTGTTAAGCGGGGCTGGCTCACCAAGCTAGTAGCCTGCGCCGAAGAAACCAACGCCGCCGTCGTCGGACCGCTGACCTGCATTGGCAACCCTGCCCATCAGGTCATCCACAATGCAGGCGGACGCTCTTACATCAAGTCCGACGTGAAGCGCGGCCAGCCCAGACGGCTCATCAAACAGTCGGCCTATTTAACCGGTCGAGCGATCGCAGATGTCACCGACCAGCTCCATCGCACCCAGTGCGACTACGTCGAATTTCACTGTATGCTTGCCCGCACAAGCATTTTCGAGCAAACGGGCCTGCTAGACGAAGGCATGATGGCAACCCGAGAGCACATCGACTTTTGCTTCATGGTGACAGCTGCGGGCGGCACTGTTTTCAGTGAGCGCGAAGCCGTCATCACCACCGACACCATCGGCCTCGACTCCAACAAAACTGGCCTCATGAAGTGGTTTGGCAAACTCAGCTTGCCAGACTTTAAGCCCTACGACCTAGGCTACTTCATGCTGCGCTGGAGCGACAGCTGGGACCTCGCCAGCCTGCACCACCTGCGCGACAAATGGCAGCTCACCGAAGACAAATATTTCCGCCGTCGCTACGCAGGCCTAGGCAGTCGGCGACGAGAGCTGCTCGTTAAGCCACTTGTTCGCTGGTTGACCCTAGGGCAGGGCAACACTCAGCTAGAAAATTGGCTCGGCGCCGTGGAAAGAAAGTTCAACCATCGCTTTTACGCCTGGTACACCCGGCGTCACTCTACCACTGGGAGCAGTTCATCCCAGTACTACTCGTCAGCCACTCACAACCATTCCGAGCCCCGTTCCACCTAATTTTCCGCCCCGGATCACTCCGTTTATTCCATGTCATCCAAAACAACTCGCGTGATTTTCGTCCGACACGGACGCAGCACCTTCAACCAGCAAGGGCGCTACCAAGGCAGTTCCGACGACTCTATTCTCACCTCGCTCGGCATGCGAACCGCCTGTCAGGTAGGACTGGCGCTGCGGCATAGATCTATCGATATCGTCTACTCAAGTCCCCTGCGCCGCGTACAGCAGACGGCCCGCACCCTAATACACGCCATGTCGCCCGTCAACCCGCCCCCCATGGTACTCAACCATCAGCTGAGAGAAATCTCTCTACCCGGCTGGGAAGGCCTAACCTACCAAACGGTAAGGCAGCAATTTTCCGCTGAGTACGACTGCTGGCAACACCGGCCCGAAGCATTTGAGCTGCCCGCGCGGCCAGCAACTTTAACCCAGAATACTTCAGCGCAAAAGAGAATTGCAGTCGCAGCAGACCCCTACTTTCCAGTCCAAGATCTTTACCAGCGATCGCAGCTTTTTTGGCAAAACTTTCTAGCCCGCCATACCGGACACACCTGCCTCATCGTCAGCCACAGCGGCACCATCCACGCTCTCATCAGCACAGCCCTAGGCCTTCAGCCCAAATTCCACCACGCTCTGCAGCAGTCTAACTGTGGCATTAGCGAGCTGACCTTCGGAGAAACAACCGAAGAGAAAACAGCTGACAAAAGATTGGTAAGACTCCACCAGCTAAACAACACTGAACCGCTGGGAGAAGCGCTTCCAAAAGTAAAAACTGAAAAAACGGGACTGCGGCTAATCCTACTAGCCTCAGAGGGACTCACCTCTCAGCACTATCAGCGGATTGCCAAGCGACTCGAAGAGGTCCGCATAGACCTCTGCCTCACCACCAGCAACAGTCAGGCCAGCGCCGCAAAGCTCCTAAAATATCATCCCAAAGCGCTACAGCTCACCACCGAAAATGCGCGCTTTCTCCCCGTGTGGCAGCAGCAGCTCAGTAGCGCTTCCGGCCCCAAAGATGGGATGATAACGAGCATTGCGATCGCACCCTCCGCCGATATCCAAACCCTACTTGCCCAGAGCATAGCGCCAGGCAATCGCACTGTCGTAGAAGAAGGCGATCTCAGCTCATCGTTGGCACACCTCCCTTCCCAACTGGCACTGCGCCCCGGCCTGCTAAGCGTTGTTCACTATCCTGACAACCATCGCCCAGTCATCCAGACCATCAACAGCTAGCCCGGCCAACCGTCAAATTTCCTAACGCACCGCCCCTATGCCGACTTTTTTCCAACAGCTCATCGCGACAGTGCTCGCGTTTGTCACCCCCCAGAAAAAAGTCGAGCAGCCACCTTCTCCAGCATCCACGACAGCGCCTGCCAAACCGGTTCCCCCTCTAAATAGCGATCTACAGGCAGAAATTCGCAGCGAGCGTCCCTTTTCCCTAGCAGAAGCAATTGGCCGAGAGGGGGGTAGCTTTCTCAAGGGCGAATCGGCCATTCCGCGTCCGCTACGTGCGATCGCCACAATCAATCAGTTTCTCTCTACCTACCTCACCAACCCCTCCGACGCCCTAGCAACCACCCTCTCAACATGGGCCAGCCAAGACATTCGGGTCAGTCGTCAGCTAGATACACCGCTAACAGCTCTCTCGCAAATTCTCGACAGCTTACTCAGTGAACCTGCCACTTTCTGTGAATTTGCCCGGCAAGTTGCGATCGCTCATAGCCAGCTCACCGGTGATCGCCCCCACTTCCAGCAGCCCGGCAAACCACCCCACCCCGACGCAGAACATACCCACGCCTCCATTCGCCAAGCCCTATCAGACCTCCAGCACCAGCTACAGACAAAGCTGAACAAACCCGCTTTGTCCAGGCCTGACTAAGCCATCACCGGCACGCCGATTTTTCCATACAGCGTATCCCGCTGCTGAGCCGGTCTACCCACCGATTCAATCGCCTTTATCAAGTCCGCCTCGCTCTGGCAGGTCCCACCCACGGCCCCCGCCATAGAGGTAATATGCTCCTCCATCAGAATGCCGCCAATATCATTGCAGCCCCACCGCAGTGCTTCAGTCGCCCCTGCTAGCCCCAGCTTCACCCAGCTCGGCTGATGGTTCACAATCCAATTACCCAAATAAATCCGCGCCACCGCAGTCAGTAGCAAAGCATCTTCTAACACCGGCTGGTCTCTGCCAACTCTGCGCCGAAGCGGCTTGGGCGCCTCCTGACCTACAAACGGCAGCAGTATAAATTCCGAAATGCCAGCGTATCCCTTCGTTTTCGCGCGCTGCTGCAGCTGCCGCAGCTGTTCCAAATGCTTCACCTGCTGCTCCGCCGTCTCGATATGGCCAGAGAGCATCGTGCTAGTCGTCGGCAGCCCCACCTCATGGGCCAACCCTACGATGTGAACCCACTCCGCCGCTGTCGTCTTCTCCGGACACAAAATGCGACGCACGCTATCATCTAGCACCTCCGCCGCCGTGCCAGGCAGCGACCCCACACCGGCCTCCTTCAGCGCCGCGATCACCGCCCGCAAGCTCAACCCATCTTCCCGCGCAATAAACTGCACCTCTTGAGGCGAAAAAGCATGGACATGCAAGTCAGGTGAAGCCTGTCTAATCGTCTCCACCAGCTGACAATAGTAGGCCAAAGCGGACCCCTCTATCTTCGCTTCAGGGTTTAGCCCCCCCTGCATACAAATTTCTGTTGCGCCTAGCTGAGCCGCCTCCCGCGCCTTCTCCAAAATGCCCTGCCAGTCCACCCAGTAGGCCCCAGCCTGGTCAGCATCCCGCCGAAACGCGCAAAAGCTACAGTGCTGCTCACAGATATTGGTGTAATTGATATTGCGATTGAGCACATAGGTGACCGTCTCCCCCACCTGGCGCCGCCTTAGCGCATCTGCCACTTCCCGAATCGCTGCTTTTTCTGATGCTTCCTTAACGTTCAGTAGCTCTATCCCCTCCGAGACAGAAATATCCTCTCCCGACAAGGCACTTTCCAAAATCTGTTCAATCACTGACATCGACAACTTACCATCTACACCTACAGCCAACTCCGGCTTGCTCTTTCAATATAGCTTCGTGTTGATTTACCGAGAATATTTCTAGATTCAGCAAACCTTCAGAGCGCAACACCCAAATGCCAACCCAAAACTTTAAAAAGAAAAGACGGAAGGCTTGTAGACCCTCCGTCACACCATGTCAAGAAGAAAAATCGTTGTCTAGAAGAAACTCAATGCGCGATCAAAGCCGCTACATCATCAAGGGCGCAGCAGAAATATCAGTCAATCCCACCGAATCCAACAGCTCCTGCCAGTGGGCAGCGATCGCAGCATCGTCCTGCGGTGCCTGCAGCTGCGCTAGCTGAGCCACCGTGTCATACCAAATGCCATCTGCGCCGAGAGCAGCAATGTCATTAAGGCCTTCACCTTGGCTAAGAGTTGCCGCCAGCTCAGGGCTTGGAGAAATCCGCCTCACCCAGCCATCGACAAAGGGGCTCGCCGGGCTCAGCTCATTATCCAGCATCATCGCCAGATACCACTGATAGTTTTGCCCCACCGCCAGCTCAGGCGCATCAGTAGGCAGCTCAACGCTCACCACGCCGCCCGCTTGAGGAATCGGCATCTTCATTTGATACATCAGTTCCTTCGCTTCATCCTTCAGCGTAAAAACCGCTTCGCTAGCGTTCGAAGCCGGCACATACACCAAAATAGTTGGCCGTGCTTCTAGCGTCGTACCAAAAAAGCTTTCCGGCGTAACCGCCATCATAGAAGAAACAGCAAGCTGACCAGTCGTATGGGTCGCACCGTACGAGTTGCTGCGTGCGCCGCCACCCACCGACTCCTGCGGTGCGCTGTTCTCAGAAGGTGGGGTAAAAAAGTCTCCGCGAGAAGCTCCTCCCGCACTCTCACCCGGGGCAGCATTGTCACTGGGCGGCACAAAAAAGTTACCCCGAGAGGCCCCCCCAGTACTCTCACCCGGGGCAGCATTGTCACTAGGCGGTACAAAAAAGTTACCCCGAGAGGCACCGCCCGTCCCTCGATGGGGCGCAGCATTGTCGCTAGGTGGCACAAAAAAGTTACCCCGAGAGGCACCACCTGTCCCGTCTCTAGGCGCGGCATTATCCGCTGGCGGCGTAAAACCAATGGCGTGGGCCGCCCCCCCTTGTAGCCAAGCCATACTCAGGAGCACAGCAGCCACCCCAAAAGTGTTAGCCAACAAATATCGTTTCATAATAGGTTCCTAATGTTTAGCTCTCATCAACTCGTTCAAACACGTTTTCTCTCCAACCGTTCCAAATCGTCTACCGGACTTACAGACATTAAAAATAAACCTGGCAATTTTCATCGTACGAAGTCGAACAGTGGTCCGCGTAGCGTACTCACCCTGAAACGCGTAACTTTTTTGCTCCACAACTCGGGGAAAACACGGTCGATCTTGCCACCGCATTTCCTTAGGCTGTCGCAGCCCTACTGCCAATTGCCAACCAGGGTATACGCCGACCAAAAGAAGGGATCGCTAAAGCTTGGGTCAGCCAGTAGCTGTAGCTGAGCCTGTCTGAGCGCCTCTGCTTTACTCATCTCAGCGGTACTGATGCCTTGATACAGCTCTCTCATCAGCTGAGCCGCAGCCTGGTCCTTCACCGGCCACAGGGTGGCAACGGTAGAACGAGCCCCCGACTGTACCGCTATGCCCGCCAGGCCTAGCACCGCGCGATCATCCCCCGAAGCCGTATCACAAGCACTCAACACCAAAAGTTCAATAGCCTGAGATTGTCCTCTCGCTTGCAAAATCTCAGAGAGTTCCTTCACGCTAAGTCGCCCTTCCCAAGTTGAGAGAAAGGTATCTTCTAACCGAGAGCTAAACTGCCCGTGGGTGGCTAAGTGAACAATATTTGCCGAGCTGTTTTTGACATCTCTAGCAAGGGCTTCACTGGTAAATTCTTCATTAAACAAAGTGTCTGCTGGGATGAGCGAACTGACATCTGCAATCTCTTTTTCTACCGCAGGTAGGGCGCTGAGTCCATTGCGAGCTTCGCTGATACCCCCGACAACGGCATCTGGCCGAATTTGCGAAAGAGACTGGGCATTCATCAGCTGCAGCCCTGGCGACAGGGCGACAGCGTAGTTCTCAATCAGGTAGCTGTCGCCATCGTGCAGGGCAGCCATCGGAATGTTGCGCAGCAGTCCGTCGAGCACGAACACAATCGTCTCAGTATTTTCTGTAATGTTGCTCTCTACAGCTGGTCGCACCAGCCAATCGTAAACCTGTTGAGAAAGTTCTAACCTGTAGCTGTTGTCAGAGACTGGATGAATGGCGCTAAGCAGTTCTTGCAAGGTAGATTCAACAGCCGCAGCACTAATAGGAGTGGAATAGTACTCCAATGGTTGCCCCGCGCTAGATGCAATTACAGCCAGCCTGTCCGGCAAAATAATCGGGTAAATAATAGTCGCCTGAGCATCTACCTGATCAATTTGCTGCGCTTCTACATCAATGCAGGCTTCCTGAAAAAAGTTATCTAGCTCTGCTAGCTGCAGCGCCTCAATCACTTCTCGTGCTTGAGCCAAATTCTCCTGACTGGGGCCTTGACTGGACTTGTTAGCCGCTTTTGTGTGCTGAGCATCTCCTTCTAGTAGCAGGCTCACCAGCTCTCTGTAGATAGGTTCTACATTTTCTCGGAACGAAAATTGCACATCGGGGTCAATAGCCACCAAATCGCTACGCAAATCTTGAAGCGCATCAACGGCTTCTGTATAAGCAGCGATCGCCTCAGATCTGTTATTTTGCCGGTTGAGAATACGCCCCAGTTGCCACGCAGACTGAGAAGCAATATCATCAGCATTGATCGAGCGGGCAATGTCTAGAGATTTTTGAGTGAGGGTCAGCGCATCTGGCCATTGCTGAGTCTGCATGTAGAGTGCGCCCCACTGATTCAGGGCATAGGCTTCAGCCTGCGAGTCTTCCAGTAATTGGGCAGATCTAACGGCGTCAGCAAGCAGATAATTTATCTGCTCAATGGGCAAAGACTCTCCAAGCTGCGCTTCTTTAGCCAAGCTAGCACTCAGATTCACAGCGCCATACACAGATAGCCGACTGGGCGGCAGTGTCTCTAGCTGGCTGGCAAGGTCGCTAGCCAGCTCCGCCGCGATGGCAGTGTCTTTTTGCTGAATGTAAAACTGGAGGCGGCTTAGGTCAGCCTGCAGGGCATCTGCTGGGTTGAGGGCCGTTTGCTTGGCCCGGTTAAACATAGCGATCGCAGCATTCGTATCACCCCAGTCCCGAGCCGTTCGCCCTAAGCTCAGGTAAGTTGCACTAAGTTCATTCGTTGAATCTATGGCGATCGCAATATTGGCACTTTCAAACAGGGCGGCGCGGCTTGCTGACAGGTCACCCAGTACCTGCAGCGCGTTGCCAAAGGTTCGCAGACCGTTCACCTTCAGCTCAGAGTCAGGCATGGTAGCGAGCGTATCAGCGATCGCTTCTAACTGCTGACGCGATCGCCGGTAAAACCCTAAAGTCTGTAGTGCCTGCGCCTGATTAATCTGGCTACCTAATTGCCCCGACACATCGTCTGCTGCCCGATAAAACTGTTCGGCCTGCTTCCACTCTTCGAGCGCCGTTTCAGCCTGACCTAAATAATAGGAAAGCCCCGCTTTTGTGTTAAAAAGTTGAGCCTGAAGCATCGCGCTCGTATCACCATTTTCCGACGCTACTGCCATCAACTCAAAGCTCTGATCAATAGTTGATTGTGCCATCGTCCATTGGTTTAGCTCCTGATAGGCCAAAGACAAGTAGCTTAAAATAGCTGCCTGTGCCAATGAGTCACCCTGTTCGGCAGCGAGTTGCGCGCTCACTTGCCAGGCATCCGCTGCCGCTGCAAACTGACCTGCCGCGTACAGCTGCCTGCCTTGGGCTGATAGGTCTACATCTGCCTGCGGTGCGCCAGTAGAATTCATAGCTAGATCCAGTTCACCAATATCTAGCGCACTGTCGGCAGGCGTCCACTTCGACTGCCCAGCAGCCAGGGAAGGAGATGCCACAGTACCTACAAAACCTGCCGTGATAATAGTCGCCGTTATCAGTTCCCAAGAATTCTTCATTCCATTGCACTCAATGACTTGTCGCTTACCTGTGCTGATAATTCCCTCTGCTTCATATCCCTTCAACAAGGTGTAGAGCACCCCCTGCTGACTTTCTCTCAAAATTCCAGAGGCGATAGGTGCATTGATTCCGTATTATTTCACTCAATTAGTGAGATAAGTACGCTTTAAAGAAGACTGACAAAAAGTTGATTGGTTGATTTGTAAGATCTAAAACCAACAATCCTTCTGTTAACAGTAATCTGATAAAAACAAACAAAATTTATACCAGAAATGGGTAGTTTAGAGAGAAAGGCAAGATAAATTCGATGATTGTCATCTTAAAAAGACTCCTATGGTCTCTGATTTATATTTCACTATTGCTCACCAGCCCTTTCTTCTCCAAAGTAGCTAAAGCGCAAACCATCACCCTTGACCAAACAACAGAATCAACACTTGTCATTGATAGTGGCCAGCAACAATTTTCAGTTGAGGCTGGCACCATTAGAAATGATTCTTTATTTCATAGCTTTGATACGTTCTCACCTGAGTCTTGGTCAGTTGTTTTCGACCTTAGTGACTCTACGTACAACCACATAAACACAGTAGTTGGCCGAGTGACCGGGCAACAGCAAACGCTTCTGAATGGAACGCTGCAACTCTTGGGTGGCAATCGTCCTGACTTGTTTTTTATAAACCCCGCAGGAATTATCTTTGGCCCTAGTGCAAACCTACAATTACCAGGGTCTTTCCTGGCTAGCACTGCGGAAAGTATTTCGTTCGGTGACTACCGCTTCAGCGCTGTAGATGCTTCAGCAGTATCGCTTCTATCGATCAGTGTGCCTACGGGTTTACAGATAGGCAGCCAATCACAATCTATCACTTATCAAGGTCCCGGACATTCGATTGCCGTTGCGGATCATCCTCTCTTTTCACCGTATGTCGCTTCGCAGCCACCGAGCGGTCTTATCGTACAGCCTGGTGAAACGTTAGCCCTCGCTGGCAACGAGATAAAATCCACTGGTGGAATGCTCACCGCACCGGGTGGCCGCATTGAGCTGCTCAGCTTAAATCAAGGAGAGGTCGATGTTGTAAGCACGTCTACAGGGTTCTCACTATCTCCAAGTGTTCCTAATGATATTTCTGAAAATGGGTTTTCAGATATTGATCTGGATCTACGGTCTCTAGTTGATGTCAGTGGACTCATTGGTGGTTTGGCAGGAGCGATTGATCTCGCTGGGAAAGATATTCACCTATCTGATGGGTCTCTAATTTTGGCACAGAATAGAGGGCTTTTCCCTGGTGGTGACATCGTTATCACGGCGACAGATAGCCTGAGGCTTGACGGTCAGCTGACGCTAGGCGCAATGACTAGCAGCATTATTAGCTCGATAGTTCCCTTTGTTCCTATACCGCCTGATACAACAGAGTTTGGTAGCGCTGGTGATATTACAGTTAGGTCACCTCAAGTTGTCGTGGTAGATGGCAGTAGTTTAGGTAGTCGAACATTTGGCCTTGGGGCTAGCGGTGTTGTGACTGTTGAATCGAATGATTTAGTTGTTAGTGGTTATGCTGATGGCGCCCCTGGGATATTTAGCAGATTAGGGACTTACACGGTAGGATCCGGTCAGAGTAACGATTTGATTATTGATGCTGAACGTCTGACGATCACTGAGGGCGGATTTGTCGGCTCTAATACCGCGTTTGCCAATGGTCGTGGTGGGAATGTAGAGATTGTTGCCAGCGATATTCTTGTTGATGGCACAACGCCCACAGGTGAGTTGAGTCTGATTAGTGCAACGACGGTTGTTGGCAATGGTAATGCTGGTAATCTAACTATTTTTACGGACCAGCTGACCGTTAGGGATGGTGGGTCTATTCTCACTTCTAGCTTTACCGATGGTTCAGCAGGCAATATCGAGATTACAGCTACTGGACAAGTGCATATCTCTGACCAACTATCGGATTTGAGAGGAAGCTCGATTTCTTCTGGTGTTGTTTTGGCATCGCTTATCTACCAGCAGGTACTAGGCGCTGACCAAATTCCGATGGGCGATGCAGGACAAGTGAGTATCACAGCCCGCAGATTGCAGATCGATGAAGGTGGAGCAGTCTCGGTCGCTAACCTGGGTACGGGGGAAGCTGGTATGCTAACGGCGCGATCGCAGGAAACAATCCTAAACGGAGGGGATATTAGCGCTATCACGGCCTCTGGACAAGGCGGGAATATTTCCCTGACTACTGATTCTCTCAGGACTCGTGACGGGAGTCTGATTCAAGCGACTTCGCTAGGTGCAGGTGATGGTGGCAATATTGCGATCCAATCTCCTTTTATTATTGGCCGAGAAAACAGTGATATTGTCGCCAATGCGGCTGATGGTCGGGGCGGAAATATCAACATCATCACCCGGGGAATTTTTGGGCTTCAATTTCGCAGCCAGCTTACACCTCAAAGTGACATCACGGCCAGCTCCAAGCTAGGTATCGACGGCACCGTAAAAATTGAAAACGCTGGCCTGGATGCAGATTCTGGCTTGGTGGCCCTACCAACCTATTTTTCCAATGTAGATAATCAGGTGATAGTAAGCTGTTCGGGAAACGGTAGCAATCAATTTGTCGCCTCGGGTCGGGGTGGGCTGATGAGTAACCCCGCAGAACGGCTAGAAGCAACCCGCCCCTGGCGAGATATCCGCGCTGTTGCCAATATTCTTCAAAGCGCACCGGCCAACACGCTGTCATCCGCACGAGTCTCCCCATCTAGCGACACCGTTCTACAATCCGCGATTGCAGAAGCTGTGCACTGGCAGCGCAATAGTCAAAACGAGGTAGAACTCATCGCCGCCGGCGCAGCCGAGCTGCCTACTACCCAGTGCCTAGAGCCTGAAAGTCACCAGTTATCTCAAACAGGCTAGCCATTGCTAGGACACATCAACTGGCCAATCACCGCTTGGGAGATATTGACCACCGAGCGATCGCACTTTCTCAGCCGCCATAAAGTAGGCCCAAGCCGACTGCGACTTTTCTTCTGCCGCGGAACCTCCCTCATTCAACAAAACTGCCAAAACCCGCTGCCGCTCATACTCATTTTCCGCGCTCTGATGCTCCGGATAGAAGCCTTCCAGCCCATCTAGCCGCTGTAGAATCTGCTGGCAAACCGACTCAGGCTGCACAAATGTAAGCACATAGCCCTTCACCCAGTCTTTTCCCCAGGTCATCGCTGGATAGCCCAGCTCTGGGAAATCATACAGCCGCCCCCGCGCCACAGCAGGCCTCGCCCAGGTCAAATAATCTGAGCAGTAGCGCTGATGGTAGCGACCTCCCGGCTTCAACGTGCCGTACACAAAGACGCAAAGTTCACAAAGATCGCTCACACGCTTCAAAATGATATTAAATTTCAAAAATGATATTAAATTTCATTTTTGAAATTTAATATCAATCCACCCTCTAAAATACAACTTTAAGATGTGAACAAACGAAAGGAACCGTAGCGGCGTGGAAGTGCGATACAGCCCGGCAGACATAGAAGCAAAATGGCAACAATATTGGGCCGAGCACAAACTCAATGAAACGGCTGAGTCAACTCCTGATGACCAATCTTCAGGTAAAAAATTCTATGCCCTGTCGATGTTTCCCTATCCGTCGGGCGACCTGCACATGGGCCACGTGCGCAACTACACCATCACCGATGTGATCGCTCGAGTGCGCCGCATGCAGGGCTACCGAGTCTTGCATCCCATGGGTTGGGACGCGTTTGGCCTACCCGCCGAAAATGCCGCCATCAAACGCGGCGTCCCCCCGGCTGACTGGACGCTAAAAAACATTGCCCAAATGCGCGAGCAGCTCAAAGCACTGGGCCTCTCCTACGATTGGGACCGGGAAGTAGCCACCTGCTTGCCAAACTACTACCGCTGGACCCAGTGGATTTTCCTGCAGTTTTTCGAGGCGGGATTGGCCTACCAAAAAGAAGCCGCTGTAAATTGGGACCCAGTTGACCAGACTGTCCTCGCCAACGAACAGGTAGATAGCGAAGGACGCTCTTGGCGCTCAGGGGCAAAGGTCGAGCGCAAGCTCCTGCGTCAGTGGTTTTTCAAAATTACTGACTATGCCGAACAGCTACTCGCCGACCTCGATAAGCTGCCAGGCTGGCCAGAGCGTGTCAAAACCATGCAGGCCAATTGGATTGGCAAGTCTACCGGTGCTCAGGTGACCTTCAAAACCGAAGCCGGTGACGAGTTTGAAATTTACACCACTCGCCCAGACACGCTGTGGGGAGCGACCTTCATGGTGGTGTCTCCTGAGCATCCGCTGATAGAAAAGTTCACTAAACCCGAGCAGGCCGAAGCTGTGAAAGCTTACCAAGCAGCTGCCGCCAGCCTGAGCACAATTGATAGAACAGCAGAAGGGCGAGAAAAAACCGGCGTCTGGACGGGCAGCTACGCAGTCAATCCAGTCAATGGTGAAAAAATCCCTATCTGGACAGCCGACTACGTCATGATGGACTACGGCACCGGCGCCATCATGGCAGTACCTGCCCACGACCAGCGAGACTTTGACTTTGCCAAAAAGTTTGACCTGCCCATAAAAGTAGTGGTGCAGCCAGAACACAACGCCAATGGAAAAGCCCTAAACGATACCACCCTGACAGAGGCCTATCCCCACGATGGCGTCATGGTGAACTCAGGACCGCTAAATGGGATCGCCTCCGGCAAAGGTAAAGGGCAGAGCGTACTAGCTGCGATCGCCTACTTAGAAGCCCAATCCCTAGGCAAAGGAACCACCAACTATCGTCTACGCGACTGGCTCGTTTCGCGGCAGCGCTACTGGGGCGCGCCCATTCCCATCATCCATTGCGATGACTGCGGCAGCCTGCCCGTGCCTGACGCAGATTTGCCAGTCACCTTGCCAGAAAATGTAGAATTTTCAGGAAAAAGCGTCCCCTCCCTCTCCAAATTTGAGGATTGGGTAAAAGTCCCTTGTCCGAACTGCGGTAAAGATGCCAAGCGAGAAACCGACACCATGGACACGTTTCTAGATTCGTCCTGGTACTTTTTACGCTACGCCGATGCCAACAATGAGGAAACGGCCTTCTCAAAAGATCGGGTAAACAATTGGCTACCGGTAGACCAGTACGTAGGCGGGATCGAGCATGCCATTTTGCACTTGCTGTACTCTC
>JBCBIK010000002.1:0-110101 GCA_038524545.1 Cyanobacteria bacterium J06623_4 | reverse complement strand
TCTCCTGAATTGATAGGATCTTAGTCCGCTTACACAAAATTATGTACAGTCTCGATCCAGTCATGCATACTGATTTGAATTACTTTTCTTCATAACCAACAGTCGCCTAATTTCAAGTCGTTTTCAATAGTCCTTGGCAAAATTCAACTACGCATACAGGCTAAGTTAGCTCTGTATGAAAGCCCTGTCATATAAATATGAATCTATGGGTGTTGGTAAGGCCGTAATTTCATGGCAAGCTCTACAAGCTTTATTCTCTCTACTAAAGCAGCACCAACCCAGACCGAATACCGACTGCAATCGCCTCCGTCCGACTAGCCACACCCAGCTTGTTCAAAATCGCACTGACATGAAATTTCACCGTGTGTTCTGAAATGTTGAGCTTTTGCGCGATCGCACGATTCGTCAACCCACCCGCCAGCTGATTGAGCACCTGCACTTCTCTAGGCGTCAGCGGCTCCAATACGACATCCACTTCATCCGGCCAAAAGCCTACCTGCGTAGCGAACAATATCTCTGCAATATCTGGGTATAGCAGCGTAAATCCACTACTTATCGCTGCAATCGCACTTCGCAACTCATTGGCAGATACCCCCACCGGCAAAAAACTCACCACCCCCGTCGCCATCAGCTGAGCCATCAACCTACGGACACTCGTCGGCCAGTCACCCTGACCCAGCGGCAGCAACCCCAACACCGCCAACCGTTCCTCCGCAGGCATCGCCTCTATCAGCTGCAACAGCCGCTCAGCCTCATCCACCTCCACACCAGACATCTCTACAATTGCCAGATCGGCCCGCTGAGTCTGTAGCCAAGTGCCCAGCGCGGCTAAGCTGCTCACTTGGCCCACCACCTGAGTCGATGACGTGCTCGCCATAGCCGCCAGCCCCGCCCGAGTCACCGACTGCGCCGCACAAATGACCACCACTTCCATCAGCGATCGCCCACCGTCGGCGTCACAGTCTGCAGCACCCCACCGCGCAAAAGCTTTATTTCCAGAGGTTGCCCCACACTCTGAGGTCCCAGAAAAGTCTGCACCTGCCGCAAACTCTCCAGCGACTGATCGTTAAAAGCAACCATCACATCACCCAGCAGCATGCCCACTTGCTCAGCAGCGCTGCCCGGCTCCACGCTCACCACCATGATGCCGACCTGCTGACTCAGCCCGTGCTGCTGCTGAACATTTTCAGGCAGCGGAATCGCCTGCATCCCAAGGCCCAAATAGCCCCGCGTAATTTTTCCGCGCTGCTGCAACTGGTCCACCACGCCATTCACCGTCGTCGCCGGAATCGTCAGCACCCGTCGCCGCGGACCAAACGTATTGAACCCCACCACTTGCCCGCTGTGGTTGATTAGCGGACAGCCAGCGCTGCCTCGATACAGCCTCAAATCCGCCACAAGGTAGCGGTCAATCTGCCCGCCCTGCTGACTGCGCCAAGGCCCACCCGCCTGACTCACCATGCCCAAGCTAGAAAATAGCTGACGTCCACCCCGACCCATCGAGTAGCCCACCGTCGCAATCAGCTGCCCCATCGCCAGCGCCTGCGAATCTCCCAAAACAGCCAACGGCAACTCCACCCCGTCTAGCAGAGCCAGCACCGCAACATCCGTCGCCGGATCCGCGCCCAGCAATTCTGTGTCAAAGGTTTGGCCATCGGGTGTAGCCAGCCGTAGCCCCTCAGCCGAGTTCAAAGCCTCACAGGAAGTCACAATCAGTCCCTTGCGCCAGTGAATGCCCGTGCCCGCCGCGCGACGCCCCCGCACAGACACAACCGTGCGACTCGTCTGAGCAATCATGTCTGAAAGGTTTTGAGAAAGGGTCTCGAAGGTAGTATTCATCGGAAAATACTCCAGGTATAAAATAGATAAAAAACAGCAGAGCGTCAGAAATTGGATGGGTAACTAACTATTTCCATAGCTGGAAAACTCTCCAACACTGACCATTTTTATCGACCCAAAGCAGCATCGACATCACCGAGACGACCAGGTCGCCACCTAGACAGATGGCTAGTCGTGCTAGCAAGTCGAGCAGCCCGCTCCCACAGCCTATCTGCCAACTTTCCAAGATTTGACCGACGTGATCCCCAGCTCGTGGCACAATTGGTACAACCTAACGGAACAGAAAACCGGACAATGAAAGAGACGTTTAAGATGCTGAAGCGGTTTGCATCGCTGTATGTAATGCCCTTTGTGCTCGTGCTGGCCCTAGGCCTGCAGAGCTGCTCATCGGGAGTGAGCCTACAGTCTTACAATGACAGCTACGAGGGGTACGAATTTAAATACCCCACCGGATGGGTACCCGCCCAGGTCGAAGACGGGCCGGACACCGTCTTTCACGACATTATTAATTCCAGCGAAAACGTCAGCGTCGTCGTCAGCCCCGTCTCTGGTGGCAAAACCCTACCCGACTTGGGCACCCCCACAGAAGTCGGCTACACCCTCTCTAAGAGCATCACCTCCCTCGCCCCGGATGATCGCAACGTAGAGCTAGTAAATGCCCAGTCCTTCGAAGCAGGCGATAAGCTTTACTACATTTTGGAATACATCGCCAACTTACCCTCTGGCACTCGCCACGACCTAGCCAGCGTCATTATCCGTCGCGGCCAGCTCTACACCTTCAACGCCTCCGTGCCAGAAGGCCGCTGGAGCAAGCTCAAAGACACCATGAAGCAGTCAGTCGCTTCTTTCTCTGTTTACTAGGGCCGGTTGGAAAGGCAGGTTAGAAGAGCATCACAGACCGGCACTAGCAGCAGTCAGCTGAAACCATGCAAAATGCGCATTTTGCATGGTTTTCTTGTTAGGCTGGTTTTCTAAGGTTCCATTTTCCAGCGCTCCCATGGCAGATATTCAGTTCGTGCTGGCTTCCGCATCAGTCGCACGTCGCAACCTTTTGATAGATGCGGGAATTCAGCCATTTGTATGCCCTAGCAATTTTGATGAAGATCAGGTCGTAATTAGCGATCCGAGGGAGCTGGTACAGGCCCTTGCCCTGGGGAAAGCAACGACCGTTGCGCCGCAGTTTCAGAATGCGCTGGTGCTGGGGTGCGACTCGGTGCTGGCAATCGATGGCGTGGTGTATGGCAAGCCAGAGAGTAAAGAAGAAGCGATAGACCGCTGGCGATCTATGCGAGGGGGGTCGGGAGAGCTGCTGACTGGGTACGCGTTGATTGCACCAGGGAAAGAGCCGCTGGTGCGCTATCGGATGACGCGGGTGTTTTTTGCAGATGTCTCTGACTTCGAGATTAAGGCCTACATTGAGACGGGGGAGCCCATGCACTGCGCAGGTGCCTTTGCAACCGATGGAAAAGGCAGTATGTTCGTTGAAAAAATAGAAGGCTGCCACACAAACGTCGTCGGTCTAAGCATTCCACTGCTGCGGCAAATGATGCATGAGCTGGGCTATCAGGCGATAGATTTTTGGGGCCAGTAAGGGGACTAGAACAAGGCCATTACAGTCGGATCGAGTAGGAGAACGAAAAGACGATGGCAAGGGCTCAAGGTGGCTATCCGCAATCTGACCAGGCCCAACTGGGCAATCGGCAAGATGCTCGCTACAAGCGGGGCCGGGCGGCCCGACTAGGCTGGGCCAGTCTGTGGATGCTGCTAGCAATCTTGGGGTTTGCCTATGTGGCCACTTACTACTGGGCAGAAGGGCTTTGGTTTCGTGAGCTAGGATTTTTGGCGGAGTTTTGGCTGCGATCGCGCACCCAACTCATCCTCGGCACCCTTACGCTGCTCTCCAGCCTAGGCTTCATTTTCGTCAATCTCAACGTTGCCAAACGGCTCCAGTTTAACCAAAACTGCATCCTGCCCAACGCCTCAAACCTCAGTGTAGGCCTGGGGTTACGCAGCTTGCTACCCGTTTTATTCATTCTCTCTTTAGTCATTGGCACCGGCCTCTTTCACCACGGCCAAATAGCCTTTACTGAAATCCAGGAAGTGAGAGCCCCCATCCCGACGCCACTGGGGCTGAGCTTTCCGGCAAACTGGGCGCTCGGTCAGCAGCTGGCGACGCAGCCTATTTTGCTAGGCGGTGTGGTTGCGGGCGCGATCGCACTCATTGCCTTTCCTTCCCCGCTCATTCGCTTGTCGGCGATCGCACTCAGCCTCTGCTTCGCCATCATTTTCACAGAAGAATGGGCCAGAGTACTGCCCGCGCTGAGCCCCACCCCCTTTGGCCAAGCAGACCCCGTATTCAGCCAAGACCTTAGCTTCTACATTTTTCGGCTGCCCCTGTGGGAGCTGGCAGAGTTCTGGCTGTCGGGGCTGCTCATGTTCGTGCTGACGGCGGTGGGGTTGGAGTATTTGCTAGCAGGCAATACCCTCAGCCAAGGGCGGTTTATTGGCTTTTCGATAGGGCAGCAGCGGCACCTTTCGGCGATTGCCGCTGGGCTGCTAGCCACCACGGCGCTGGGCCACTGGCTAGGCCGCTACGAGCTGCTGTATTCAGAGCAGGGCGTCACCTACGGCGCCAGCTTTACAGATATCCATGTAGACCTGCCGGTCAATCTGGGGCTGTGCTTTATTGCAGCAGGTCTGGCCCTGGCACTAGGGTGGCGAGCCGTGGGTGGCACCACCCTCACCCGGCGCATCCTCAGAACTCGTCGCCTGCTCAAAGCCAGACCGGTAATTAGTGCGATCGCCCTCTATCTTTTGTTCACGCTGGTGGGCAACACCCTTGCCCCTTGGCTCGTGCAGCGCATCGTCGTACAGCCCAACGAGCTGCTGCGCGAAATCCCATACATCGAGCGTACCATCGCCTTCACCCGCGCTGCCTTTCAGCTCACCGACATCCAAACCCGAGAATTTAACCCGCAGGGCACCCTCACCACCGCCAAACTCGAAGAAAACGACCTCACCGTTCGCAACATTCGCCTCTGGGACACCCGCCCTCTGCTCGAATCGAACCGCCAGCTGCAGCAAATCCGCCTGTACTACGAATTTGCCGATGCCGATGTAGACCGCTACAGCCTCGCGGGCCAAGATGATGAAGTCAATCGCCGCCAGGTGCTCATTTCCGCTAGAGAGCTGAACTACGAGCAGGTGCCCGAAGAAGCCAAAACCTGGGTAAACGAGCACCTCACCTACACCCACGGCTACGGCTTCACTATGAGCCCAGTCAATACCGCCGGTCCCGACGGCCTGCCCGAATACTTCATTAAAGACATTGCCCACACCCCCAGCTCCAAGGTGATCGAGCGCTCCATTCCGGTCGGCAAACCTCGAATTTACTTCGGCGAACTCACCAATACTTACGTCATGACTGGCTCTCGCGTGCCCGAGCTAGATTTTCCTAGCGGCAGCGAAAACGTGTACAACCGCTACGATGGCGACGGTGGCATCAACATCGGCTCCTTTGGCAATCGGCTGCTGTTTGCCAAACACCTCCACGACTGGAAAATGCTGCTAACCGACGACTTCACCCCCGATACTCGGGTGATGTTTCGTCGCAATATCAAGCAGCGCATTCGGCGAGTGGCCCCGTTCCTGCAGTTCGACAACGATCCGTATCTGGTGATTGCCAATGCGGGCAGCAACTATGCCACCCCCAAGGCAGAATCTGGAACTAACTATCTGTACTGGATGATCGACGCGTACACCACGAGCGATCGCTATCCCTACGCCGACCCCGGCAGAAACGACTTCAACTACATGCGCAACTCTGTGAAAGTGGTTGTCGATGCCTACAATGGCTCAGTGCATTTCTACATCGCCGACGACAGCGACCCCATCATTCAAACCTGGGCCAGCACCTTCCCAGACATGTTTGAACCGCTCTCGGCCATGCCCGAAACCCTGCGCGCCCACATCCGCTATCCCCAAGACTTCTCCCTCGTCCAGTCCAATCAGCTGCTGATTTACCACATGACCGACCCCCAGGTTTTCTACAACCGAGAAGACCAGTGGCGAGCCCCCAACGAAATCTACGCCAACGAAGAACAAGTCGTAGAACCCTACTACCTAATCATGGAGCTACCCGGCGAAGAAGACGGCGAATTTGTGCTGCTGCGCCCCTTCACCCCAGCTCGAAGAAACAACTTGGTCGCCTGGCTAGCCGCCCGCTCCGATGGCGAACAGTATGGCAAGCAGCTGCTGTACCAATTTCCTAAGCAGGAGCTAGTGTTCGGCCCCGAGCAAATAGAAGCCCGCATCAACCAGGAGCCCGAAATCTCTCAGCGCATTTCCCTCTGGAATACTCAAGGTTCAAGGGCGAACCAAGGTAATCTGTTGGTCATTCCGATAGAACAATCCTTGCTCTATGTAGAGCCGCTGTATCTCGAAGCCGAGCAAAACCGGCTGCCGATTCTGGCGCGAGTCATCGTGGCCTATAAAAACCGAATCGCGATGGCAGAGACCTTAGAACAAGGCTTACAAGCCATCTTCAGCAGCAGAGAAGATAACGCACCCACCATCATTCGAGAGCTAGAAGAAGGCGGTGACGGTGTAGAAGAGCTGCTATTGCCAAGCCCAGCCAGCCCAGAAGCACCACCCGAAACAGCACCTGAAGAAGTAGCGCCACCCGTGCAGTAGACATCTTGCTCGGCATCTGGTTCGATATCTAATGTCACGTCTTATCCTCGGGTCGAATGCTCTTCCAAAGGAGGTCTACAACAGACTCTACATACTCTTCAGCATCGGGCAGCGGGGCAGACATCTGCAGAAACACCACGTAGTGCATCAGGCTGCCAATGAGTACCATGGCCACCATTTGCGGCTTTTGGCAATGCATTCGGCCCAGAGCCATCTCTCTTTCAAAAAGATCAGTCAATCGCTTTAGCAGCTGAACCGGCGGTGCGGTGCCCGGCTCCATCAGCATGGCAGGCATCGGTAGCCCCTTCGATCTCAACATCATCATTTTGGGAACCAGCTCATGAAAAACGCCAATCAGTTCTAGGCTTATTTTTTTGAGATTTTCCCGTAGGTCACCTTGTCCTACAGTCGCCTCTAAAAATGAAGGAAAGGAACTCGTCGACGCTCCCATCGCAGCGAAAAATAACGCTTCCTTGGTAGGAAACCGCTTGAATATAGACCCTTCTGAAATTCCCGCCGCATTGGCAATCTCATAGGTAGAAGCGCCAAATCCTTTCTCTAAGAAAACCGCCTGCGCCGCCTCTAAAATTTGCTCAATGGTGATTTTGCGTGGCCTAGCCATAAAACTCTGTACTAACCTATTCCCACGATACAGCACCGTCTTTGCAGCGCCGTGGGAGGCAGTATCAGCTTACGACGAGGCCATCTTGAATCCGGATCTGTCTTTTTGCCTGTTCGGCCACCTCAGTTTCGTGGGTGATGACCACAATCGTAATGCTCTGACGATTCAGCTCGTCAAACAGGGCCATCACTTCTTTGGAGGTTTGGCTGTCGAGCGCACCGGTCGGTTCGTCTGCTAGGAGTAGGGCGGGTTCGTTTACGAGGGCACGGGCGATCGCAACCCTTTGCTGCTGACCGCCCGACAGCTGGCTTGGCCGGTTGCCCATGCGATCGCTCAATCCTACTTTGGTCAAGGCCAATTCGGCGCGATCGCGTCTTTCACCCTTAGGCACCCCCGCGTACACCATCGGCAACATCACATTTTCTACCGCCGTTGACCGAGGCAGTAGATTAAATTGCTGAAAAACAAAGCCAATTTTTTGATTGCGAATGTAGGCGAGTTCGTCCCTATTGAGCGTAGTCAAATTTCGCCCTTCCAGGCAGTACCGTCCTTCTGTGGGCCTATCTAGGCACCCAATGATATTCATCAGCGTAGACTTGCCAGAGCCCGACGCTCCCATAATCGAAACATACTCACTCGCATCAATCATCAGGTCAATACCTTTCAATACGGGAACAGCAACATCCCCTAGCTGGTAGACCTTAGTAATCTCTCTCATCTCAATCATCGGTATGTTCTCTTCTTTTAGAGGCTGCCACCAGCGCCCAAGCTACTCACTTCTCAAAGCCACGATAGGATCTAGACGAGAAGCATTTCGCGCAGGCACAACGCCAGCCACCAATCCCACCACCGTGGACAAGGCAAACCCCGCACCCACTGCGCCACCAGAAACAACAAATGGAAATTGGAAGGCGGTTGCCGAAACAAACGTAACAACAACACCAAGAGAAATCCCAACGCCACCACCCACTAGAGAAATCACAATAGATTCTGTTAAAAACTGACTTAAAATGGTTCGCTCAGTGGCACCGAGCGCCTTGCGGATGCCGATCTCTCGGGTGCGCTCCACCACAGAGACCAGCATAATATTGGCAATACCAATACCGCCCACCACCAGAGAAATGCCTGCGATCGCAACAATGAGCGTCGTCAGCAGCCCTAACACCGTAGACAGCGTCTCCAAAACATCCGCCTGATTCACCACCCGAAAATCGTCATCTTTAGGCAGCGCGATATTGTGACGCAGGCGCAGAATATTTTCCAGCTGAAATTTTACAGCCTCTAGCTGACTCTCATCCTGTCCTTTCACATAGATGCCATTGACAGAAACACCCACCAGCGAGTTGTTGCCAATCATCCGGGCCGACATAGTGGTTAGCGGGATATAGATTGCATCATCCCGGTCCTGCGGTCCCTGAGCACCCTTTACTTCCATCACCCCAATTACGCTGTACATCTCACCCTGAATGCGAATACTTTCTCCAATCGGATCGACACTTGGTGAAAATAAGTTGGCTTGCACTGTCGGGGCAATCACAGCGACCGAAACTGAATTGTCAAGCTCTTCTTGAGTAAAAAATCGCCCTTGAGCGGGATACGTATTGCGCGCATCGGGATGAGACAAATCAGTGCCATATACTGTTGTGGACGTGTTATTTTCCCCATATACGACCTGAGCATTTCGCTGTAGGTAGGCCGAGACGATTGTCGCGGAAGGGGCCTGCTCCGCGATGGCCTGAGCATCTTCCCATGTAAGCGTTGTGACCGAACCTTGTCCCTGACTGATGCCATCGCTTTCAGCCGAACCTGCAATTACTTGCAGCACGTCGGTTCCTAGGCCCCGAATACTCTCCTCTGTAGATTTTTGAATACCTTGGCCGATAGAAGTAATTGAAATCACCGAGCCGATGCCAATAATTACGCCGAGCATCGTAAGCGCGCTCCGAAGCTTGTTGCTCCACAACGCCTCTAAAGCCATCTCTAAAATCTCGAGTTGCGAGACACGGTAGGCGCGCTTGTTGGATTGAGTTACCTGCTGAGGTAGTGGTTTTAGAGAGTCTCTTCTAAATAAAGACATATGTTTTCATAGGTAGACCAGTCACACTAACGCGGTGGAAACAGAAGGCCGCCTCGGTCTTCCTCAGCTTCAGAAGGTGGAGAAATCAACACAAGCTCATCACCTGCTAACCCAGTGGTGACCTCTGTTTTACCCTGGGCTGTTTCACCGGTTTGAATCGCTCGAAAAACAGGTTGCTTACCCTCTAAAACGTACACACCCTCTCCCTCTTCGCCTCTGACCACCGCCGCATTGGGCACTAGCAGGGCATCTTCTAAGCGCCCCACTTCAAAAGCGGTCTCCACGTTCATCCCCACTCTCAACTTTTCTGCTTCGGGTAGATCCAGCGACAGCCTCACTTCAAAGCTCGTCACGTTTTGGTTGACAGTCGCTTGTGCAGCTATGCGCTCCACCTGTCCTGTAAACGTTTCACCCGGAAAGGCATCGGCTTTTATGACCACGGGCTGACCTGTTTCAACCTTGGAGATTTGGGATTCGGGAAGGTTAACGACGACCTCGTTGCGATCGCTCGAAAGCTGCAAGATAGAAGATGACGACGATGACTCAGTCCCCGCCCCCGACACTGAAGGACTCACAAATGCGCCTAGCTCAGCATAGATTTGGTTGACAACACCACCAAAAGGGGCGGTAATTTCGGTGTCTTGCAGACTGACTTCTATCGTTTGTAGTGCGCCTTCAGCTGAGCGCACCTGAGCGCGAGCCTGGGCGATATCTTCCGAACGGGTACCCGCTTTGAGCACGGCGACGCTCTGCCTCTGCTGCTCCACACGGGCCTCAGCTTGAGCGATTTGTTCGCTGCGTGTCCCCGCATTTTGCAGCGCCAGAGACTCTTGCGCTTCTTTGACTTCAGCATCGGCGACATCTCGGTCGGCACGCCTTTGCTCAACCTCTTCTCGGGAGATAGCACCCGCACCATAGAGAGATTCGTAGCGCTGCAGGTTGGCATCGCGCTGCTGCAGAGTGGTTTGGGCTCGCTGCAGACGGGCCTCAGCCTGGGCAATTTCTTGCTCGCGACTACCTGAGCGCAGCTCCCGCAAGCTGGCCTCAGCCTCGGCTAGCTGGGCTTCGGCCCTGGCAATGTCTTCCGGGCGATCGCCTGCCAGCAACCGATCCAGATTCGCCGATTGCTGAGCAAGCTGACCCTGCGCCTGAATGAGATCGCCGCGCAGGTTGGCATCATCCATGAGGGCAATCACCTGACCCCGAGAAACGCGATCGCCTTCCTCCACCAGCAACGCCTGCACGACGCCAGAGGTCTTAGGACTCAGGTTAATCGAGCGCTCCGCCTCCACCGTGCCATTCGCCGTAATCACAACCGGCACCGTTTCTCGCTCCACTGACTGAGTAAGCAAGTCAGACTCTAGCGCTCGCCCCCGCAATAGCAGACCCCTACCCAAAAAAAGCCCTAGCAGTATCAGGGCAGAAAGCAGCGCCCAAAGCCATCGGCGAGAGAAATCAATTTTGGGAAAAGCAGCTCGGATACTCAGCACTTCAGAGAGTTGATTCTCTTTCATTTGGTTACCTTTTAGAGACCTGGACCTTTCCATACCTAAGTAATGCTTAAAACAAATCTCTCAAAACAAGCTAAAAAGACTGAAGTTGTAACCCACACCCACCAACACACCAACATCCGTTTCGTCATCTCCGAAGCTGACGTTCAACCGATTTGTCAGGGTAAAATCTTCACCTAGCGGCACATCTACCCCCGCACTAATCAACGGAGCCACATCACCAGCAATCGAAATATCCCCACCTACGAAAGGTGTCGCGACCGTTCTACCCTGCCCATTTGAAATGGCATACCCGCCTGTCAGAGCGATCGCCGACGTAATGTCATCGCCAAAAACAGTAGAACTACGAATCGAGAGATACTCAAGGATTTGAGTGTTGTTGACGAGGGAAAAGGCACCCTCAGACAGCGCTGTCTGACCACCACTCAGTCCGATATTGCCGCCAATACCGATGTAGCTCCCAGAAGAGCGGTCATTTTCTTCGGCATCTGCCACTACTGGCGCCTCTTCAGCTGGCACCTCCTCAGTTGGCATATCCTCAGCTGGCACCTCTTCAGACTGTGCGGCACTCGGCAAACCCCACAGTGGACCCATCACAATACAAAGCAAAGCAAACCAACGCATCGGCAACGCCTCTAAATATCTACAGTTGAGCATTTGGCATTTGAGCATTTGGCGAGCATGGGGAAGCATCCGATGAACAAACACTCACCCCCATAGCTACTCACCAAAGCTTACAAAGTGAAAGCCAAAACAGAAGCGTCTTCAATCAAAAAAGAATTCCTTAGAAGAACAGCTAATCAAACAACAAAACCAGGGAAACTAATTTCTATCCAACGGACGGCCTCCCTCGATCTGAGCGCGCTGTTCGGGCGTCAGCACGTCCATCAGGTTAGATTGTGCAGCGCGCATGATAGTCATCACAGAGGAGCGCTGTCCCCGGTCCAGGCTCATCATCAGGCTGCGCATATCGCCCCCTTCAGCCTGTCTCCGCTGAAAGGCCTCCATTTGCGAGGGAGTAAGCACTTCCGCTAGTTGCACAGTCATATCCGCCTTTATAGCCTCAATCTCATCTTGCTGAGCAGTGGTCAAATCCAGTTTTTCCAGCTCGGCCATCATTGAACCGGGTCGGGCTTTCAGCTCAGCTTTCACCGCTGTAGAAACCTCAGTGGGCCCAACGGCAGCAACCGCCTGACTTGACACGCCCAGACCAACGTCCATCAGGGCCAAAGCGGCTATCGTACCTATGCTGAGCGACGTGAATGTGTAGTTCATAATTTTCGTTGATTGGTTTACCTAAAGAGAAACAGAGAAACAATTTTTCAACTCATCTTCCTAACTCATCGATTACGACGCCTAAAGCGGTCAAAATCGCGGTCTGCCCTACCCCCTCTGTCATCGCGAAAATCCTCACGGTCCTCCCATCGGTCTTCGCGTTCATCGTCAAAATCTTCCCAGCGATCTTCCAAATCCTCTCGGCGATCTTCGAAATCTCTTCTTTCCAACTCTTCTCTACGGTCTTCCAACTCTTCTCTGCGGTCTTCCCAGTCGTCAAAGCCATCGCGTCTTGACCTATCTGAGCGGCCTAGGCGTCCACCAGGACGTGGAAACTGAGCAACCCTGTCAGAACCCCTGTGGAGATTCGGTTCATCTCGAATCGCTGACTCCAGCAGGTAGGCTGCAGATGCACCTTCTGCAGAAATCGCTAATCCGAGGGCGATCGCGACCCAAGCAAGTGACCTAAAAACGGCAATTTTCATAATTAAAGCTCTCTTACATGCGTAATTCGTAAATTAAACCGTGAGCAGCACAAGCATTAATGAGTGAGTACTCATTTATTAATAGCAGAGATATTTATTAAGTCAAGACCTGAGCGAAAAAAAGTTGTTTGGGAGGCAAGCTTATTTGTGACGAACTGTTGCTGCGGTGAGTTCAGCTGCGACGCATCGCGAGTATCGTATGGTCATCCGCATGCCTCAACCCACGTTGCGATCCCGCACAGGACACATATCCTATGACGTCTCCTACGATTGCCTCCCGGACCGACGCCGCCATCAAGCCGTTAGCGATTTACTGGACAATCGGGCTCATTATCGGCACGACTTATTTGAACGCAGGCTTTAGGCAGCTACCTAGCGAATTCAGCACAAGTCATTGGATATCTATCTGGATTGGGCTGGCCATTACCGTTGTGACCACCCTTGCCTATGCCAAAGTGTCTACTCGGGACGGGCGATCGCTTCACCTGCCAACCCTCATCGCCTTCCCCCTGCTCAATGGACTATTTGAGACAGCGCTCTTTCTGGCTAGCTTCAAGCTAGGCATGTCAGCCGTTGCTATCTGGACGACTAATCCAGTGTGGCTATTCTTAGCAGGCATTTTCACCTTCTGCGCCTATTCGGGTGCCATCCACGCTCTTTTCTGGCTACGTGTTTTGCCTCCCCACCTCAACAAAGACAAAGCACTCAACAACTTTCGCCGGGTGTGGATGGTCGGGCTCGTCGCCGTGAGTGTTTTGTGGGGATGGATATACTTCGCCTACCAGGACGTTTGGTCAGTCGTAGCACTACATGCTCTCTTCGATGCGGGTATGGTTTACTGCATTCACTACCAGCTAAGCGCTAAGCCTATTTCATGAACAACAATCAAGCGAAAGCACTTTGTTATGATGTGCAGCGTTAAGGGCTACCTGCGATCGCACCACCTAAACCAAACACCTCAAACAGAAAGCCCGGCTGAGGAAAGATCCTCAGCCGGGCAAATACAACCTGTGAACCAATTAGCCAACCAAATGCGCTTCTAAGAACCACAAGCGCTTATCGATAGTACGAGAAATCTCTACGTACAAATCGTTTGTATCCTGATCGCCTAGCTGATCTGCCTTGTCGATGCTTTCGCGTAGGTGCTTGCCATAGGCAGCATATCGGTCAGCCAGCGCTGCCACATGCTCCATGCCACCGACCGCGTCAAAATCGTACTCTGGCAAAATCGACTCGCTCGCCGCGATGCGTACTGTCCCCATTGCGGTTCCCGCAAGTGCGGTAATCCTTTCAGCTACCATATCGCTGTACTCTTCAAGCTCGTCCGCCATTTCATCAAACAGCAGGTGCAGCTGATAAAAGTCCTTGCCTTTTACATTCCAGTGAGCTTGCTTGGTCTGCGTGCGTAGGTCAGTTGTCGCTGCCAGCGTGCCATTGAGCATATCCGCTACCGACTGACGGGTATCAAGCGGAAGGTCAATCCGAGTGGGGTAAAAAGCTGATTTAGCTGATTTAGAAGTTGTTGCAACCATAGGGCCTCCAAAAAAGTGAGCGCTGTCTAAATAACGTCTAACTCGGGTCAATGGGTAATGCCGTGAGTCGGCGTTTCGTCATTGTTTAACTTTAGACTGAACCCACTGATTAATTTCAACTACTTAATCATACTCATAACTACTTCGACTTAGCAAGTAAATTAGTCATCATTTCCTAATTTATGCCTTGGGAAGTAGGGCCCTGGAAAGTAGGAAACACTGTCAACACGATTCAGGGTGCATACAAGTTTTTATTCCCCGCAGAGGCATCAACCCGATTGCTATACTTCGTTGTATGGTCACCTCAAAGAGCCACAAGCCAATTCCGCCGCAATATCAGCCCTACGCTGCCCGTTTGGAACAGCGCAAAGTCAAGCAGCGATCGCACCTACAGCAACGCCACCAAACCGGCTTGAAAACCGCCAAAGAACTCGCTGACTTACTCAAAGCTCACTTCGGCGTCACTAAGGTCGTCTTATTCGGCTCCATGCTCTCTGCAGACACGGTTCGCATAAAGTCAGATATTGACCTAGCCGTTTGGAACTTACCTCCAGAAGAACATATCAGAGCGCTCACGGCTTTGATGACCCACGCTGGCCCATTCGATATAGACCTAGTTTGCATAGAAGAGGCACCTGCTAGCCTGCGGACAGCCATATTGCAAAATGGCCTGACCCTAGGTGAAGCTACCCCACAAAGTCATGAATTCATTGAAAGCAACCTCACAGATAGTGCAGAGATGAAAAATTACAGTGCACTCATCGGCAGAATTCGTCAAACTGTCAATGACTGCAACGGGGAATGTCAACACGCAAAACAGCAGGCAACCCTTGCAAAACAAACTGAGCAAGACGTTTATTGGACTGCCGTTGGCCTGAGTATGCACGGCCTCTACACTGGGCTAGAAAAAACGTTTGAGCGGATTGTCCACAGCGTAGATGGCGAATTAGTCAGCCATCAACAGGGCCAATGGAACAAAGATTTGCTAGATCAGATGATGCTCGATCTACCCGGCGTGCGACCTGCTGTGATCGACGCAGAGAGTCGCCAGTACCTAGGCCAGCTTTTATCTTTTCGGCATGTGATTCGCAGCAATTATACCCACCGGCTCGATCCAGAAAAAATTGCTGACAACTTTCACCTGCTAGAGGCAGCCTACAATCGCATCATTCAGCAACTCAATGATTTCTGCGAGTTCTTAACCTCAGTCGAATAACCCTGATCTACTAAGCAAACCTATCTGCCGAGCCCCCGCGAGAGTGCATGTCAGCGACACATAGTGCACCAAGTTGCACTAAGTTGCACTAAGTAGAAGCGATAGCGATACAATTGCCGATGTGATCGAAGATATATAGATAGAGACCCTCCCACAAAGAAGCATTACAAAGAAGCCTTTATGACTGCCGCTGCCCCTGCAAAAACCGCCACCGACAGTAAATACGAAGCCGTTATCGGCCTCGAAACCCACTGCCAGCTGAGCACCGAAACTAAGATTTTTTCTACCAGTTCAGCAGCCTTTGGCGCAGACCCCAACACCTACATCGACCCGGTCACCATGGGACTGCCCGGCGTGCTGCCCGTACTCAATGAAAAAGTGCTGGAGTACGCAGTCAAAGCAGGGTTGGCGCTAAACTGCCAAATCGCCCCCTACAGTAAGTTTGACCGCAAGCAATACTTCTACCCCGACCTTCCCAAAAACTATCAGATTTCTCAGTTTGACCTACCCATTGCGGAGCACGGCTGGCTAGAAATTGAGCTGATTCAAGATGGCAAACCCGTTCGTAAGCGCATCGGCGTCACTCGCCTGCACATGGAAGAAGATGCTGGCAAGCTAGTGCATGCTGGTAGCGATAGCCTCTCGGGCTCCTCCTACTCACTGGTCGATTACAACCGAGCGGGTGTGCCCCTAGTCGAAATCGTCTCTGAGCCAGATATTCGCTCTGGAGAAGAAGCTGCCGCCTACGCTGAAGAAATTCGTCGCATCATTCGCTACCTGGGCGTCGGCGATGGCAACATGCAGGAGGGTTCTTTGCGCTGCGATGTCAATATCTCAGTGCGTCCGGTCGGCCAGAAGGAATTTGGCACGAAGGTCGAAATCAAGAATATGAATAGCTTTAGCGCGATCGCAAAAGCGATTGACTACGAAATTGAGCGGCAGATTGCAGCCATTGAGGCGGGCGAACCCATCTACCAAGAAACTCGCCTCTGGGAAGAAGGCCCCCAAAGAACCAAAAGCATGCGCTCCAAAGAAGGATCGAGCGACTACCGCTACTTCCCCGAGCCCGACCTACCGCCGATTGAAGTCTCCGCCGACCAGCTTAGGGCTTGGCAAACTGAGCTGCCAGAGCTACCCGCCCAAAAGCGCAAGCGTTACCAAGAAGACCTTGGACTCTCTGCCTACGACACGGGCGTAATGATCGATGACCGGGCCGTGGCTGAGTATTTTGAAGCTGCGATCGCGACCGGTGCATCTAGTAAACTCGTCGCCAACTGGATCATGAGCGACATCGCTGGGTACCTTAATGCTGAAAAGCTAGGCATTCGAGATATTGGCCTCACCCCCGAAGCCCTTGCTGAGATGGTGAAGCTAATCGAAGATGGCACCATCAGCAACAAGATTGGCAAAGACATTCTGCCGAAATTGTTAAGAAATGGCGGATCGCCGAAAGAAATCGTGGAGAAGGAAGGGCTTAGCCAAATTTCTGATCCTGGCGAAATTGAGGCGATGATTGACGAAGTCATCGCTGCTCATCCCGACGAACTTGCCAAATTCCGTGCTGGCAAAACTAAGCTCAAAGGCTTCTTCGTGGGTCAGGTGATGAAGCGAACCGGCGGACGGGCCGACCCGAAGCTCACAAACCAGCTCCTAGGCAAAAAGCTCAATGGGTGAAGTCACTAAAACGTAGTGCCGTAGCAGGTGTGCGAACCACAAATACTTAGTGTAAAATTGTGAGCCTATTGCGGCTGAAATCACGCAATCATGCCCAGAAGTTCTACAATACGAACAAATAATTCTATAATCGGAACAAAAGAGGGGGTTACACCCCCCACCCCATGTGTCATAATGTGTGCATGTAGATGCACCCTGATGGTAGGGAGAGCCAAACGGCTCTCCTTTTTTCTTTTTTAAAGCAGCCTTTTCTGCATGTCTTTGGACCGTTGCTATCAAACCTTTTGACAGACGCAGCCGCAAAAAGTAGCTCGATACACTAAAGCAACTCATCAGCTTGGTACCAAGGAGCTCCTTTGCAACTCAATCTTACGGAGAATCTCACGGAAATAGATGCCCTCAGCGAAAAGGCCATCTCAATACATCAGCAGCTTTGCAAAGAATACGGCTGCCCCATTGCTTACTTTCACAACCTAGACCCGCTGAGCGAACTCATTTCTGCGTTGCTCTCCCACCGCACCAAAAATAAGGACTCTGGAAAAGCCTTCAAGCAGTTGCGGCAGGCCCTACCCACTTGGGAAGCCGTTCGAGATGCTGAGACTCAGCAGGTCGAAAGAGCGATCGCACCCTGTACTTGGCCAGAACAAAAAGCACCCCGCATTCAGCAAGTGCTCCGCCAAATCACCGCAGAAAAAGGCACCCTCTCCCTCGACTTTCTGGCCGATTGCCCTGTCGCAGACGCCCGGCAGTGGCTAGAAACTCTCAAAGGCGTCGGCCCTAAAACCAGCGCCGCCGTCCTGTCATTTAGCACACTGAGAAAAAGAGCCCTACCAGTCGACAGCCATCACCACCGCGTCGCCATCAGAACCGGACTGCTGAATGCAAAAGTTGCCGTTGGCCCTTCCCATGCCATCCTCGAAGCGCTACTTCCAAGCGACTGGTCTGCCCAGCAGGTGTACGACAATCACGAAGTAATGATGCTACACGGCCAGCGCTGCTGTCACTATCGCAAACCTGAGTGCGATCGCTGTGTCATATTGCACCTGTGCCCTCACGGACAAGCACTCGCCGAACCTAAGGCAAACTACTCTCAGCCGCGCTAAGGCCGCTCTTTCATTGCCCTATATTCGCGCCGGGTCTTGGGCAGGCCGCGATTCTCTCCGGGCGATCGCTTGCTTTCTAAAGGGTTTCCTGCAGGCGATTCTGCGGCATCGGTAGCAAACTCCGCATGGCTGTCGGGTCGAATTTGCGAGCCGAAGCGATTGGCATATACCTGCGTAAACTCCGCGCCAAACAGCAAAATCTGAGCAGAGTAATAGATCCACAGCAGCAAAACAACAAATGACCCAGCGGCACCATAGGCAGATGCGACACCACTATTACCCAAATACAGTCCGATCAAAAATTTGCCGATGGTGAAGAGCAAAGACGTAATCGCAGCCCCTACCCACACATCGCTCCAGGCGATTCTCACATCTGGCAATATCTTGTATATCAGCGCAAACAACAGGGTGACCACGCCAAACGAAATGGCCGCATTCAGTAGCTGTAGACCCGTTTCCCACTGCACGAGAAACCCGCCAAACAAGCTGCCAATCGCTGAGATACCCGCACTGAGCATCAGCGAGACCAGTAGCAAAAAGCCAATCACCAGCACCATGCCAAACGACAGCAGACGATTGCGAATTAGATTCCACAGGCCGCCACCTTTTTTGGGTACTACATTCCACACTGTATTCAGCGAATCCTGCAGCTGAATAAACAAACCAGAAGCACCGACTATCAGCAAGCCAACACCGATTAGCGTAGGCCATAGCTCCCCACTATCTTGAGACCGGTTGGCCAGCATTTCGCGCACTAGCTCTGCAGCATTCTCTCCTAATAGGGCCTGCATCTGCTCTATGATGCGCGCCTGCACCATCGCTTGGTCGAACAGAAAGCTGGCGACTGCAATCATAATCACCAGAATAGGCGCTAGTGAAAAAGTGGTGTAATAAGCTAAAGCTGCGGCAAGTCTCGATACTTTATCACGCTGCCATTCTTCGAAAGTTTGCTTAAGAACAGACCAAAAAGAAGAAAACGTCATAAAAAATCAACAAATAAAGCAATACTCAATAAAACAAGATCCAGACGGTTTATAGCTGACTTTGTATAACTGCGGTAACTGTAAAGACAACCCCAGAAAGACAACCCCAGAAGTAGATCCCCTCTAAAGGGGATTTCACTTCAGGCCAGTTCTCTGTGACTGCCGTAGTACTTTCGGTCCCTAGCTGATCAGGCCAGAACGAAGTGCGCGTACGGCGGCCTGAGTGCGATCGCTCGCACCCAGCTTGTTCAAAATGTTGCGTACGTGAGTTTTCACCGTGCCCACCGTCACAAACAGCTGCTCAGCAATCTGCGCATTGCTACAGCCTGCAACGATGCACTCCAAAATCTCCAGCTCACGAGCAGTGAGTGGATACGCTTCAATAATCTGTTCATACTCAGGATCTACCGCCCGAATCTCCACCGTCTTACTATTAAAGTCTTCACCGACAGCGGCAGTGGGCTTTACCTGAGAGAGCACTAGGCTTGCAATCGAAGGATCAATCCAGGAGTTGCCCGATTGGGTCTCTTTTATCGCAGTAATCAAGTCTTCAGTATCGATCTCTTTTGTGCAGTAAGAGTCAGCCCCGGCTGCAAAAGCGGCGAGCACAGCCCGCTCGCTGTCATGCATTGTCAGCATCAGAATGCGAGTATCGCTCTCGGGATTCTCTTGCTTGAAGCGTTGAATCAGCTCGATACCGTCAATATCGGGTAGGCCAACGTCAACGACCGCAACGTCCGGGCGCATTTCTTCAATGAGTGAAAGCCCTTTCTTACCATTATCAGCCTCACCCAAAAACCGCAGCCCTGCCTGACGGAAAGCAGCCCTCAGTCCCATCCGAGTCAAATCGTGGTCTTCAACCAATGCAACACTAATCTCTTGATCTATCATGGGGCGTCTAACTTTCCTTACTTGATTGAGACAGCTGTTCCTAGCGCAACCTTCTTTGGCCTGACAATCTTTGGCCTGACAATGATTTTTAACGATTCAAACATTAAAGTCGCAGCAATAGCGGTATCCGGGCATCTGCCTGCTGGAGGACAAATGTATCGCCTGCCTCTATCTAAAGGGGGAGTGTTTTAAGGAGTTGTCTTTCTATCGTAGGACTCGATTCGCGCTCGCAACGGCAACGTAAGCCGCTAGGTGTAGTTGGGTGTAGTGTAATACTACTGCTGTTAATTGTAGTGTTGTTAATTGTAGTGTTGTTAATTGTAGATGTTCATCGTCTCTACCTTACTGCTCTACAGGAAGGATAAAGCTTGATAGTGTGGTAAATCTTGACAGTTTTTTTGAACTAACGTCCGATTTAATGTGTGTGCTAGACGCAGACGGACGGCTTGTGAAGGTGAATCCAGCCTTTTCACGGGTACTTGGCTTCGATGCGCAGGCGGTGCGCGATCGCACCTTAGCGTCCTTGGCCCATCCAGACAGCAGCACAGCCCTGACGGAGAAAATTGAGCAAGCGATCGCCCAAGCAGCACAGCAGCCCGCTTCCCGACACTCACTAACCGAGCAAATCACAGGCCGCTGGCTAACCAAAGACCATCGTGAAAAGTGCCTGCAATGGACACTATCTGTAGACAACACACCATCTGACGAGTCATCACCCTCTGCCGCAAGCGCAACATCCAGTGCAAGACTCATGGTGTACTGCGTCGGGCACGACATCACTGAGCAAGCCGAACAGCGCCAAAAGAGCAAAGCAGAAACGCAGCTCTACCTGCAAACCGTCCAAAATATGCAGGTTGGCATCTACATCTGGCAGCTAAAAGACCCTGACGATGCCAAAAGCCTCACGCTAGTAGCAACCAACCCAGCCGCTAGCCAGCTTACCGGCGTACCTGCAGAGCCCATCCTCGGGCAGAAAATACTCAAAGCCTTCCCAGCCCTCGCCGAGACAGGAATCCCAGAAATATATGCAGGCGTTGTGCGCAATGGCAAAGCCCACGACCTAGGCGAGGTCCCCTACAGAGACAGCCGCATCGAAGAGAGCACGTTTCGGGTCAAGGCTTTTCCCCTAGAAAGCAGCTATGTTGGCATTTCTTTTGAAAATGTCACCGCACGTAAGCAGGCAGAGACTCAGCTACAAGAGCAGGCCGCGCAGCTCAAAATGCTCTTTGACCAGGCAGCGGTCGGCATGGCCCGGCTCTCTCCAGATGGCCATTGGACCCAGGTCAACCAAAAGCTCTGCGACATGCTGAAGTACACCATGCCCGCCCTGCTAGAAAAAACCTTTGCTGAAATCACCCATCCCGACGACCTCGAAGCAGACAGCCGCTACTATCAGCGGTTACGGAATGGCGAGTGCTCGCGGCTCAACTTCGAAAAACGCTACCTTGCACAGGATGGTGAAGTCGTTTGGGCAGATGTTAGCGTCTCTACCTCGCGAGATTATCAGTCGGGCGAACTGATCGACTTTATTGCCACCATTCAAGACATCACCCGGCGTGTGAAGAGTCGAGCAGAGCTAGAGCAGCAGAAAGACGAACTGCTCTCTGTGAATCTGATACTCACGCAGACAATGGCCCTCCTAGAGCAGCGCAACCAAGAGCTAGACCAGTTTGCCTACGTGACTTCTCACGATTTGAAGGCGCCTTTGCGTGCGATCGCAAACCTAGCCACTTGGATAGAGGAAGACATCGGCAGCACCCTAGCGCCAGAAAACCAAGAGCAATTTACACTGCTGAAAAACCGCGTTCATCGCATGGATGGATTGATTAATGGCCTCCTAGAATATTCACGGGTTGGCCGCGTCCACCAAAGCTACGAGCAGGTAGATGTCGATACGCTGCTCAAAGAGATCGCAGATGCGCTACCTCGCCCAGACACATTCACGATTAAGATTGAGCCTCAAATGCCCGCTTTCCCAGCGAAAAAAGTGCCCCTTAGCCAAGTATTTTCCAATCTAATTGGGAATGCCATAAAGCATCACCACCGAACGGATGGCAGCGTTATTGTTTCTGTGCAGGACATTGGCGAATTTTATGAGTTTGCGATCGCTGACGATGGCCCTGGCATTGATGTAGCCTACCACGACAAGATATTTACCATTTTTCAAACGCTAAAAGCCCGCGACGAGCTAGAAAGCACCGGCATAGGGCTATCGATTGTAAAAAAAGTGCTGACGGCAGAAGGGGGTGAAATCACCATCGAATCAGCGCCCAACGAAGGCACGACTTTTCGCTTTACATGGCCAAAAGAGCCAACCAAGCTGACCAACGCTAGCTAGCGATTGATTTATTACAAAAAAGACACAAACAGTTCCAATTTCAACGGAAAATTTACGCCTGAAAAGTAATGTCAACATCTGTGGCCATCACAAACATACTGCTCGTTGAAGATGACAAAGTAGACGTCATGAACGTTCAACGCTCGTTCAAAAAAGCCAAAATATCCAATCCGCTATTCGTCGCCGAAAACGGGCTAGAAGCCTTAGCCATCCTGCGAAATCAATCTGACACAGTGCACATGCCGAGCCAAAGGCGACTGGTACTACTCGACCTCAACATGCCCAAGATGGGCGGCATAGAATTCCTGACACAACTCCGAGCAGACCCCGACCTAAAGGCCACCCCGGTCATCGTGCTCACCACTTCAGACCAAGAAAAAGACCGCGTCGAAGCCTACAACCTCAACGTTGCAGGCTACATTCTCAAACCGGTTACCTTCATAAGCTTCGCCGAGATCATGTCTGCCCTAAATCACTATTGGACACTGTGCGAAATGCCATAGAAAAGACGACAGCCGTTGATTTTTCTATGGAGGCGATATTTTTTTGTAAAAAAGTGACATAGATAAAACGCTATATAAACACCATAAAAAAGGCAATATACAATCGTTAGATCCGGTCAAAAAGCAAAAAAACTCTCTCTATGGTGTCTGCCTTACCAGATTTCGTATAGTTATTCTGTACATATACGTTATGTAGTGTTTAAGGCCTAATCGGCATTTCTTCAGGTCAACATGTATCGCTCTAGCATTGCACGCTGTGCATCATTCGGTCGCCGTGAGGTTCAGATCCCTTGATATGGTGGCATCCCTTCACGACTTCCCCGTTCTTGCGAGCTCCTATCCTAGGAGGCTTGATTCCTTGAAAAATATCCTGCGTGTTCTCATCATCGACGACGACGAAGTGGATCGTATGGCCCTACAGCGTACCCTGAAGCAAACAAGTTTCAAAGCGGTCTTCTCAGAAGCTGTAGATGCTAACGATGCGCTTGAGCTGATGAATGGACAGAACTACGACTTTATTTTTTTAGATTACAACCTACCCGGCAAAAACGGACTAAAGCTGACCTTAGATATCCGTAGCCGGGGTGTACAGATTCCCATCATTGTACTCACTGGCCAGGGTGATGAGCAGACCGCTGTAGAGCTGATGAAGGCAGGCGCTTCAGACTATTTGCCCAAAAATAAGCTTTCTCCAAGCGTGCTTTCTCGTCAAATGCGCAGCGCAATAAAGGTATACAAAGCGGAGAGGCTGGCTGAGAAAGCGGACAGGGAGCTGCGAGAAAAAAATATTATCCTTGAGAAGAAGAACCGAGAGCTAGAACAGCAGCGGCAGTACATCTACCGGCAAAATCTCAAGCTTCAAGAAGTCTCGCGGCTCAAATCAGAATTTCTGGCAATGATGTCCCATGAGCTGCGAACGCCGCTTAACGCCATCATTGGTTTTTCACAAATCTTGCTGAGAAAGTCGAAAGGGCCGCTTGGCGAATCCCAAAGGAACATGCTCGCGCGCGTCTTAGCCAATGGGCAAAACTTGCTAGAACTGATTAACGACATTTTAGCCCTCTCAAAAATTGAGGCCGGTCGGTTAGATATAAAGCCTACTCACATGGATTTGGCTCAGCTCGTTCGGCAAACTAGCGAAGAGCTGAGATCTCTCGCCACTCAAAAATCGCTGTTGTTGAAAGTCGACATTGAGCTAGAAGATTCCAATATTGTCAATGACCCTGTCAGACTGCGACAGATACTGGTAAACCTGCTTTCCAATGCAATTAAGTTCACGAGTGAGGGATCTGTTCATGTTCAAGTGTCTGACCAGACCTCGACTAGCGGAAATGATCGTGAAATTTTCCTACTGGTAGCTGATACGGGCTGCGGGATGACGCCTGACGAGCAAAGGCATATCTTTGACCCATTCCACCAGGCTGATCGAGAAGTGAATCGAAAGCATGCAGGAACAGGGCTAGGTCTAGCTATTACCCATTCCTTGGTGCAGATGATGAACGGTAGCATTTCTTTTGAGAGCGAGCCGGGCACAGGAACAACATTTCACATAAGGCTACCTGCCAAAATCTATCGAGAAACAGCAGACATCACATTAAGTGAATAATTCCACATCTTTCTATTCCCATAGTTAGAAACACGGCTAGGAGCAAAGTGCTACTCTCGATGTACACGTAAGACTATGCAGGACATATGTTCTTGCAGCAGCAGAAGGATACCTTCCCATAAAAATTTGGCTAAAAGAGTCGACACCTCAGGGAAAAAGAGCGCTTAAAAAGAACGCTCTTTTCGTCTCAGGCGACCTATTTACCCTTTACTAAATCTCTCAATATTAAGCTATCGCGCTGTGGCACAAACCTCTGTAAGAATATTAGCCGTTGATGACATTCCCGATAATCTGCTCATTCTTGAGTCTATTTTGGGAGAAGTCGATGAATATCACGTCACTTGCATAGAAGATGGCAGCTCAGCTATCGAACATGTTTTAGAGAGCCCTCCCGATTTAATTTTGTTGGATGTAATGATGCCAGGCCTTGATGGCTACGAAGTCACCCGTCGCATTCGCAACAACAACAAGCTTCCCTACATTCCCATTTTGCTAGTAACGGCCCACGACCAGTCCAGCCTGAGCGAAGGGCTAGATGCCGGGGCCGATGACTTTATTCGTAAGCCGTTCGACATCAATGAACTGATGGCCAGGGTGCGATCGCTCCTCCGGCTAAAGCACAGCATGGACGAGCAGTCTGCGATGATTCGCCAGCGAGACGACTTTGTCGCTAGGCTCACTCACGATCTGAGGACGCCGCTGGTAGCAGCCAATAGAATGCTCGACCTCACTCTGCAGGGCGTCTTTGGCAAGCCTACCGAAGAGATGACAGAGGCCATTGGCAGTGTCATTACCAATAATAGTAATCTGCTAAACATGACAAACACCCTACTTCAGGTCTACCGGCATGAAGCAGGACAGAAGAAGCTAGTGCGATCGCCCCTCTCTATTTACGTACTGACCAAAGAAGTGGTGCAAGAGCTGAAGCCCCTCGCAGATGAAAAGAAACTAGAGCTCAGCCTAGACACACGGCCACCCCTCTCAGCAACAGATCCCAAAGCCGAAGAAAAAGCCAAAGCCTCCTACAAAACAGAAGGCGACCATATTGAGCTGCGCCGACTGCTTACAAACCTATTAGGGAATGCCATAAAGTTTACCGATATAGGCAGCATTCTGGTGCACCTATCTATTAATACCGACACCTGCGAAGCCATTCCATCTGCAGAAGCTATTGAAGTATCGATTACCGATACCGGCCCGGGCATTCCACCGGATGCCCAAGAACAGATATTTGAGTGGTTCCAGCAGGGCGACCATATGCGAGCAGGCAGCGGACTTGGGCTTCACCTAGCCAAAAGGATTGCCGAAATGCACGAAGGCACGCTCACCCTAGACTCTGAAGTGGGCCGAGGCAGCACCTTCACCCTAGCGCTCCCCCGCCTGACGTAGCGGATTGGATGTAGCCGATAAGGTAGAACGCAAAACTAGGCAAAAGAGAGCAACGCGCGGTGAGCATGCACCCTTGCCTACGCCGTGAGAAAATTCATCTACAAACTTACTGCGCAGAAAATTCTTCCACCGGAAAGACTTTTACCTGCAGCTCAACGGGCCGCTCAAGCTTCTCTTCCAAAAATTCGCGCACAAGACCTACCTGCTTTTCTGAAATCGAGCCAACCGGCGCAGCAACTTCTAAGTCAACTGTCAGCAGCCTGCCCTCTGAATTCACTTGTAGTTTGCGAATGAGCGTTGTGCTGAAGGTTTCAGTTTGGCGTCTTATCAGGCTACCTACATATGACCGCGCCCGCTCTTCAACGATGAGCTCCTTCATAGAAAGCCCCAGCGGAAACGTAAGCAGTAGCAACAGCAGCGTAGACGCTGTCAGCCCTCGCTTTGCCTTTCGAATAGAGCCATAGTCTTGCCAGATAAAGACCAGTCCGCCACTAAGAACAATCCCCGATAGGTTCGTCAAAAACAGCAGCGTAGAACCTACCACCACCGACTGGTTTGAGTAAGCTAGGCCAATGCCAATCACGCTGAGCGGCGGTACGAGGGCAACGGCGATCGCCACCCCCGGAAGTGCATCAGCCACCTCCTTACGGGTTTTTGCAAAAGACCCTGCCGCCCCCGCCGCCAAGCCAATCACCAAATCAATCAGCGTCGGCCGAGTCCGTGCCAAAATTTCAGGATTGAGCGTATTCAGCCCCACCAAGCTGCAGATAAAGTAGGCCGTCCCAATGGTCAGCAAAGCCCCTGTCACCAGAGACAATCCTGAGCGCTTCAGCAGCCTTCGGTTAGCCATCGTAATGGCGAAAGCCATCGCCGTAATCGGACCCATCAGCGGCGCCACAATCATCGCGCCAATAATGGCAGCCGTACTACCCGCCAATAAGCCCAGCGCCGAAATAACGCCAGAGAGAAACAGCATCACATAGTAATTAAACGAGGGATCTGCGCTCCGCCACAGATTTCTGTTCAGGCTCTTTAATGGCAGCGGATTATTCGCCATCCAGTGCCAGTCGCCACTGTTCACTGCTAGCTGCCGATTTAGCCGACGAACAAAGCGTAAGATGGGGCGATGTACCGACCGAGGGCAATAGTGCCGAACCAACGCCAGTAACCGCAATCGACGAGGCTCAGGACGGTCATGCTTGGGTTTTGGCTTTGTCTTTGTGCTCTCCGCTGGGTTAGCAGACAGTGAATCTGTAGAAGTGCGGTCTGAAGCAGTATGAAAAGCGGCATCGTACTCATGGTGAGCGTGGCTCTGGCCCGCACGTTCGCTGAGCCGATCATACCTGTATACATTTTGACCTAGCGGCTGATCAGTCTTGCTTTCTTCAGTCATTCTCAGTCATTCTCAGTCATATTGTTTCAGACACCCACTACTTCAAACACGTACAGATCCTCAATAAACCACAACGGAGACCTCTGTAAACTCTGCCTTACGGAGGAACAACAGAAAGGTCGAAAGAGAGAGGTCGATGAGCTGCTCGCCACTTATCATATAAGCATTGAAGAAGTTTATCCGGAGAACAAAACCTATGAGTCTTGAGGAAAAAGCAAAAGCAACCGCTAAGGATCTAGAAGGTAAGGCGCAAGAAGCCATTGGTAAAGCTACCGACAACACAGAAGCTCAGGCGAAAGGTGAAGCTAAGCAAGCTCAAGCATCTGCAACAAAAGCGAAGGAAAACCTCAAAGACGGCATCAAAGATGCTATTGACTAATTCCTCTGTGTTATGCCTTGACTGATTGGTTGCTTGTCAGCCAGCTGTCTTCTTTTTACAGCAACGTATAAGCCTAGGTGTTAGCACCTGGGCTTTTTTTCTCTCAGATTTCCCATGTATACATCCATGCGACACATCAATGCGAGAGCCTCGAAAGCACGTTACAAAACCAAAAAAAAGAAGGTGACAATTCACCTTCTCGTCGTTCTAGGAGCTATCGCCAACTAGCAAAAGACAGTTAATACGCTATTCAACTTGTCTTTTGCGCAGACGATAAACGTTTGACATTAAGTGCCAAAATACTAGAAAAGCACTGCTCAAATCGCTTATACACCTACTTGCATCTCATCGGACTAAATTTTACTTTAACCGACACTACCTTACTTTTCGATATCAGGTACGATATCGGGACGCTCCTTACCTTCCCAACCGGCAGGCCGCTTCGAATTGTACCAAGCAATAGAGCCGATTACCGTAGCTGCAATGAATCCAACAATCCCTACCGTTGTCAACGAAAACGCATAGGGAGCGGACTCAACAGCCGTCTCTAGTAATAGAGTCATATTAAAACCTCTTTAGCTAAACTACCCTCACAGTATGATATCGCTCCCATCATCGAATCTTTCAGGCTAGGTATATAGCGCTCCACCGAAAGGTATAGTTGTTCCTGGTCTTGCATAGCAAAAAGCACCTAAAACAGAGTCCCTACCAAGTTGGTAAGGACTCTGTAAAAACGGTCAGCGATTCATTTGAGTATGGCTAGCCTGTAACAGCCAGCGGAAAGCTGTAAAAGCGAACATCTTACACAGACACTTTCTGCTTTGACCAGATGCCGCTTTCATCTTCTTCATATTTTTCTTGAATCGCAGCCCAAGCAGCTTCCTCGGCTGCCGAAGCATCGCTGTTTTTCTCATACTCTTCGTTGTAGGTATCAATGAAGTCTTTCTGAGCGTCTTCAGACAGGTGATTTCGAACCTCTGGCGCGAGGTCGTCGACACCACCACAGCGCCCATCACAAACGTTAGATAGTGGCTTGTCAAGCGTATGAATTTCCTTACCACCTGCACTCTCTACCAACAGCTGAATCTCACCAGAGCGTTCTGCAGGCACCTCCACCATCAACACAAATTCGCCCGCCTGAATACGGGTCTGATAGATGGCAGCTTTCTCTTCCGGAAGGCCAATCGCCACTAGCACAGAGGCCAACCCTGCCCCAGCACTACCGGCCAGCGCTCCGCTCGTAGCCCCTAGCAACAGTCCACCAATCGGCCCAGCAGCCACAATCGGCCCGACAAAAGGTACAAATAGAACACCTACCCCAGTCAGCAACCCGAGCAGTGAGCCAAACAGTGAGCCAAAAATAGCACCAGAGCGTAGCCCACCTAAAATGACGTCTTTCTTCGTCAAAAATCCAGAAATTCGAGTTTCGCTCTGAAAATTTTGACCCATTACCGAGATGTGATCTCTCGATACATTTCGAGCTAGCAGGCGACGGATAACGGCGTCTATCTCACTCTGCTCTTCAAACACGGCAGAAATTGTTCTTTCTGCTTTGTAGCTTTCACTCATCCAATTATCTCCTTAACTCTCTCTTGGGTTAGGCCTGCATGGATGTACCCACACAGGCCTACCCAAGAGAGACGCTGTAAACTCAAGTGCTAGACAGTTGCAGGTGTTCGCAAGTCTGATGCTCTCTCACCAGAAGGAGACAGGCTGTTGCCTTCTAGGAAAGAACGCAGCATCCAAGCCATTTCCTCATGCTGCTCCATGATGCCAGTGAGGAAGTCAGCCGTACCTTCGTCATGGTACTTCTCACCGCACTGATCGACGTGGTCGCGCAGGTTGCGAATGATTTGCTCATGGTCGCTCACTAGGCGCGACACCATCTCATCAGCAGAGGGTAGGTCTCCTGCGTGTTCACGCAGCGTGGAATTCTCCAAGAAGCCCTTGGCTGTGCCGATTGGATAGCCACCCAGCATTCGTACGCGCTCTGCATAGGCGTCAATGTTCATACTGATGGCTTCGTACTGCTCTTCCCACAGTTCATGAAGCGTTCTAAACTGGGGCCCAATCACGTCCCAGTGGTATTTCTTTGTTTTGATGACGAGCAGATAGGCGTCAGCCAAGTCCTGATTGACGAGAGTAACAACGCCTTGTCTTTGTTCTTCGGTAAGTCCGATGCTGATGGTTTGCATATAATGTTTATCCATGAATGTACACCGAATATGAGACCACAAATGCTTTGAGAGATCCTCTGTCTAGAGGTTGGTTTGTGAAAATATTCAGCCTAAGCGCCCATGTCGACAACTGCGTGACGTAGGAGAGTAATCTGCTGATTAAAATCCAGCTGAGTAATTTTGATGAATACCTGCATACCAGCGTTCGAGAGTTCGTAGTCATCTGGCACTGGTATGATGTCTCCGGCATTCATGCCTTCAGAAAGCTGATACCAAAAAACCAACTTATTATCTTCGCTAAATTTTCCGTAGGCCTCAGTGTGTTCTGTGCTGTTGTGATTGACCAAATCCCGCATAAATGCCATCTGATCGCTCTCCGACATAGACTTCACAGCATTCAGTAAGTTTTGAGTAAACTGTGTTTCTGCAGCACCCGGTGCAGCTGGAGTGATGGAGCCGCCCATATTCTCATACACGACCCAGAGTAGTCCTAGCTTCTCATCTGTTGTCAGCGCTTCAAACAACGTGATCTCTTGTTGAATATCCTGCGGAACGCTACCGGATGGGGTATTTGCGCTAGCAATCATAGTTGTGGATCCTCTTGTACGTCGGTTCTAAACGTACCGTCTTGCACCGCGCCAAGCTTCTAACAAAAGGATGAAATGAAATAAGAGAAACAACAAAGTGAAGCGATTATCTGCACATTCATTCGAAAAATGTATCTATTGCTTATGCCAATCTGCTTATGCCAATCGCTCAGCAATGCGATCGCCCACCCTCATCGCATTGGCCATGATCGTCAGCGATGGATTAACCGCCGCACTAGATGGGAAAAAGCTACCATCTACCACGTACAAATTATCGACATCGTGAGCCTTACAGTTTAGATCTAGCACGGAGGTATTTGGGTCAGTGCCAAAGCGACAGGTGCCGACTTGGTGTGCGATCGCACCAATCGGCAAAATCTTGCTGAAGTACCACGAGACCGGCAACGGGCTCCCCTGGTTATCTACCTCGCGCATCACCCGCACCCATCGCTTCACCAACCGCTTAAATGCCGTCATGTTGTTCGGCGTGTAGTCCAACACAATCTGGCCCTGCTTCAGCTTGACGCGATTGTTGGGGTCGGGTGCATCTTCACCAGTGAGCCACCAGTCTACGGTGCGCTTGGCTGCAATGCGCAGGGCAAGCGTCGGCGCAATCGGCGGCACATCTAGCGCCAGCATCCGGTGATTCACCTTACCCAGCAGCTGCACATGGCCCATCGGGTAGTCGAACCCGGGCTCCCCCCAGTAATAGTCATTAATTGCCAACGTCTTCTGAAATACACTCTGATTTTCCTTCAGCGTGAGCCCCACAATCGCTGCCGCCAAGTGCTTCATAAAGTTGCGCCCCACTTGGTCAGAGCTGTTGGCCAGCCCATTCGGATGGTGCTCATTTGCAGACTTCAGCAGCAACACCGCAGAATTGACCGCCCCGCAGGCCACAACGACAATATCGCCAGTAAACGTCATCTGCTCACCGTTAATGTCAGCCTCCACCCCCGAAATCTCTTTTCCTGACGCGCTAGTATGCAGCTTGTTTACCTTGGCCTCAGTCACCAAATGAACATTTTCACGGTCCATGGTGGGGCGAACGCAGCTCACATCTGCGTCAGATTTGGCATCGATAAAGCAGGGAAAGCCATCGCAGGTATTACAGCGAATGCACTCACTCAAGAAAGCGTCTTTTTCATTGAGCTTGACCGATAGCGGCAAATAGAAAGGGTTGAGCCCTCGGTCTTGAAAAGCTTTGTCTAACCCGGCGATACGGGGCTCATGACTAACCGGCGGAAAGGGATACTCGCCACTGCGGGGCGGCTCTGTAGGATCTAAGCCCTGCTTGCCATGCACCTGATAGAGCGACTCGGCCTGATCGTAATAAGGCTCAAAGTCGGCATATTTTAACGGCCAGGCAGGAGAGATGCCTTCATGGAGCTGCACCTCATCAAAGTCTTTTTCCCGCAGCCGAAACAGCGCGCCACCATAAAACTTTGTATTGCCGCCCACCCAGTAGTTTGTTCCCGGCTGAAATTCTTGACCTTGGCCATCTAGCCACTTTTCTGTTGTCTGGTATCTGCAATCGCGAAAGACTGCGTCAGTACTCCAGTTCAGCTTTTCCTTCGGCAAAAAAGGTCCCCGCTCTAGAACCAAAATCTTTTTGCCACTGGCAGCCAGCCGATGCGCAAGGGTACCGCCCCCCGCGCCCGTACCAATGATGATGACGTCGTAGTGTTGGGATGTAGACATAACACGGGGCCTATGCAAGTACGTTCAAGACTTTTCCTTTTTCCTAAATTCTTTTCTTATATGCTCTAACCGTCAACAGTCCAAAGGTTAATGTTAACCCCAAACTCCAAATCAGAATCATCATCACCGACAACAATACCGGTTCGCCTGCCGCAAGCCCGCGCATCGCATTCGACAAAATCGAAACCGGATTGACCGACACAAAGCCTATTGCCCAATCTGGAAATCCTTCTTTCGGCACATAGCCCACGCTCAAAAAAGTCAGCGGTAAAATCCACGGGTTCATCACCGCAGAAACCGCCTCTGCCGACTTGGCGCCAACTGCAATGTAAAAGCCAATTAGAGACACAGAAAGGGTAAAGATAGTCGGCAGGAGGAAAAAGGCAAGACTGCCCAAAAGGCCTCCTTGAAAGCGAAACCCGATCAGATGCCCGGCCAACACGATGAAAACAAGCTGAAATAGTAACCGAGCGCCAGAGGCCAGGAGTCGTCCAGCGATCGCAGACATCCGAGCAATCGGCATCGCCCGCAGGCGAATATCCATTCCATTTTTCAAATCGTTGTAGAAAAAGTTACTGATATTGACCGTATTAAACAAAATCCCCTGCACGGCGGCAAAGGGCAATAAAAACTGGGCGTAGCTGCTAAAGCCCTCACCCGGCGTCACCACCTGGGCAAAGCTCGCCGTAAACACAAACAGCAACGACGCCGAAAAAAACGCCGACACTACCAACGAAGCCGGATTTCGCAAATCCAGCAAAATATTTCGCCAGGTCACCACAGCCACATCGTTTAGCGTACGCCCCAAGCCCCCTTCTCGGCGGGCCGCTACCATCGCGGCAATTTGCTGCTCAAAAGCCTCTTGACTCATGCAAATAAACCCTCGCTACTCCGACACCCGCTTGTAGGCCCGCACAGACCACCAACCTAGCAAAAACAACAATCCCAGGAGCCAAGCCATGCTCGCCAAAAACAGCACAAAGCCATCGCCTGTCCCCTCCACCAAAGCCCTCAGCGCATCACAAGTCACACTGACCGGCTGATAGCGCACAACCGGCTGCAGCCAGAGCGGAAAATTCTCCGTTGGGCTAAAGCCATTGCTCAGCAGCAGCAGCGGCGTATAGGGAATAATCGCAACCGCATCGACCAAGTCTGGATCGCGCAGCTTAATCGCCACAATGCTATAGCCCGTAATGCAGGTCGCCGTAAAGGTAATGACCAAGGTAAAATAGCCCGCCCAGGCCAATGGACCACCCTGAAAGCGAAAGCCGAACACGGCATAGGCCACCACCAGCAAAATCACCGTCGCCAGCACCGCCCTCACCAGGTAGGCCATCACCAGCCCCGCAATCACCGCCACCCGAGAGATCGACATCGCCCGGCAGCGGTTCAGCATGCCCGTGTCAATATCTTTGGCTAGCATCAGCGCCGACCCCAACCCCGAAAAGAACAGCGCCTGCAGGTTAATAATCGGCAGCAAATACTGGATGTAGGTCACCCCTTGGGCAGCCATCAGCTTTTGGCCAATGATCCAAAAGCCCGCCAAAAAGACAATCGGAAAAATCGCGATCGCAACAATCACAATCGGATTGCGCCGTAGCCGCAGCAGATTGCGGCCAGTGATCAGCAAGCTGTCATCAACGGCCCGCCGCCAGCCCGTCTCCCGTCGCTGCAGAATCATTTGCCTGGCAAGGTCAGCCGTGTCTTGGGCGGTAGCAGTCGCTGAAAAAAGTGAAGAGGGTGGCCGTGAAGAAGATGACATAGTCAGCGCGAAAAATTACGAAGTCTTGTGACCAGTGAGGGCGAAAAATACATCGTCTAAGCTGGGTCGTCTGAGCGAGATATCGGCCAGCGGCACCCCGGCAGATTCTAACCGCAGCACAATATCAGTCAGCGTATTGGCTCCCTCCGGCGCAGCGATCGCAATCGGCCCTGCTTCGCCCATCTCCCCCATCAGCAAGTCGCCCATATCTGCCAGCAGATGCTTCACCTTGGGCAAATCATCTAGGTTCGCCAGCCGCAGCTCACAAAATTTGCCGCCAACGCGGTCCTTCAGCTCATCCACCGTCCCCTCGGCGATCACCTGACCCTGGTCAAACACCACAATCTGATCGGCCAGCGCATCGGCCTCTTCCAAATACTGGGTTGTGAGAATAATCGTAATGCCCTGCGCCTTCAGGTCTTTGACCACGGCCCACAGCTGCTGACGGCTGCGCGGATCGAGCCCGGTCGTGGGCTCATCCAAAAACAGCACCAGCGGCAAAACAACAATACTCGCCGCCAAATCTAACCGGCGACGCATCCCCCCCGAAAAGGTTTTGACCTGCCGGTCTGCCGCGTCCAGCAGATCAAACTGAGCCAGCAATTCCTGGGTTCGACGCTTGGCCGCGCTACCCGACAGGCGCAGCAGACGGCCAAACAGCACCAAATTCTCTCTAGCGGTCAAATCTTCATCGACAGCGGCAAACTGACCCGTTAGGCCAATGAGCGATCGCACCGCCTCCGGCTGAGTCACCACGTCATATCCAGCAATCCTCGCCGTCCCGCTGTCGGGCAGTAGTAGCGTCGTCAAACAGTTAATCACCGTCGTCTTACCTGCGCCATTAGGACCTAGCACGCCGAGCACCGTCCCCCGCGTCGCCGCCAAGCTGACACCTTTTAGCACCGTCGTCTCACCAAAGCGCTTCGTCAAGTTATTGACAGAGACAATCGGCAATGCAGAACCTGGAGCCACAAACCACTTCCTTAGAGGATCTTCCTCAGTGACCCTAGCTAGCATACCTCGGATGCCTTCACTTGAATGCCTTTCTCTACAGGCCACCTACCACCAGGGATTGCCCACTAGCGTAAACCCCGACCAGAAAAAAGGATGGCTAAAGTGAGCCTCTCCTTGGCTCACCAAGTCCGCCGGGAGCGGCGTTTCACCTTGCTGGGTAATCAGCCGATTGTCTTCAATTCGGGTGTCGCCTCGCAGCAGAGAAAGTTGGGCCTTGCGAAGCGCAGAAAAGCGCAGCGGATCGGCCTGCAGCTGCTCATAAAATTCTGCCATCAGGGCCATCGTGCCGATATCAGAAATTTGCCACAGGCTGCCAATCGAAGCTTCTACCCCAGTCACCGCTGCTAGGCCCGCAAAGCCCAGCTCCGCCTCCCGGCTCCCCGCAGCCGTCGTACAAGCGCTCAAAATCAGCAGTTCCAAGCCCTCTAGCCCTAAGCTGTCGAGCCCATCTAGGGTCAATTGCTCATCCCAAAACTGAATATACGAGCGGTCGAGCGCACCAGGATTGAAAGCAGCATGGGTGGCGACATGCATCATGGTTTTAGGTGCGATCGCTTGAGCCGTCCGTAAGTTTTCGACCTCAAACTCTTCATTCAGCAGTACCTCAGCAGAGGTCGCAATCGACTCTACAATCTCCAGCTCTACGGGCACCGCAGGCAACGCCTCTAGCTCCGAAAATGTATCTGCCCCACCCGCTAGCAACGTCTGTTCAGCCGGAGCCGATCCGAAATCGGTCTGCAGCAATCCCACACTCGGCAGCACAGAAAATCCATAGCGCTCTATTGCAAACGTGTCACCCGTCATCATCGCTGGCAACGGCACCGCGCTCAGCCCCTCATCCATCACATACATCAGGTCATCTACATTTGCCTTTTGAATATCTTCTTCCACAGGTTCCAAAAGCCAGCGATACAGCTCTCTAGCCAGCGGTTTATATCCATCATTTAAAAAGCTAGACACCTCCAAATTAAAAAATGTAGCCAGCCGCTGGATCTGCTGACGGCTCACGGGCACACGCTGCTGTACCGGATCGCCCTCCGGCGGAATAAACAGTAGCAACAGCTCATCTTGAGCTGCGGTCGCTTCATTACTCAGCAGCCGCCGAGAAAGCGCCGCAGAATAGCGAGCATCCTCTACACTGTCAGGCTCACTGGGCGGCACAAATACCGCATACACAATCCCTGAACGCGCCTGATGAGTCTCCTCTGCCTGCTGCAGTATTTGCTGCACAGCGCTAAGGTCCATACTCTTTTTCAGCGGACGCTGCCAATACCTGGCGTACTCTTCAGTCAGCGATTCCTCCAGCTGGGCAAACGCCACCTCATCGAACAGACCTAGCCGACCCAGTTGCTCCGCGCCCTCTTCCTCTTCAGGTAAAAGATTATTCGGCAAGACCTCCAGGGTAGAGGCGGGCGGGATCGAGCCCGGTGCGGTGTTAGTGAGCCCGACCACTTGGCGAAGGCCCGTCGTCGTCGCTTCTACGATGTAAACCCCAACCTGATTGTTGGCGGCCAGCGCAGTCGTTGCCTGGCCAGAGCTGTCTGTTATGGCCGTCGCCAGCTCTAGTACTGCGCTTGGCCCTGCGGTAGGCACCAAAAAGGTAACGGGTTCTCCTATCACTGGATTGCCAAAGCGATCGCGCACCTGCACCGTCAGCGCCTCCGGAAAGTCAGTACTGGCCACTGCAAACTGGTCACTGCCGCCCACAATCTCCAGACTGTGAGCAACGCCGTGGCTCACAGCAATCCCTTCTTGCGTCGTCCCCAATCCGGCAATAACAGTATCTATCGCGCTCAGCGCCTGCACACCGACCGTTCGAAACTCAGTCGTAAAGCTGCCCGTCCCGGCGGTCAGCACACTCGTCTCCGGTAGCTGAGCTTGACCATCACTGCTAGCAATAGCCACCGTGCCCCCGTAGCTATCTGCCAGGTTACCAAAGCGATCGCGCGCAGTCACCGTCACCGTATTGACATCCCCCGCGGCCACAGCAGCAGGCTGACCGCTCAGCACCAGCTGGCTGGCCACATCAGCCAAGTTCTCCAAACTAAGCGTCTGCGAAAGCCCACCAAGTTCAGCCAGCACCGTGTGGTCACCCGCCACGGTGTTCGCAGTTGTATTAAATACGCCCTGCCCCTGGGCATTGGTCATCACCGTCGGGGTAGAAAGAAAGCTACTCGGACCCGACGCCGGAGCAGCAAGCGCAATCGATTCTCCCGGAGTGGCATTGCCAAAGCGATCGCGAGCCTGCAGCACGATTCCATCGGCAAATCCAGTATCTACAACCGCCTGCTGATTGTCACCAGAGACAACGGTCAGCTCAGACGGCGCATCAGGCACCACAACAATGCCATTTTGAGTGACCGAAAGCGCTGGGTCTAGCGTATCGGCAATGGTCAAAGAGTGATTGCCCGCTGTCCTCGGCTCACCTGCAAACGTTCCAGTTCCATCCGTCAAAACGGTCGGAGGCGGTAGCTGAGCCTGCGAATCGCTGCTGCTAAAGTCAACGGTGCCGGTGTAGCCTGTTGCCACATTGCCGAACTGGTCGTAGGCAGTAATCGTAAAGCCAGTACTATCACCCGCAGTAATGGACACAGGCAACATCCCCGAAAGCACCAGCTGATGGGCAGCATCTGCCAAATTTCTCAAATCTACTGTGGTAGACAGCGCCCCCACTTCCGCCAAAACAGAAAAGTCTCCTGCGAGGGTGTTCGCCGTGACATCGGTATGCCCTTCTCCGGAGCTACCGGTGATGTGAAAGAGATCGGACAGCGTGCCACTTGGGCCTGTAGAAGGCACCGAAAAATCTACCCTCGCGCCCTCAACAATATTGCCAAAGCGATCGCTCACTTCAACAGAAATTTGGTCGGCAAACGCAGTGTTTACAACAGTGCTCTGATTGTTTCCACCGGTAACTGTCAGCTGAGCGGGAACGTCGGCCACATTGTTGACTCTGACAAATTCTCTCGGCAGCGAGGGCGTCCGCGCCCGCACATTTACAGGCCCCGCGACCGTATTTGCCCGAATCGGCATAGAAACCAACCCATTGGCATCTGTCGTCAGCACAGCCGGGCGTTCAAACGTCACATCCGACCCAGCCACACTCCCCTTGGTTGAAAAAGTCACATCGATTCCATCTAGCGTCCCGCCAAGAAAATCTAGCACCTGCACCTCTACCGGATCCGCGTAGAGGGTGTCTACTACCGCAGACTGTCCGTCCCCAGATGTGAACACGAAGCTATCTGGCGACAAGCGCTCATACGCGCCAATATCTCTCAGCCCGCTGGCATTCACCCCGCGCTGATCCATCCCAATGCCCACTCCACGGTCGTGAGCCGGACTGTTTAGCAGCAGCGCGTGAGTCCAGGTAGGGCCGCCATTATCGGTCAATACGCCTAAGCGTGGATCAGTCCCCGTCGGCAAATCTGTTGCCACATACCCCGTGCTAGCACCCCTATCTCCAACAATGTTGTTTCCTTGACTCACAATCACACCGTCGATATCGGCGCTGACCGCCGCCATATTTCCCGACACAATGGAACTCGCTAGCTCTACAGAACCGCCAGGTGCAATTGAGAGCCCGCCCCCCGTCCCTGTCTGATTGTTTGTAACCGTCACATTGGTGAGCGAAACATCTCGTCCTGGCTCTATGAACAAACCACCGCCAGCCGTTGTAGCCTGATTTCCAGAGAATGTACTGTTAGTAATTTCGAGGTTGGCATCCACACTTATCGCTGATACGATCGCACCACCCATGCTACCGGCGATATTGTTACTCAGCGTACTCTGTTCAATGGTCAAATTATGCCGATCTACCAGGGCGATCGCGCCCGCACTAGAAGTAGATTGATTGCTATCCAAAGTCGTCCTGGTAATACTTGATGAACCCAAGTCTCGAAAGAATAGTGCACCTGCTTCAGCCGCGCTGTTGTTTTCGAGCCTAGAGTCAAAAAGGAACAAAGCATCCTGTACAGCGATCGCACCCCCTTCTTGTAGTGCCTCATTAGCAGAAAACAAACTGTTGCGAATTGTCAGTCCGCTGTTGGTCGTCCGGTTATCAATTGCCCCACCATCTTGCTGCGCCCGGTTATTAATAAATTCGCTGTTTTGGATCAACACATCGTGAGTATCGTTTTGAGAAATCGCGCCCCCATCGCTCGCGGTGTTATTTTCAAACCGCGTATCTCGAATAAGAGAAGTGCCCGCCCCGGCTAAATGCAGTCCCCCGCCCGTCATCACCCCGGGTTCCAGCGCGCTGTTATCTCTCAGCTCACTGTTTGTCAGCAGCACAGACGCGGCATTCTGCACCAGAATGCCGCCGCCCCTATCAGCCGCGCCATCGAAAATCGTGACCCCGTCAATGCCCACGATTCCACCATCGATTCTTACAACCCTATGTGCACTATCGCCCGTCAGGAGAGTGCTGCCCGTGCCCTGCCCGCGTAGGGTCATATCCCGATTGATAACCGTTTCAGCCCCTTGATAGGTCGCTGCCGACAGGTTTACAGTGCCGCCAGTCGCTACTGCATCTACTGCGTTCTGCAGCAGACCGCTAGGGCCTACGTTGACCGTCGTCGGCTGGCCAGAGAGCAGACTCCCAGCTCTCAGAGCAATACCCTCGTTCAGGTTAAGCGCAGGCGTCTGAAAAAATAAGTCCCCGCCAGCAGCATTTCCACTGGCATCTATCGGTGCGTCTACCGTTACTGAGTTCGTGGCCTGCAGTGTCACATTCGAGCCGTCGAGGGCGCTCACCAAAGTCGCCGCATCCACCGTCGAGGCAGCAGCAGGAGAGTTTGTTCCCCCGGCGATAGTAGCCGTGCCCCCCGCTGCCACCACACTCAGGTCTACAGGGTCTAAGAGCCAAGTGCCAAAGTCACCGCTTGGCGCAGCAGTCGTCACCTGCGATCGCGCATCCACCACCAGCTGATCAAAACCAGACGTCTCGACTAGGCCCCCTTTGCCTTCCCCCGCCCCCTGCGCAGACAGCAACCCAGCAAACTGCGTCGTCCCCTCAGACCACAGAACCACCTGCCCGCCATCGCCAGCAACCAAGGCATTCGCACTCGCTTCCCCCTCAAAAACAACCTGCTCCGCAGCAGGCATCGTCCCCTGCCCCTGATAGTCTCCGCCAACGCGAATCAGGCCGCCCCCGGCTGCCCCATCTGCGCTTAGCTGAGCCTCCTCCACCGTCACAGACATGCCCAAGAGGTTGACTTGTCCGCCCGTTTTACCCGGTTCAGTAGCCGAAACGTCCACTCGCCCAGCGGTAAAGACAGCCCCTTCTACCACCGAGGGTTCTTGCTCGCGGCTCAGCAGTGTCACAGAGCCATCGCCATTCACCCTCAGGTCAGTCGCATCAGGCGCATTCTGCCCCGTGAGCAGCTCAGGCAAGGCCTGCGCGCCAAAGCCACCGCCTGCTGCTGCTGCATCGACTTCTACGCTCAGCAGTGACCCCTCAGTAGTCAGCCGTACTAATAAGCGATCGCTCTCCACCGCGCTCAGCGTCACCTCGCCCCCCGGTGCACTCAGCGTGCCAGTATTGGCAACCCCCCCTCCAATGAACCGTATCGCTTCACCCTCGACAACAGCGAGATCTGCCTGATTGACAACCGCCGCGGCACCCTCAAACCGGTAAGCAGTCGGCGACTGGTCAAAGGCGCTATAGTCCGGCGCCTTCTCAATAGTGTTCTCAACCGTCAACCAGGCATCCCCAAAACCAACCTGACTCGCGGTCGTCGCGGTAAAAGATCCTCCCAAATTCAGATGCGCATTCGGCCCAAACAGCACGCCCGCCGGATTTAGTAAATACAAATCGGCCTCACTGCCCGTAATTTGCAGCGTTCCATCAATGTGCGAACGACTGCCGCCCGAAACCTGTCCAATCACCGCCGCTGTTTGCTCAGCGGTCACAAAATTAGCCGTATGCCCAAGCTCCACATTGAACACGTCAAAGTGGTGAAAAAGATTTTGCTCGATCTGCACACCGCCTTGGATATGAGTAGTGTGTTGGTCAGGTGAGACAATAATTTCAGTGCCACCGGCGTTGGCATCAGACGGGGTAGCCGCCCGTATGGGTGAGGCCGTAGCCGCACCAGGCAATGCACACATCAAGGGCACCGATGTGAGCATTCCGGCAGAAACCGTCTGAAAGTTACTCATAGGTCAAAAGAGATACAGGGCAAAAGAGATACAGGGCAAAAGGGAAATCGGGCAGAAAAAATTAGAGCAAAAAGCAATGCAAAGGAGACCAAAAGTATCTTAGGTATCTTGAAAGGCGTTACCGACAAGTGAGCCGATGCTGGCATCTGGTTAGCAAACTGTCGGCAAAGAAGTGTTCTCTTCTGATAATTTTTCCCGTATATCCACTCATTCCTAACAGGGACAACAAAGGCTTTTTATTCAAAAAAGTTCGGATTGTTGTTTACCCCCTTGCCGCTCAAAACGCTACGACAAATCGGGTACGTAAGTACACAAGCAACAGGCTTGCACAGAGACTATGGCAGCCGTAAATCTGTCTGTTAGCGGATACTTTTCCCAGCCGAAATCACTAAAAATACTTACAAGAAGCTGTTCGCTTTGTCGTTTCTGCTTCGGTCTTAGCGCCGATTTCGAGTCGGGGGCGCATTCGCTAAGCTGAAGTCTCAAAGCGAACTGGTGAAAACAGATATATACCTAGGCCAGTCGCAATCGGCCAGTCGCAATCGGCCAGTCGCAATCGACCCGTCACAGCCCCGCAGGTATCAGACAAACAAATCCATCGGCAGAATACTTGGGCAATATTCAGACAGGTCTATGTGGAATTCGTTGTTCACCATACAGCCTGCAAAACATACCAGCGCTACCATCTAAAAGATATTCAGGGGACCTGCATGAAACTATCAATTAAAACTGTCTATCAACAGCAGGTCGCCAAACTCATCTGTCGTCGCGGCATTACCTACGCCCAGCAGCAGTCGTACGAACAGGCGATCGCAGCGTTTTCTCTCGCAATCAAAAAAGGCTACCCGAACCCTGCCGAAGCCCAAGTTATGCGGGGGATCAGTCGCATCCAAACCAAGGATGTAGAAGGTGCGATCACAGACTTTGAAACCGTCATAGAAACAGAAGAATCATCCCTCTCGCCTGCCGCCGTCAATTTTCCCCTGGCTCAGGCCTACCACTACCGCGGCAGGCTACGCCAAAAAGAAGGCAACGAAGCCGGTGCACTTGCCGACTGGTCAGCTGCGATCGCCCACTGCCCAAACTACCCAGACCCTCACTATCACCGCGCCCTAGTTCACCTCAGCCAAGGCCTACATACCCAGGCCCTAGCCGACCTAGATGCGGCGCTCACAGCAGACCCCACCCTGGCATCCGCCTACTTCCAAAGGGGCAACCTGCGCCATCAGCTCGGCGATATTCCCGGTGCCGTCGCAGACTGGGAGCTAGCCATGTGCAACGACTTCTCGCTAGAAGCCGCCAAACAAAAGCTAGAAGGCGTGCATCAGGCCGCCTACGACGACAAGCTCAGCCAAGTGCTCTGCCCCCCCCTCGCCGAAAAAGGCCTCACCGTGAGAGTCCAGCGCCGCGGCACCCAGCTCGACATCCATGTCCATCGGCCCGTCGGCACTGGCATCAGCTACTACACCCTCCCCGACCTCATTCGTGAGCATCTAGTCCCTCTCCATCTGGCCGACGTTAGCCGCTTTCAGCTCATTGGCCGCGCTGGCGAAGTCAACCGCCCCGACTGGAACCAATCCTACGACCTATACAAGGGTCAACCCTGCCCGCCCAGCAACTGGCGGACAGCCTTCTCCACCCTGATGCTCTTTCCCCCCTTCGGTATCCCGGCTTTCATTCAAGCCGCCCGGGTCAAACCGTTCTACGACAAAGGAAAATATATCGAAGCCCTCAGAGCCTCCAAATCTGTTAAGGGCCTATGCATTGCGGGGAGCGTCACCCTAGGCTTTTTCACCCTTCTTCCCTTGGGCTACGCCGCCTACGACTCCATGAAAGAAACCCCTACTTTTAGGGTCGCAGATAAAGTCGTCGACAAAAGTGCAAACAAGACGAACCGTCCCTATCAAGACCTCTGGCGCAACTAAAAGAGCGGTTTGAGAACGTGATACCAACAAATTGATACTTACGATACAAAAAAGAATTCAAAACTTCTCAATTCTAGAGGGGTAGGTTCTACCAGCCGTTTTAGATTAGGGACATCTCTCCAGGCTGATCATGGTCTGGTGTGACTATTACGCGAACGGGGCGTAGAATCTGTTCTAAATTGAGGAGCCTCCCCATGTCCCGCCGTAGCCCCATCTATAAGCCCACAGCGGTAACTAGGCGTCAGGTCATACGCGGCCTGCTCGCGACAACCGCCTTTGGCAGCGCCCTGAAGCTCAGCAGCTGCTCACCCACCACCAATACGGCTGCGGGAGATGCAGATGCTGGCGCAGGCAGCGATGGCGAAGTCGTTGTCGGCTTCATTTACGTCGGCCCCAAAGATGACTTCGGCTACAACCAGGCCCATGCCGAAGGCGCGCAGGCCATGGCAGCGGTCCCCGGCATCAGAATTCTGGAAGAAGCCAGCGTCCCCGAAACGTCAGCCGTACTAGAAACCATGCGCAGCATGATCGAAATCGACGGCGCATCGGTCCTCTTCCCAACCTCATTTGGCTACTACGATCCATATATTCTAGAGCTGGCGCAAGAATTTCCCGAGGTTCAGTTTTTCCATGCGGGCGGGCTATACGAAGAAGGTGTCCATCCAGACAACGTGGGCAGCTACTTCGGCTATATCGACGAAGCCCAATACGTCGCTGGCATTGTAGCCGCCCATGCTTCTGAAACTGGGAGGCTAGGCTTTGTAGCCGCCAAGCCCATCCCCCAAGTCCTGCGAAACATCAACAGCTTCACTCTGGGTGCTAAGTCCATTAACCCAGAAGCCACCACGCAGGTAATTTTTACAGGCGACTGGGCTCTACCGGTAAAGGAAGCTGAAGCCACCAACAGTATGGCTGACCAGGGCATAGACGTGGTTACCTGCCATGTCGACAGCCCCAAAGTCGTGATAGAAACCGCTGAAAAAAGAGGCATTTTCTCTTCGGGCTACCACGCCGATCAGTCGCCGCTGGCGCCCCAGGGCTACCTGACCAGCGCAGAGTGGGACTGGGTGAGCATCTACACCTTCCTCGGTGAGCAGTTTGTAGCGGGTAAGTCGCTCATGGCAGGCGACATAGACCATATCTTTCGAGGTGGGCTAGCAGATAATTTCTGCAAGCTTGCGCCTTACGGCCCAGCCGTCAGCGACGCTGCAAAAGCCGACGCCGAAGCAGCGAAAGAACAGTTTTTAAAAAATCAGCTGGTAATTTACAACGGCGAGCTGAAAGACAACAAAGGCGGAGAGATTTTGGCAGCAGGCGACAAATACGAACAGCAAAATATAGAACTCGAGAAAATGGACTGGCTCATAGAGGGCGTTCAGGGTAGCGTTGGTGGCTGATGAGTGGCCCTTCTCTCAACCAGCCGCCCAGCGCTGCGACTGCTGCAACGTCGCTGATAGACACTGCTCGCTGGCGGCGATCGCTCGAACCCGTTTTCCTAGCAGTCGCAGCACTGGCAACCGCACTAGTTTTATTTGGCACGTTTTGCGGGTTAGCAGGAGCGAATCCACTGGCAGTCTACGGCTCCATTTACAGGGCGGCCTTCGGCAGCTGGAGCGCCTGGCAAAATACGCTGATTCGGGCCGCGCCGCTGATGTTAACGGCGCTGTGCACCGCACTGCCTGCCCGGTTGGGGCTAGTGATCATTGGTAATGAGGGAGCACTGGTCATGGGAGGCTTGGGCGCGATCGCACTGGGCCTTGCCTTAGGCACTTCCCTCCCTCCGCTGGTCGTGCAGCTAGCCATGGCGATCGCAGGGATGGCAGCGGGCGGCCTGTGGATCATGCTAGCAGGTGCACTTAGGCACTACCGAGGCGTCAATGAAACGATCAGCAGTTTGCTGCTGAACTATATTGCGATCGCCTTTCTCAACCACCTGGTCGAAGGCCCCTTCCGCGATGTCACCTTCACCACCAAACCCTCCTCCCCCGAACTCGACCCGGCCAATTGGCTAGGCACACTGCCAGGCACCCGCATTCACTTTGGCTTGTTCTATGGGCTGGTGGTGTGCGCGCTGGCGTATTTTCTCATTCAGCGCACTACCTTTGGCTTTGCCGCCCGGACCGCAGGCGGCAATATTAGAGCGGCCAAAATCGCTGGACTACCGGTCGGCAAGCTGACCCTAGCCATTTGTTTTTTAGGTGGGTCGGCAGCGGGGCTCGCGGGGATGGTAGAGGTCGCCGCTGTGCAAAAGCGAATTAACGAATCGCTAGTATCGAACTACGGCTACGCAGGGATTTTGGTTGCTTTTGTGTCACGGCACAATCCACTGGCAACCGTTTTGGTCGCGATATTGCTAGGCGGAATTTTGGCCAGTGGGGGGATTTTGCAGCGATCGCACAACCTACCCGATGCCACCGTCTTAGTCTTTCAAGGCATTGTCTTTTTGTGTGTGCTCTTCAGTGATTCTCTCTACGGCAAGTTACCCTGGTTTCAAGCGCGCATTCCATCCGGAGGGAGTCACTAATGGCAGCTGATTCTCTCGGACTTTTGGGTATTCCGCTCAGCATTTTAGCCGGGACCCTGCGGGGGAGCGCGCCCTTTTTGTTTGTTAGCCTAGGCGAATGCATCACAGAAAAAAGCGGCAAAATCAACCTAGGGCTAGAAGGCACACTCCTCATGGGTGCCATGAGCGCCTACGCAGTCTCCTATCTGTCGGCGCCTGCAGTAGGTACCTTTTGGGCACCGTGGCTGGGCGTCTTGGCGGCAGGTATCGCAGGCATGGTGCTCGGTGCGCTGCAGGGCTGGCTGTCGCAGCAGCGACGGGTCAACGATGTCGCCACCGGCATTGCGATGATTATTTTTGGCAGTGGGCTGGCGTTTTTCTTCGGTAAGCCATTCATTCAGCCGCAGGCCCCTCAGCTGTTTACGTTTGACTGGGGCAGCTGGAGTAGTTCACCGCAGCTACAGGCAGCGCTAAAGGTGAGTCCACTATTTTTGTTAGGAATTGCGATCGCGCCTTTGCTTCACTGGTTCTTTCGGGCCACCCGCTGGGGACTGTACATACGAGCCGTTGGCGACAGCCCACAAGCTGCTAGAGCAATGGGCATCTCTCCTTTTAGAGTGCGGCTGCTGAGCATCATGGCAGGCAGCTTTCTCGCTGGGATTGGCGGCGCTTGCCTGTCGCTATACTACCCTGGCGTATGGACGGAGCGAATCTCTAGTGGACAAGGTCTGATGGCCGTGGCGCTGGTGATTTTCGCTCGATGGAACCCGATTCAGTGCCTATGGGCTTCGCTGCTATTTGGCGGCGCTCAGGCCATTGGCCCAGCCCTTCAAGCGGTTGGCATCGATAGCTACTACTATTTGTTCAACGCAGCCCCCTACATTTTGACCCTGCTGATCATGGTCGTCACCTGCTCTCCGCAGCGAACGTTAGCAGGCTCTCCCGGCGCCCTCGGCAAAGCAGACGAACCCTTGTAAACAAGATTAAACGCCATGACAGACACCCTAAAACTGGCCGTAAACGGCACGCTAATGAGAGGATTAGCCCTCTGTCCAAATCTGTCGAATGTGGGGGCAACCTTTGAGCGAGAAGCAAAAACAGAAGCGGCCTATCGCATTTGGACAATCGATGACAACTATCCAGCAATGATTAAGGTACGTGAGGGTGGCGTAGCCGTAGCGGTAGAAGTGTGGAACGTACCACTAGCAGGGCTAGGAATTGTGCTCTCTCAAGAACCGCCAGGCTTAGCCATTGGTAAAGTGACCCTCGAAGATGGAGAAGAGGTGCTAGGTGTGATTGGTGAGCCGCTGACCGTAGAGGGGAAAAAAGAGATTTCTCGCTACGGTGGGTGGCGGGCTTATCAGGCAAGCTTGACTTCAGTAGAAGCGCCATGAGACAAACTGGATTCTTTAAAGTTTAGCTAGTACCTGTTGAGTCGTCGCCGTCCATCCAACAATCCCTCCTTGTGCGCGAATCATTTCTACCGTGGCCTGCTTAAATTCAGGGAAATAGCTGGCCGTCGCATCCTCTACCAGCAAGCACTCATGGCCGCGGTCATTGGCTTCGCGCATGGTGGACTGAACGCACACTTCGGTCGTTACCCCTGTGAAGATGAGGTGGGTAATGTTGTTCTTCTTTAAGGCTTGCTCTAGATTTGTTTGGTAGAAAGCACCTTTTCCAGGTTTGCTAATAACGATTTCGCCGGGGTTAGGTTTGAGTTCGTCAATGATGTCATTACCGGGTTCACCCAAGACTAAAATTCTGCCCATGGGCCCTGTGTCACCGATGGTGAGCTTGCCTTTACCACGCAGCCGCTTACTAGGCGGACAGTCTGACAGATCTGGTCGGTGACCTTCTTTGGTTTGAATGATGGTCAATCCTTGTTGTCTAAAGGCCTGCTGAAGCTGCTGAACAGCAGGCACAATTGAGCGCAGCTGTGAGACATCGTTACCGAGTATTTCGCCAAAACCCCCCGGTTCTAAAAAGTCTCTTTGCATATCGATAATGACCAGTGCCAGGTGACTTTTTTTTGGCAGAGGATAGTCGTAAGGCTGCGCTTGAATGCGAGGCAAACTTTCGGGGGAAGTTTTAGGAGAGCTTTCAGACTTTGTCATTATTTTGTGGGCTGAGCATCTGAATGTATAACAGCAGGCTTTTCCCAAAGGAGCAATACGATATCGTCGATTCGCCACTCAATTATCAAGGCAACGCACTGCTCACAATCAGCTCCAGCACTTTATTCACTTTGCGTCCGCTCCAGGCAGTCGCTATGCAACGCTAAGTGGCCGAATTTTACGAATGTCCTTCTCGATAGCCTGTGCCGCGTCCCACAAATCAACTGACTGTTGCGCATTTAACCAAAACTCAGGTGAATTTCCGAAGAGGCGTGCAAGCCGCAGAGCCATCTCCGGGCTCACAGCTCTACGCTCAAGAAGCAGTTCATTAATTGACTGCCGGGATACTCCGACAGATTCAGCTAAATCCGAGACAGTCAATTGATAGTCGGGCAGGAAATCTTCGCGCAGCATCTCACCTGGATGAGTAGGTCTACGCTTCATACCCGTATTTTGAATACTCATCTGTTCCACGTGTTTTAATGATAGTCGCAAATTTCAACATCATAAGCATCTCCATCAACAAACCGAAAGCAAATTCGCCACTGATCGTTGATTGAAATGGAATGTTGGCCTTTTCGGTCACGCTCCAGTGCATGCAGCCGATTTCCGGGCGGAACCTTGAGGTCTTCTAAACTTATCGCCAAGTCTATATACTCAAGCTTCCGAGACGCGCGCTTAACAATTTCCGGCGGCAATCGTTTGCACTTTCCAGTGGCATATATTTCTTGTGTACGACGATTAGCAAATGTCTTTATCACGCATTCAAATGTAACGCGTCACGTGACACGTGTCAATCATGTAATATTTACACGCAGCAATTACAGTCGACCGTGTAAACGTTCATTACCGTCGTGAGTAAGATGCTCAATGACCAGCCATGCGCTGACCCATGATGCTCAAGTCAGCATCGGCGACACTGCTTTCGTAGACGAGCTTGCCATCGCTGATGACGTGGATGCGATCGCACAATGCAAACAGCTCATCCAAATCTTCACTCACCAGCAGCACAGCTACCCCCCGATTACGGGCCGTCACAATGGCACTATGGATAAACTCAACTGCCGAAAAATCTAGGCCGAAGCACGGGTTCGCCGCGATCAGCAGCCGCACTGACTCAGCAGACAGCTCCCGTGCTAAAACAGTCCGCTGAATATTTCCCCCTGAGAGGTGGGCAATGGGCGTCTCAACAGAGGGCGTCTTTACAGAAAACGCCTGCACAAGAGACTGAGCAGATCGACGAATAGACTTTAGCAACAGCAGCCAGTTCCACTTTGCCTGGGGTGGCCGGTCAAAGGTCCGCAAGGCCATATTTTCGGCCACGCTCATATTGGGCATGCAGGCGTTGCTCAGCGGTTCTTCAGGCAGCGCGTACACCTGATGACGAAACATTTCTTCGCGAGTAGCGTTATAGGGCTGACCGTTTACCTGAAGCTGTCCAGCAGTCGGCTTTCGCTGCCCAGAAAGTACTTCTATTAGCTCTTTTTGCCCATTGCCCGATACGCCCGCAATGCCAACAATTTCTCCAGCATGAACCGTTAGGCTCGCACCATTCACCGCGCCAAGGCCATTCTCTCCTTTTGCCTGAATATTTTGAATAAAAAGAACAACCTTTTGCTGGTCTGTTGGTGTTTTTGCCACCGCAACCGATTCTTTTGCCTCGCCCAGCATCATGTGAGCCATGTCTTCAATCGACAGCTGAGCCACCTTTCCCTGCCCGACCAGCTTCCCCTTTCTAAGAATGGTAACCTCATCGGCAAAGGCCTGAACCTCCCGAAATTTGTGGGTAATCAGCAAAATACTTAGATTTTTTTTAACGACTTCTTCTCGCAGTAGCCCAAGCACTTCATCAGCTTCGGCAGGCGTCAGGACAGAAGTCGGCTCATCCAAAATTAGAATTTTACTTTTTAGATAGAGCTGTTTGAGGATTTCTACTTTTTGCTTTTGCCCAGCGGCAAGTTCAGCAATCGGCGTATCCAAATCGACGTAGAAAGGAGAGTTTTCAACAAAGTCGCTCAAATGTTCTTTCTCTCTTTTCCAGTTAATAAACTGCCGCGTATCGTACCGCGAGAGCACTAGATTTTCAGCAACGGTCATCGCTGGCACGGAGGTAAAGTGCTGATAGACCATGCCGATGCCGTAGCCGTGGGCATCTTTAGGGCTGCGGATGGTGACAGTCGTGCCATTAATGCGTACTTCGCCCGACGTGGGTGAGTAGAAACCCATGACGCACTTTACGAGCGTGCTTTTGCCTGCGCCGTTTTCACCAAGTAGCGCATGCACTGTCCCCGGTACCAGCGTCATAGAAACCTGTTCGAGGGCTGCGATCGCACCAAAACGCTTGGTCATACTGACCACTTCTAGCTTAGGCGGCGCTTGCACTGAGGGCGGTGAGGGGGCAGCAGCAGTCATCTAACCCTTCAACACCTCTATCAAGTCTGTTGATGTCGCAACTGCACCAAAAACCCCACCTTGCATGGTGATCATTTTTAGGGCGGCTTTGTAGTTGCCGTAGTCAGTGGCACCCGTGCAATCGGAAAGCACGAGGCACTCATAGCCACGGTCATTGGCCTCTCGCATGGTGGTATGCACGCACACATCTGTGGTGATGCCAGTGAGAATAATATTTTGGATGCCCTTGCGACGCAGCAATAGGTCTAAATCAGTGGCAAAGAAGGCACCTTTTCCAGGCTTATCGATGATGGTTTCACCGGGTAGTGGGGCGAGTTCGGGAATGATTTCCCAACCGGCTTCACCGCGCACTAAGATGCGGCCACAGGGGCCAGGGTCGCCGATACCTGCACCAATTTGCTGCGATCGCCACCGCTTATTTTCCGGTAGGTCAGACAGGTCTGGCCGGTGACCCTCACGGGTATGCATGATATGAAAGCCCTGCGCTCTCATCACCTTCAATAGCGCTTGTAGAGGCGCGATCGGGGCGCGAGTGAGCGTCAGGTCGTAGCCCATTTTGTCCACGTAGCCGCCTTTCCCGCAGAAGTCAGTCTGCATATCGATGATGAGCAGCACCGTGTTTTCAGGGCGTAAGTCTCCGTTGTAAGGATAAGGGTAAGGGTCTGCTTTCAGAGTAAGTCCCATAACGGTCTCTCAATATTCCTATGCTGTGGCGTACTACGCGACTATTTGCCCTTGTGAGTTAGCAGTGTCCTCCTTGCAATAATTCTCATTCAGCTGGGCCGTCATTAGTCAGCCAAACACTCTAAATTGCCGAGATCCTATCGATCATAATAAATCAAAGTCATTCATGGTTATGCAAACCTGACTATGAAAGTGCAATGCTAGCCGTAGCTGATGGTAACTCCTCCCCCTCATACTTGCGCTCTGGTTTCTCAAATCCGCAGGAGGTGCCGTCGGTGTGGATGACTTCATCCTCCCAGGGGAGGCGATAGTTGCCGTCTACCATGTCTTTCATATAGGTGTAGGGGCAGTCTTGAGCGCCGCCTTTGACAGCGGTGTAGCCTCGGTGGCCAAACTGGTAAATGTTGTTTTCTACGCCCCAGTGTTTGCGGGCTTCTCTCACGAGGTCAGGGCGCACTTCGGCGGTGATGATTTCGTTGGGGCGATGGCTGCCTGTGGTAAGCGGCTCGCCGTCAAAGTTCACAATCATGCCTTCTCCCATGGAGTCAAAGGTACCGTCGGTGCCGCACATGCACACAGAAGCGGTGACCATCAGGTTGCAAAAAGCGTTGGTCTGGTTAGTGATTTGCCAGCTATGGCGGATGGGAGCGGTGTAGCCTGCCGTACGGAGCATGATCTCTGCTCCCTTGTAGGCGCATTCTCTGGCCATTTCGGGGAACATGCCATCATGGCAGATAATCAAGGCGATTTTGCTACCGTTGGGGCCATCGCACACCGGGATACCGATATTGCCTGGCTCCCAAGGCTCTACAGGTACCCACGGATGAAGCTTGCGGTAGTAGAGCTTTAGCTCGCCCTTGTCATCGATGATGATGCCGCTGTTGTAGGGATTGCCGTTGGGGTTATATTCCATAATCGAGAAGCAGCCCCAGATGCTGTTGTCGATGCAGGCACGGCGAAAGGCTTCCACCTCTGGTCCATCTAGCCGACACATAATGTCCGGATTAATATCCATCGACAGCCCGTGGAGAGAATATTCTGGGAACACCACTAGGTCCATGCTGGGCATGTTGCGCCTGGCTTTGGCAACGAGGTCGCAGATGGTTTGTGTCTGAGCTGCTAGGTCGTCTGGGGTGACCACGTTGGGCAGCTGCGCTTGCACCATGCCTAGAACAACGCCATTAGGGGATTTGTTCAGTCCGCCGAGTCCGCTCATGGTTTAAGCCTCACTGGTTTTGGGTCGCCAGCTTAAACTTAAAAGGTAATCAGGTGCTGTTTTGTGACGGTTGTTGCAGAATGAGGCTTTCTAGGCGAAAGCGGGCTATTTTGCAGATTTCAGTGAGCGATCGCACTCTCTCTTCCACCACATCAGCTGACTCAAGTCGCGTTTCTATCGCTGCGAACACATCACTCACCGTCAGGCCCTTCACAGCAACAACAAAGGGAAAGCCAAATTTCTCTCTGTAGGCAGCGTTCAACCTTCGAATTCGTGCATAGTCCTCAGCGTTCAGCTGATCAAGCCCCGAGCTAGCTTGTTCGCGAACAGAGGCATCGGCCATTTTTTGGTTGGTCCCGAGTTCCGGATGCGCGCAGATAAGTGCACGTTTCTCAGACGGCGTCATACGCTCAGTTACCACGGCCACCATTTTTTGATGGAGATCTAAAAAGTCTCGAAACGGACGGTCAGCCCAAGTTTGCTCGGCGACCATCGGCGTCTCCTCAAAGACATGACCGAAAGATTGTACAAATTCGGCCTGCGTCATCTGGTTAATGGCTGCGATGGAATAGTTCAAGGTTAGAAAGCTTCACGACTCCGAAAAATTTGTTGTTTTACGCCGATCCGACGTTTTTTCCTCTTCACAGTATGTTCCACCATAACCGTAAGGTCATCTCATGAGAGATGTTGTACTGAGCCATACAAACCTCTTTTCTATGTAGAAATGCTTAGAAAACGCTTTTTCTCATGTTCAATTAAGGATGAGCCATTAGAAGTAAGACAGAGAAAAATATGACAGACAGATGTATGGAGCTGTTAAGGCCATGGGATACCGACTTCGATTTCTTTATTCGTTGGCACATCATGCACTCAAAAAGCTTTCATCAAAAAGTGAGCGATCAACAAGCGCGATCGCACTCACCCTGCCACTCGCCTTTGCCGGTCTGCTCATAGCCCGTCCCCTCCAGGCACAAGCGCCCCCTGAGTCCACCGTCGCCCAGCAGCCAGCGCTGAGCCCCGCAACCAATCCTGCCATCAGCTTTCGCAGACCCCTGCGAGTCAGCCATCTGCGGATTCCTAACAGCTTAGAGTTTCGCCGTAGCCAGTATTTCTTTACCTTCGATTTCCCGACGGAGGCCGTAGAGCCCCTAGAGAAAATCGTCTTTGAGCAAGTAGAAGGGGCTGACTATCCCCGCTATAGAGTAGGCGACTTTGCAGCATTCGATGCGACTGACCGCACGCCCTTTCCCCTCGGCACCATCGAAAATAGCCGCGACCAAAGAACCCTCACGATAGAATTTGACCCACCCATTGAACCTGGCCAACCGGTGACCGTTGCCCTGCGCGCCAGAAATCCCCGCAGCGGCATCTATATCTATCAGCTCAGCGCCTATCCAGTAGGCGCTACTGAAGGGCAGTACGCCGGGGTAGAGCGGCTAACCTTCGATGAGCCCGTTCGGCGCGATCGCTTCTTTCGATAGCCAGTACTTAGGCTACCGCAACCCGTCGAGCAATTCCTCCAGCAGTGAAGGGCTCTGCCCGTCTGTTCCTTCGCCCGGAATTAAAAAATCTCGAATCACAGCCATGTGCTGCATATTCGTCGCGCCGCTGTCTCCTGGCTGCACAGGGACCACATCAGCGAGCGGCTCATACACCCGGCTGTCGAATACCAGACCGTGGGGAAAGGTATTTTCACCAATGGCGACCGGCACTTCCAAAGGGGCCAAATCCGCATCAATGAACACCCAGTCGTAGGGGCGGCGGCGGCTCGCATTCGTGCCCGTGCGGCCCTCCTGATCGCTCGGATAGGGCGGATCGGTATCAACCAAGTCATCCAATGTCCCCAGCGCAGACTCTCCAGCATTGCGCGTATTAAAGTCACCGCCAATCACCAGATAGTCGCCCTCTGGAATGTTGGCAGTCACCAGCCGACGCACCGCATTTGCCTGCACGTTTCGCACTGACGCGCTACGGGTCAAAAAGTGTACGCTAACAGCCCACAAATCCGGCTCACCAGGAATATCTATCTGCGCCCAGGCAAAGTCACGGTTGCCCACCTGCGCGTCGTTCCACTCGCCCGACGCCACAATTGGATAGCGGCTAATTACGCCGTTGGGTATTTGGGCATCGTCCTCTCGGTAGTAGTCAAAGTCTTCGCCAAAGGTGGTTTCTACCCAGTCGGCAACCGCACCTTCCGAATTATCGCCAATGTTAAATTCCTGAATCAGCACAATGTCTGGGGTCAGCCCCTGAAAGATACGCGTGCCCTCCCCTGGATCGTAAGATTGCCGGTTACCGCTGGTGGTGTTGGCTGCCATAATGCGCAGCGGCGTATCGGCAAAGCCTGCAGGCGCAGCGACCAGCAGACCCAGCGCAGACATCACAGCGGCCATGCCTGGCCGGGTTCTGCCTACTGCGCGAAAAGAATCAATAAGCATAAAAGCACACCTAGATCCGAGGAAGACAGAAGAGAATATACCACTGCAAGTTACCCATCATCTTGTGGGCAACCTATCACCGGGCGCAGCTTTAGACTTTTGCTAAAGCTGCGCTTCTTTTATGCTCATAAGCAAACGCCCTGATCAAAATAGATTGAGGTTGCCATGAGCCAACCTGCCCAGATAAGTAGAACCAGCACGACTAAAACCAGCCGGTTCTCTTCGCCTCGCCAAAGCATTGAGCCCTTCCTCGTGACAGCAGCCCAGATGCAGGCTGTAGAAAGTCGGCTTTTTGAAGGGGGCATGCCTGTCGCTGCCCTCATGGAAAAAGTCTCTGCGCGACTTGTTGATTGGTTTGTGGCTCGCTATTCAGCTTCCGGCAAGACTTCTGACTCAGTCCAAAGCACAACTGGCACTATCGGCGTCCTCGCTGGCCCAGGCCACAATGGCGGAGATGCCTTGGTCGTCGCCCGCGAACTCCATCACAGAGGCTTCAGCGTCTGCATCTATCAGCCCTTTTTCCAGTGCAAACATCTCACGCAGCAGCATGCTCGCTATGCACAGAAGCTAGCTATTCCCTTCGTCTCTTCTATCCAGGCGCTCAGCCAGTGCGATGCCATCATCGATGGATGGTTTGGCTTCGGGCTCACTCGGCCCATCACAGATAACCTAGCAGCCGACATAGAGCAGCTCAATCAGCAGCCGGTACCCGTCTTCAGCATCGATTTACCCTCTGGCATTCATACAGACACTGGGCAAGTCATGGGCATCGCCGTCAAAGCCGACTATACCGCCTGCCTCGGCCTGTGGAAGCGGGCTTTCATGCAAGAAAGTGCGATCGCCTACCTGGGCACCTGTGACCTCATCGACTTCGACATTCCCCTGTCAGACATTAAAACCGTCTTGGGCGAAACGCCTACCGCCCGCCGCATTACCCGCCGCCAGGCACTTGCCGCCCTGCCGCTTCACCGCGCTCCGACCGCCCACAAATACACAGCCGGTCATCTGCTGCTAGTCGCGGGCTCTCGCCAATATGCAGGTGCAGCACTCTTGTCTGGGCTCGGGGCGATCGCTAGCGGTGTAGGCATGCTAACCCTAGCCGTGCCAGACACCCTTCGCCTAGCCCTGTTACCGCAGCTGCCGGGCGCTCTGCTGCTGGGCTGCGCCGAAACTACGGAAGGTGCGATCGCCCGCTTTCCTGACACGCTAGACCTAGAAAAATACGACGCCATTGCCTTTGGCCCCGGCCTCACGTCCACCGTCCCAGACCTGCTAACCGCTGCGCTCAGCGCCAGCTGCCCGCTCCTGCTCGACGCAGACGGGCTAAATCTTCTGGCCCAGGGCAACCCTGCCAAACAGCTGCAAGCTCGTCCGGCGTTTACAGCCCTGACGCCCCATCTCGGTGAATTCAAGCGGCTCTTTCCAGATATCTACGCTCAGCAAGCAGATCGTACGCTCCCCGGCGAAATCGCATCAAAGGCCGCAGCGGCTAGTGGTGCCACAGTATTGCTCAAAGGGCCTAGAAGTGCGATCGCGGCAGGCCAAACCCTCTGGTTTAACCCTGTCAGCACAGCTGCGCTCGCCCGAGGCGGCAGTGGTGATGTGCTCACCGGTCTCGCGGGCGGGCTCATAGCTACCGCCGCTCGCACCGGAACAGATCTTACTGCTGCGCTCACAGGCGCTGTATGGTGGCATTCCCGGGCCGCACGCCACCTCAGCGGGCAGCGCACCCTTCTCGGGGTCGACCCGCTGCAGCTTGCACAGCATCTAAACCCTGCGCTGCAGGCAATGATGCAATAGGTTAGTGGGCTAATCGACTTTCGCCCCGTCGACTTCTGCGCCTTCTACCGCTTCTGCAGCAGCTCGCCGCTGCTGTACCGACTGCCAGGTCCGCCAGCTCAGCCTCACCAGCATCAGCACCGTCAAAGGCACCACCACCACGCCGATTAAACCCGCCCAGGGAGAATAAGGATCTGTTGCGTGAAGCACCAAATATCCCACGTACAGAACGTAATAGGACAGTAACAAGACACCTTCGCGCCGAGAGACCTCATTATCGGTGAAAAAGATGGGAAAGCACATCACAGCCGCCGCCAACATCACCGGAATATCAAACGTCATGGCAGACGCTGAAATATCAATTCCCGTAGAAGAGACACTGCTCGTCAGGCCGAGCACCACCAAAATATTGAAAATGTTGCTACCGATAACATTGCCCACGGCAATATCTCGCTCGCCCCGGACGCTGGCCATCACAGAGGTCGCCAGCTCAGGCAAAGACGTGCCAAAGGCAATCACCGTCAGGCCAATAATGAGAGAACTCGCCCCAAAAAATTCAGCGATCGCAACCGCACTCTTTACGAGTAAGTGCGAGCCCACCACCAGCATCATCGAACCGCCTGCAAACATCAGCACGTTGAGCGCAGTCTCTCTTACCGACAGCGATCGCGCGCCAAAGTTAGCATACTCATCCAAAATACCCTGATCTTTCTCCTTGCGGCTCTGATAGAGCAAAAATAAGGTATACGCCAAGCCCCCTAAAAACAACACCACCCCATCGGAGCGGTGAAGGCGACCATCTAAACCAAAAAACATCAGCAGCGCAGAGACACCGATCATAATCGGCACGTCTAGCCGGACTAGCTGCTGCGCAACAATCAACGGCGAAATTAGCGAAGAAATCCCTAAAATCAACAGAATATTGCAGATATTACTGCCAACTACATTCCCCAAAGAGATATCCGCCTGACCATGAAAACTCGCATTCAGGCTGACGGCCAGCTCAGGCGCGCTCGTGCCAAAAGCAACCACCGTAAGCCCAATCACCAGAGGCGATACACCAATCGTAGCCGCCAGCTTAGAGGCCCCTTTGATCAAAAATTCTGCGCCGCCCACCAGCAGGGCTAGGCCCGTCACTAAGGAAACCACCATCCAAATACTCATAGGCGTTGCGATTTTCAGGTCTCTTTCAGGACGCTTTCAATAGTGGGCTGTAGCCTATGCGCTGTCTGTCGTTTCGGAGGCCGAGACTGAACTTTACATATCAAGTTACCCAGATACGAGTCTCACACTGCCTATCGCAGCCCGTTTCAAACCAGCTACTAACAGATACAAGGCTTTTTGAAGGTATCCCCACAACCCATACTATCGTTCAATACAAACAACAATAGAGAAACACCTGAGGGTTCACCTCTGCCCCGTCAGGCCTATCAGAGCAAGACTATCAGAGGTCGACGCTTTAGAATATCGATAACCGCCCCACCAGACAAGACCCTATCAGTAGTTTTTTGTCGTTTTTTGAGAAATTACCCTGTGCCAACGTCTGACCCCACCGAGCTTGCCCCCTGGCGATCGCCCCTAGCCAGAGCCCTCCACCGCAACCGCGCCCAGCCATTCTGTCGCTTTCTGCAGCTGGCAACTCTCCGCCCCGACGGCACCCCAGCCAATCGCACGGTGGTTTTTCGAGGCTTTGTAGAAAGCGGCAATCGGCTAATGTTCATTAGCGATCGCCGTAGCGAAAAGATTTCACAAATTGAGCAGAATCCCAATGCAGAAGTCTGTTGGTACTTCACCAAAACGCGTGAACAGTTTCGCCTCAGCGGTCAGCTACAGGTGATCACATCAGATAGCCCCGACCCAGTAACCCAGCAGCTGCGCGATCGCCTCTGGCAAAACATTTCAGACAGTGCCCGCATCCAATTTGCTTGGCCACATCCCAAGGCAACCCGCGAACAAGGCAGCGCCGCCTTTAGCCCGGAGCCTCCTGATCCAGCAGCTCCACTTAAGAACTTTTGTCTGCTGTTGCTGTCTGCTCACACCGTCGATTATCTCTCTCTAAAAGGCAACCCTCAAGACCGAGTGCTCTACCAAAAAAAGCAAAAAGACAGTGACGTAGCGTGGACGATAGCTGAGGTAAATCCCTAATCAGAGCCGACAAGTTTCGTCAAAGTGCTAGAGCCCAGAACCGCCCAAAAATTCTTGTAGCGCCCTGTCATCAACGCTGCAGCACAGCGTGCCATCGCACTTCTCGGCAACGGATTTTCTCTTAGCAAGGCCGGGCGCAACTGAAACAAGCTGCTCAAGGCTGTACACATCGCTCTCTACGGGCTGAGCGTCGAGCGATCGCACGACAACATCCTGCCGCTGGCGCAGCTGAGTGAGTTCATTTTCCAACGCATCAATGCGGTCTACCAGCGCCCGAATAGCTAGCGCCTCAGAGTCGGGCAGGCGACCGTGCTCTAAGGGGTCTACCCGCTCACCAGACCGGTAAACAACCCGCCCAGGCACCCCCACCACCGTGCAGTCGGAAGGCACTTCGCGCAGCACCACAGAGCCCGCCCCGATGCGCACATCGTTGCCGATTTGAATATCGCCTAACACTTTTGCGCCAGCCCCGACAATGACCCCTGTCCCCAGCGTAGGATGTCGCTTGCCAGATTCCTTACCGGTGCCGCCCAGGGTAACGCCCTGATATATCAAAGACAAATCGCCCACAATCGCCGTTTCACCAATCACCACACCCATGCCGTGGTCAATAAAAACGCCCGAGCCAATCGTAGCTCCCGGATGAATCTCGACCCCTGTCAGCGCCCGCGCCACGTGAGAAATAAACCTCGGCACAAAGGGCAAACCCAAATTCCATAGCCCGTGGGCAAGCCGATGCAGTACCAGCGCCTGAAAGCCAGGATAGAGGAGCGCCACTTCTAGCCAATTTCGAGCAGCCGGATCACGGTCAAAAATGATGCGAAAATCGCGGACAATGGCCTTAAACACAGTGCAGTTTTCCTGGATAACAGCGGTTGGTTGAAGCTATCGGAACGAAGGCTCAACCATTGAACAACAAATCAGCCAAAACTATATTAACGTCTGATTAATCTCGCTCCAACCTACCTAAGGGTACGGTTCTCCTATCCAATACACCTATCCAATGCCCAGACGAACCGCTAGGCTAGGCGTCAGCGGCAGCAGCACCAGCAGCATTAAAAACAGGGCCAGTAGCGCCAGAGCTGCTCGGACATCATCTGGCTCGCTCAGGTCATCTGTACAGGGCCGCTCGGGCTGCCGCTGCAAAAATACAATCAGCACCGCCCAGTACAAAGACAGCGGATTGAACAAGCCGACGATAGCCAGCAGCACCAAGGTCACTGCCGAAGCGCGAATGAGTGTCCGGCGTCCGTAAATGGCTTGAACGACCCGGCCACCATCTAGCTGTCCAGCAGGCATTAGATTGATCGCATTGATAATCAGCCCGAGCCAGCCCACAATCATCAGCGGATGAATATCTACCAAGTCGGCCTGGAGAGCATCCCCTAGCACCGCTCGCGCCAGCGTTCCGACAAAAACCGACCCCTGGAAAAACTCACTCGGTAGCTGAAACAAACTGCCTGGATGAGAGAGCACCAGACCGATAAACAAGAAAATGAAAGACAGCAGTCCACCGGCTGCAGGCCCCGCAAAGGAAACATCAAAGAGCACCGAGCGGTTCGGCAAGATAGATTCGAAGCGCATCAGCGAACCGAACGAGCCTAGCTGCCAAGCAGGCAAGAAAAACGGCGGGCTGATTTTCACATCGCGTTTGCGGGCTAGCACCCAGTGACCCACTTCATGAGTCGCCAAAATCGCCACGATACCCAGGCCAATCGGTACCACTTCAGACCATCTTTCTGGCGATTGAAAAATATCAAACCCCTGCAAAATCGCCGCCGTCTCTAAGCAGGTAGCCAGGGTAGCTATCGCCAACACAACGGCCAGCACCTTTTGCGCCACGGTCGTCTCACTGGGGCCGTTGGCCTTTGGCAATACCACCACGACCGGCTTATTTTCAGGATTGGCCAGCAAAAAGGCATGGTAGCGATCGCCGCATATCGTCGCCAGCTTTTGACTCAAGATATCGGCAGTTTCACCCGGCTTGCCGCGCAGATTGCCCTTAAAAATCGCCCCCTCTTGATAGGGCACCGTCTTCGTACGAAAAAACGTATCCACCCCAAAAATCCCTTCGATTAGCGCCAGGTCTTCCGGAGGAATAGGCGGCTTCTTACCCTCATCTTGCACTGAGGCCTGCTCAGCTGATTGCTTAGAATCTGCCGCCGCTGTTGCCGTAGCTTCTAGCCGCTGCGATGACGCCTCTACCGTTTCACTTGCTTCGCCAGATTTTGCTTCCGAAGGGGTCCCCCCTGTCACGGTCAGCCGGGTAGTGTCTTGGTCATTTTTTTCGACCAGTGCCTGGGCCCGCTGAGCTGCTAGCGCCTCCCGGTCCGCCGCGCGTAGCTGCCGTCCCAGATAGATATAGAGACCCGCCGATGAAATCACCAAGACCAAAATACCGGCCAAGTTTAGATAGATACCCGCTGCCGAAAAGCCAAAAAACAGTAGCCAGGGCACCATCAGCACAACCGTCTGGAGCCAGGCCAAGATGCCCAATTTGCCAAAGGGTTTGGCCTTTGAGTAGCCCCAGGCCAAGATGGCAGACGCGGCAAGCAAGAGTAAAACAGTAACCATAAGAAGTGCGTTGTTGGAGCTGAGCAGCGATCGCTAAGCCCTTACGAAAGGAATATGAGAGGAGGCATTCACATTTGTTAATTTTATTTTAATAGAGGATGGTGAGGGGATTCCTCAACGTAGGCAAAGGCTTTCAGGTAAACTGACTCCAGCAGCCGATATCCCGACAGCCGTGCCAATAACGGTACTCCTATCGCGTCCGCCAAGGCTAAACAGCATGCCAAATGATTCATCCAAGCCAAATATCCCGGAGCAGGGCAATCGTTCGCCACGCTTCTCGGAAGGCTTGCCGCCCGTCGTTGGACAGCAGCAGCGCAGCAATAACGACGCCTTCACCATCGACTACAATCCTGACCCCGAACTCCAAGTCGACAACGAAGATATCAACACCTACCAACCCCTCAATCGCAAGCAGCAAAACGGCCCCGAGAGTACCCGGCCTAGCCTGACTAGGGCAAACGCCCTAGAGGCCAATGCAATAAATGGCAATGGTTCAAGCACGCTGACCAACTCCACTTCAGGCGCTTCAGGCATTTCAAGCGGCAGCGAAGAGCGCTACACCCGGCAACCCGCGATTAACCCGGTGAAAGTTGCCCAAGCGCCTATCAGCGTCGTTGCGATCGCAGCGGTCATTGTCGTCGTTGTGGGCTTCACCCTCGATAGCTTCTGGCTTACCCTGGCCGGTTCACTGGTAGCCTTCATCGTTTCCCTCCGGCTCATCACCCCCACCTTGCAGGAGGCCATACAAGACCTCACCCAGCAGCAGCGAGCCCTATTTGTCGCGGTTCCCGGCCTTATCTTTGGCATTGTCGGACTGATATACACCAGCGGCATTAGCCGTCCGATTGCTCGCTGGGGCAGCGGCCTCCGCTGGGACATTATCAGTGCCCTAGGCGATTTTCTCGGTGCCATCGGCCAAATCTTTATCGCGGTACTAGCGGTCTACGTCGCTTGGCGGCAGTACATCATCTCCCGCGATCTCACCGTTCAGCAAAACCTGATCACCCAGCAGCAGACCATCGACTCCTACTTCCAGGGCATTTCCGAACTGGTCCTCGATGATGAAGGACTGCTTGAAGACTGGCCCCAAGAGCGCGTCATCGCAGAAGCCCGCACAGCGGCTATCCTTAGCAGCGTCGATGCAGGCGGTAAGGCCAAGGTGCTACGCTTTCTCTCTCGCTCCAAGCTGCTCACGCCCCTCGCCCGCGACCAGCGCCTAGGCCGCCCCATTTTAGATGGCTTGGGTGGCTACGCCGAAGACCGGCTCAACGGCACCCGCGTGATTGATCTAGGCGTGATGCTAGCAGCGAGCAACCTCATCAGCACCGACCTGCGCTGGCTAGACCTGAGCGATGCCAACTTGATCCGTGCGAACCTCACCGACTGCGACTTGGTTCGGACGAACTTTGCCCGGGCCATCTTGTGCGATGCCAACCTCACCAATACTGACATTATGGGCGTGCGCTTTTTTTATGGCAGCTTAGAAACGGCCACGCCTCGCACCCGGCAAGACACCCCCAACTACACAACCGGCGAATTTACCGGCACCGTCGTCGAAGGGGCAGACTTTACCAACGTGCAGCGACTTTCAGAAGTGCAGCGGTGCTACTGCTGCGCCTGGGGAGGCAGCAAAACGCGGACAACCATTCCCGGCGGCTGCGAAGGCATTCCCAATCAGCTCGGACGCTAGCGATTCATCCATAAAGATTCTGAAAACATACCGCTACCATTGAAGAAGATTTGGTACAGGTCATCGGTCATGCATCGGCACTTACGCGGATCAGCGGCCATGATTGGGTAAATTTGATGTGATGAGCCGTCAACGGTTTACGATTAATCATGGCTCGATTTAGTCACGAATTAGATTAATCAAGACTCAAAATTTAGTCACGCCCGAGAGTTGCGATCGCGCTTGCATTCCTCACCTCTTCTTCTTCACTATGGTTTCACGCTCCGCAGGGAAACGCTCTATCAAGCAATCGCTCAAAAGCAGTAAGAAGCGCAGCGCCACCAAAAGCACCAAAAAGGGCGGCAAAGTTAGCGCCAAAAGCAAGCGAAAGGGTAGAGTGATCGCCCAAGACGAAGACGAGGCGCCGATAGTCGAAACGCTCAGCCCAAGGCAGAAGCTGATCCAAGAGCGAGCCGCTGCCAAGCGTCGCCAAGAGATTGTTTCCTACGTCGCCACTACCTTCTTTATCTGCGCCTTTCTAGGCCTATTGTTCGGCATCTTGGTCGAACCCAAGATAGGCGTTGCAGCGGGCGGTGCCCTCATGTGCCTGGCGCTGTCGTTCAAGTTTCAGCGGCTGGCCCTCTACGCCTTCATCATCTACATTCCCTTTGCGGGCACAGTCACCTATGCGCTCGGCGGCAGCTCCATTCTGCAAATTGCCAAAGACATCTTTTACATCCCCGCGCTGATTGGCGTCTTCCAGTTCTGCCGCAAAAACAACCTGCCGATCATCCTTCCTAAAGCGATTAAGCCACCGCTCATTCTGCTGATCATCATCGTGTTGATGAATGTGTTGCTGGCAAATATTCCTGACCAAATTGGGCAGGTCAATGGCAAGTGGCCCATCATCATGGCCATCTGGGGTATCAAAATTCTGTTTGGTTACATTCCCCTAGTGGCCTGCATTTACTATCTCATTCGCAACAAAGATGACATGCTGGGCCTGCTCAGGCTACAGGCGGTACTGGTGCTAATCGCTTGCAGCCTAGGGCTCATACAGTACTTTATGCTGCTGACTGGCCGATGCGCAGGCACCACTGGCGTCGGCGAAGAAATGTTCCGCGCCTCACTGCAGGCCAAGTGCTTTGTCGGCGGTTCGTTGCTCTATGCACCTGCCGTTGGCCAGATTCGCTTGCCAGGGACGTTTGTAGCGCCTTGGCAGTGGGGCTGGTTCCTCATTTCGGCGGCCTTCTTTAGCTTTGGCACCACCTTTAGTGACAAGTCTGCCTTTTGGCGAGGAGTAGGACTGGTATCACTGGTGGCCGTGATGATTATGGCGGTGATTTCGGGTCAGCGGATTGCACTGGTGCTAGTGCCCTCAGCGCTGATTGTGCTCACCATACTTACCGGGCAGGTTGCCAACCTGAAGCGATTTATTCCGATTGGCATTCTGCTGGCCATCATCGTTTCCTACCTGCTAGCCAACAATCCAGAAGTCGTGCAGACCCGGGTCGACAGCCTATATTCTCGCTGGACAGCCTCACCGCCCCAACAGTTCATCATGGAGCAATTTGACCAAGTGTGGGACCAGCAGCGGGGCATTTTTGGCCATGGCGTTGGCCGTGCGACAAACTCGGCCCGCACCTTCGCCAAGACAATTTTGATCGAAACGTATCATCCCAAGCTGATTTATGAGCTAGGTCCACTGGGCCTGATCGCGGCGCTGTCAGTGTATACGGCACTCACTGTTGCCACCTTCCGGGTCTACCGAAAAACCAAAGACAAAAACCTCCGTAGCTACGCTGCCTCAATGTGGGTCTTTATCTTTTTTATTAGCTATTGCCCGTACTACTACCCGCTAGATGTCGACCCAGTTGGGGTTTACTATTGGCTAGCTGCAGGGATTGTGCTCAAGATTCCAGAGATTGAACGGCAAGAGCGCGAAAAGGCCGCTGCAGCGGCGCTCGGCCAGACAGAAGAAGCGATCGCCCCACCAAAAGGGCGCCGCCGCAAACAAAAGAACCAGCCGACGTTCACCTAATCCGACGCGATCTTTGCCATGTCTACGCCTGCTGCTACCGCCCCTTTTATTTCAGTCGTCATCCCGACCTATGGCCGGGAAGCGGTGCTGTGCGACTCTATCAAAAGCGTACTCGCGCAGGACTACCCCGCCTTCGAGCTGATCGTGGTCGATCAGACCCAAAACCACGAGCCAGCAACGCAATCCTTTTTAGACCAGCTGGCCAACGAGGGTAAGATTCGGCTCTATAAGGTGTCTTGGGCGAGTTTGCCGGGCGCCCGAAACTATGCCATTGAGCGAGCGAAGGGCAGTATTTTTCTGTTTTTAGATGATGATGTGGAGCTGCCTGAGGGCTGCCTAGCGGCCCATGCCAAGGGCTACGAGGGTCGGCCTGAGGTGGGTGCGATCGCTGGCCGGGTATTCGACCGCATGAAGCTCACAGAATCTAAAAAGCCCGAAATCGAAACGCTGCCGCCCGAAGCCATGGACCCAGGCATTGCCTGGTACCACATCGATCTTGTCCACACGACTAAGCCTCAGCGGGTGCTCACCGCTCGGGGCTGCAATATGTCTTTTCGCCGCAGCGTCTTCGAAGAGCACGGCCTCCGCTTCGACGAGCGCTTTCAGGGCAGCGCCGTCCGAGAAGAATCCGACTTTTGCCTGCGGGTTCGCAAGACCGGCCTGATCATTTGGTACGAGCCCGCCGCCCACCTGGTGCACCTCGGCGAAGAAACCGGCGGCTGTCACGACATCAGCACGCGATCGCTCAAATACCAAACTACCTTTTACCACAACCATTTCCTCATGGCGCTCAAGAACCTCACCCCCAGCGAACTGCTGCGGCTGTCAGCGAGTCTCTTCGACTGCCACGTACTCGGCAACCCGCCCTGCAATAAAAGCGGTTCACCCATCAAGGTTATCAGTCGCTTCGGCTTTTATCTGTGGGGGTTCCTGCTCGCTTGCTGGACGCTGATCAATCCGGCCCACCGCGACGGTCGGCTGTACAGTGAGCCCCTGACTGAGGCATAACCTGACTGAGGCATAACCTGACTGAGGCCTAAAAAGCACTATGAAAATTCTGGTTGCCAGCCACACCTACATCGTCGATCTCAACTGCGAAAAGCTGCGATCGCTCACTCAGATAGATCCCCAAATAGAAGTCACCGTCGTGGTGCCCAAAGTGTGGAACCCAGGCGGCGTACAGAGTAAGCGCATAGAACCTCAGCCGAAGGAAGAAGGGCGCTTTCGCGTGGTGCCCATTTCAAACCTCAGCCAAAACAATCAGAGCCTGCTGAGCTTCGGCGCAGATATCATCCCCCTCCTGCGAGACTTTCAGCCCGATATCATTCACGTTGAGCAAGGGGCCAAATCTCTGGGCTACGGCGAACTCATCACGTTCAACAGGCTGCTGCGGCTCAAGGCCAAAAATGTTTTCTTCACCTGGTGGAACCTGCCCTACGAAGTCAAATTTCCTCTCTCTTGGCTCGAAGCCTACAACCTCAAGCATACAGATGGCCTCATCGTCGGCAACCAAGATGGTGCAGACATCCTCAAAACCCACGGCTACCATGGCCCCGTCATCGTGATGCCCCAGCTGGGCGTAGATGAGCGCCTCTTCAAGCCAGCTCAGCAGCCAGCCCTGGCCGCCCAGCATGGCATCTCAGAAGGGGAGTTTGTCGTTGGCTTTGTGGGCCGCTTCGTCGAAGAGAAGGGCCTGATCACCCTGTTCAAAGCCCTCGGCAAGCTCACGACCCCCCAGCCGTGGAAACTGCTCCTGCTCGGACGCGGCCCGCTCAAACAGACCCTAGAGCAGCTGGCCCAAGAACAAGGCATCAGCGATCGCATCATCTGGATAAACAGCGTCCCCCACGCCGACGTGCCTCGCTACATCAACCTGATGGACACCCTGGTCCTCCCTTCAGAGACAACCTACCAGTTCAAAACCATGAGTTCGGCTGGTTGGAAAGAGCAGTTTGGCCACGTGATTATCGAAGCGATGGCCTGCGGCGTTCCGGTCATTGGCTCCGACTCCGGCGAAATCCCCCACGTGATCAAGTCCGACGGGCTGGTTTTCCCAGAGGGCAACGTTGACGCGCTGAGTGAAAAAATCACTCATCTCATCGAACAGCCAGATCAGCAAAAAGCATTGGGTGAAAAAGGCTACCAGCGAGCGATGACCGAGTACACCAATCGAGCCCTCGCCAAGCGGCAGATCGAATTTTATGAAACGCTCTTGTAAAACACCTCGCTTCGTGGCTTAGCGGGAATGGGTAGCTTTGCGCGGATATGTATGGTCGCTTCGGGCAAGCTACGTAAGCTACGTATGGAGTTTGTTACATATTGCGAAATCAAGGGAACTTTATATGTGATTCGAGGGTAAACATCTGCTCTAATGGGTGGGCGACAGGCTCACATACAAAAACTGTCATGACCCAAAACGCCCCCGATCAAAGGTCCTACGCCCCAATGGTCCTTGGTCACTTTGGTCAAACCCTTTAGTTCCAAACCCTATCGGCCCTTTATCGGGATACGTTAACGGCACTGTGAATCATAAATATTTCTCCGCTGGGCGGCATCATTTTGCCAGTCGGCTGCTTTTTGTTGGCTGTGCGATCGCACTTAGCAGCTGTACCGACGGCATTCCGCCCTCTGCGCAAACCATTACTTACGACAAAGTAGCTAACGATCTGTACATTCAGCCCATTCAAGTTTGCAACGACCATGGCAGCGGCTGTGCCGACGTCAACCTATTTGCAGACATCACGGCCAAAATCCTTGAGCAAGCTAGGCTCAAGGTCAACTTTCTGCCGACCAATCAGCTCAATGCATCGCGGTTTCTCAGCATCGATAGTTCGCAGAGCAGCTCTAGCACTTCAGAATTTTACGAGCTGAGCCGTTCGGGTGGCCCTGGCGACTATGGTCGTCATCCAGACTCTACCCGCGACTCCGGTCCCATCAATGTCTGGTTTGTAGAAGAAATTGGCTCCGGTAACGGCGCGACTCAGTTTGGCCTGGCCTGGGTCGATGGCAATGGCGTGCTAATTAGTGAAGCTACGCAGGACTTCAATGATGGAGAAGGCCGCATTGACACACTAGCCCACGAAATTGGCCACAACCTAGGCCTGCGCCACACTACCTTTGGCGCAGGCGGCGCCAATAACCTGCTCACCGATGGCAACCGGCGCAACGTGCCCAGCTCAACGGCAGATATCTACCCCGATGGGGCAGGCACCAGCCAGCTGACCGACGCACAAATTAAAGAAATCCTCAACAGCGGCTTTCTCACCCCCATCGAAGGCGATACTTTCGATGAAACGGCAGCTGACTTGGCGAGCTTTTCTCTCAGTAGCCTAGCCGTTGGTAGCGAAGAACCGGAAAGAGTACCCGAGCCGGGCACCTGGTTGGGACTGTCTGTGCTAGGACTCTCTATACTGAGTTTGGGTCAAAAAAGGCCCGCGTCTCAGACGTAGCGATTCTGCGCCCATGTCCCCACCCAGATTCTCTGTCTCTAATGCTCCGTCTCTACGTAGCCTATGGATCCGCGTCATTTCACAATAGGCCGTAGACACATAAGCTACGGGCTCAGTCCGTTGCGGTGGCTACTGACTGTCGCTATCGGGCTTTTTATGGTGAGTTGCACTCAGTCTTTTGTCGAGCAAACGTCTCTTGAACTTCCCATGAGCGCAGAACAGCCAGCAGCCAGTGCAGACCAGCTAACCCACCCACCGCTTCGCCAGAGCGTTACAAACCAGCGCTATCGATTTGAAATAACCGCTGTAGATGGCTGGGAGACGCCCGCTGCCATAGGAACCTTGTACGAGTCGGGGGCGCCTCGCTGGGAGGTGGAGCTGGCCCATCAATACGGTCCTCGATTTGCATTGGTCAGTCCTACCGGACAGGTGCTACTGATAGATGAATTTATTAATGTGGCTAGTTCACGAGCGATCGCGCTCTACACCGCCCAAGGCGACCTGATTGCCCAGCATAGCTTCGATGATATTCAGCAAACCCTGGGCATCTCTCGTGCGAGCCTGACCCAAAAGGCGACCAGCGGCTGGTGGGTATCAGCGCCCCCCGTGCTCAATGCAGCCGGAGACCTTGGTCTCGTGCAGACGGGCGGCACAACCCTGAGCATCGACCTGCTGACCGGCCATCTGAGCTCTGGCCATCTGAGCACTCGTCCAACCATACCGCCCGCCCTATGACCCCCCCGAAGCCCTCCGGACAGAGACCTCTAAACATCTTGCAAATCGTGCCGTCTATCTCGCTGGTGTACGGCGGTCCTAGCCAGATGATTCGCGGCCTTGCTGCAGCCCTCGGTCAGCAGCCCAATCAGCAGGTAGGCAGCGTTACCGTCATCACCACCGACGCCAACGGCGACGTAGACGAGCAACCGCTAGAGGTACCCCTCGGTGAACCAGTCGACGAAGGGGGCTACGACGTAATTTATTTTCGCTGCGCTCCCTTTCGGCGCTACAAGTTTTCGACCGATCTGCTCAGCTGGCTATGGTCCAACGCCCATCGCTACGACATCGCCCACATCCACGCGCTGTTTTCACCGGTGAGCACCGCCGCCGCCACCCTCTGCCGCTGGAAAAACTTGCCCTACATCATGCGTCCCCTCGGCACCCTAGATCCTGCCGACCTGCAAAAAAAGAAACTGCTCAAGCTGCCCTACATCGCTCTGCTCGAAAAGCCCAATCTCGCCGGGGCTGCGGCGATTCACTTCACCAGCGAACTCGAATCCAAAGTCTCCGCTCGCTTCGGCACCACCACCCCAGACATGGTAATTCCCCTGGGCGTTGCACTGCCCGAGCTACCAGATAGAGGCCACTCGCAAGCCGCTATCCGAGAAAAATTCAACATTCCAGACAATCGCCCCATTGTGTTGTTCATGTCCCGCATCGATCCCAAAAAAGGATTCGATTTACTGCTGCCTGCTTTGGAGAAGCTGCACACCAGCAGCCAGCCCTTTCACTTCCTTCTGTGCGGGGCAAACCCCCAAGACAGAGCCTACGAAAACAACATCCGAGAACAGATCAGCTGCTCAGCTTGGGCCAGCTCAGCGACGCTGTGCGGCTTTATCTCTGGGGAACTCAAGGCGCAGGTGCTGAGCGCGGCAGATCTTTTCGTGCTGCCTTCCTACTACGAAAATTTTGGGATTGCCGTAGCAGAGGCCATGGCGGCAAAGCTACCGGTGGTCATTTCCGATCAGGTTCACATTTGGCCACAGATCAAAGAGAGCACCGCTGGGTGGGTCGTGCCGACAGAAATCGAACCCGTGACGCAGGCGCTGATGGCCGCGCTGAGCAACGCCGAAGAACGGCAGCAGCGGGGGGAAAATGCTCAGCAGTGTGCCAAAGAAAACTACAGCTGGGATGCGATCGCACAACGTCTCACCACCCAATACCGAACGCTACTAGGCCATTAGTTCTGCCATTGTTCTGCAAGTAATTCTGTAACAGCACTGTAAAGCTAGGATGAAAGCCATCAGTGAATCCACCGCGATTCACTGAGCTTGATAGTATAAATTAATCCTTTTTATCCGTGCTTCTACAGCCACTTACCGTGGATCTTAGAGATGCATCTTGATCTCACGCGTTTTTTCCCTTATTTACGCCAACTTGTCGCCCTCGAATACCGCTCTCAAAAAGAGCGATTTGCGCCACCCAAAATATGAAGCTCTCTACTCGCCCCGCCCGGTCAACCGCTGTCGAATCATCTGACCCAGCGCCGCCCAAGCGACTACGGTTCAATTCTTTCGGCGTCAGGCTCTTTGGCACCATTATGGGTGGCGCGATTTTGAGCATTGCCGGTGTCGCCTTTCTGTTTGGCGAAACCGTCAAAGGCCAAGCTGAAGAACAAATTCAAAAAATTCTAGAAGGTAAAGTTGGCACCATTCACGAAGTGACCGACCGGGCCGAAACCTTAGCAGACAGCCTCGGCATTAGCGTTGCCACCCTGCACGTGCGCGGAGCAGAAACCCCAGAAACCTATCAAGAACTCACCCGCAAACTATTTGAGAAGCATCCAGACTATGTCGTTGGGCTAGGATTTGGGCAAAAAGAAAACGGGATTCTACCCAGCCAGCAGTGGCTGTATCCCTACTATCAAGCTGAACCCGCCGCCGACTCACCTGCCAGCATCCGCTACGTTGACCGCGCCGCCCAGCCCTATTTCTACCCCCAAACAGAAACCTACCAGAGCTACTTTCTCCCTCAGCAAAACGTCTGGACAGCCCCTTATCTCGACGATGTTCAAACCGATGCGGCAGAAGATCGCGGCCTCCTGCTCACCTACTATTCACAGATTTTCGACAACGACAATGAGTGGCTTGGGACGGCGGTTGTCGATATCGACGGAGCCTACCTAAACGAAACCATTGCCGGGCCAATTTACAGAGATGGCGGACGGCTGATATTGGTCTCAGAGACCGGAGAGGTGATCGCAAACCCCGCCGACCTAGACAATATTGAGCAACAGACCTATACCGACATTCCCGGCTTAGCTGAAATCTGGCCTCAAATCAACATCTCAGCCAGTGACCAAACCGCTGGCCTGATCGAAGGTGAGAACGGCTATTGGTCATACAGTCGGATTCCTGAGCAGTCTTGGCTGGTGTTGGCCTACGTGCCCTACCGGGTTGTCTTCAGCCAAATCTTGATGATTTCTCTCGGCACCGTGCTGTCTGCCGGGCTCCTGATGGCAGGCATCACCGCACTGGCCATCCGCTACCTGAACCGGCGATTGCGCCCCGTCATTAGCGAGTGTCAGCGGCTTTCTACGACAGACGAAGCCATGGACGCTCAGCTCAAGGGCAAAGACGAACTTGAGCAGCTCTCTCTGTCATTTTTCAATCTGATAGAACAGCTTAAGCTCAGTAAAACGCAGATTCAGCTAGAAGCTGCCCATGCGACAGAAGTCGAATCGCAGCTCAGCCAAATCAAAACCCGTAGCGCCGCCCAACAGCAGCGCCAGCAGCAGGTCACCCAAAAGCTAGTCGAGCTGCTGCCGCCAGAGACCGCCTCTCCTCCAGCACAGTCTCCTTCTCCCCAAAGGCTACAGCAAGAATTGGCTCGTCTCACCAATGTGGTAAATGTCTTGGCAGAAGAGTCCTGGCTCTCTGAAGCGATCGCAAAAACTCCAGAACTCATCCCCTCAGACCGTAACCCTTCAGAACTCAGCGCCATCGACGACCGGCTCAATCAAACCTTCGTCAAGATCTTGTCGGCGCTCGACCAATTTTCCCATCTCCTCTCTGCCTTCAGCCAGACCCAAAGCTGCACGCTCTCGATTGAAGATGCCATGCTCGCGGCTAATCGAGACATCACTGCACAAACCGACTTAATCGACCAGATGCAGCAGTCTGTAGCCCACGTTCACCCCTTGGCTGAAATGCTTCAGCAACAGGTCAGCCAGATTACCGAATACACGCACAGCGCCTCGGCAACCAGCCCAGAAACCTTGCTGAGCAACCCAGCGATCGCCACCCTTCAATCGACATCGCAAACCCTAAGCGAACAGCTACAGGCATTCTCTAGCGCTATCGCAAACACCCACACTAAGACCAAAGAATATCAAAACATCACCAGCAAAGCTCAGGTGTTGATCATCAACGCATCCACCTTGGCCATTTCGGCCTCTAGGCCCCAAAGTCCAGAGACCCTAGAAGAAATTGTCACTCAGCTTCGCAACAAAGAGGGTGCCCTCAGAGCCCTGGCTGACCAGCTTGAAGCCGTCCAGTCAGAACAGCTCCAAAGCAGCACAGCGGTGAGAGCACTGGCCAACGATCTCACCGCTGACATCGCCATATTCGATCAGTCTGCGCAACGGTTCAATACCGCTCTGCAGGCGAAGGTGACTGCACAAAATCAGACCCACGGCACAACCGTACAGATTCAAGCTGCCAACAGTCAGGCGATCGCAACCAACAAGCAGCTCATCCAGCAGCTTGCAACCCTGCGCCAAACCCTACAGCAAATAAAAACTCTAACCACCCACACCAAAGAACAGGTCGCCTCATCACTACAACAAACCCGGCAAATCGGTCAGTTGAGGGCAGAGGTTCCCTTGGCACTCCTACCAGCAAAAACCGACACACCCTAATCACCCAGCCCGCAGGCCTCACGCAGCGACCAGCAGTAGGTCAGTGACTTCTTTCACCAGCGAAAGTATCCAAGCAAGCAGAAGCACCCCCAAAATTGCCAGCGCCAGTCGAGGCAAGCCCATGAATGCGTGCCACCGCGCTAGCCAAGACATCTGCCTTGCCTTAGCCCACCACAGCCTCATTTGACCGGGCCAGCGCCGGGGGCTGTCCATAGCGCGAACTTTTGTATGCCACATCGACAGCAGCAAGGGAAGACCGCCCAGCCGAGCATTGAGTAATCCGTGAAGGGCGATCGCCCCCAGCATGACCACCCAAGAAACCACATGGGCCTCATACCAGGCGTGATTGAGTTCTCCTTTGGGAAGCCAAGTTTCGTCCATCATCTTGCCGCTAAACAGGGCAAACGTGAGAGCCAGCAGCGCAAATGTATTTGTCAACCGATTCAAGGTGTACCACCAGATAGGCTCGCCCACCCGCGCCAGCTTTGACCAAGAACCCGGCTGTATCAAACGCTTAGCGCCACGATGAAAGGCATACAAAACAAACGCCGGAAAGATCAGCAGTGTGTAGAGGCCGAACGTTCCATGGATGCCCTCAATTTCCCTGTAGTCGGGAAGCGGCGCTTGGAGCCAGCGGCCATCGTAGACTGTGTAGGTCCAGAAGGCCGTGAGCATGGCCAGAATTAAGCAAAGGCCTGTAAGACCATGCAAAAAACGTAGTAGAAAGGGTTGATAGGGCCAGCTAGGCTTAGCAGTGTGGCTGGGCTTAGGCATTTTTGTAGTAGTGAGCTGCCGTGACGAGGTTGAGAACTGAAGCGATACACCCACACTAAAATTTTGCCCGATAAAGGAGCACGCTGCTAGGCATTGCCAGGTCTACATACGCTGTGCCTTGGCCAACGCAGGGTACAAACTAGCCAGTGCAAAAGGCCATAGCGCAGCTTTCCCATCTGTCCCCTTGTCGCCAACTTTCCTTTAAAGTGGAACTATCAGTGCCCCTTTATACTCCCATTTCATGCCCGATCAGATCGATCTCTTTAGCGCCAGCGGTGTAGAAGCCACGCCCCCTCCAGCAGATTTTGACCCGGCTCAAATTCCCACCAGCGCCAAAGTTCCCATCCCGGCAGGCACCTACGACTCGTTAGATGATCTGGCAGTGCATTGCAAAAGCTGTCAGCGCTGCGACCTTGCCCCCACACGCACCAACGTCGTTGTGAGCCGGGGGAGCCGCACCGCGCCCATCATGGTGATCGGTGAGGGACCCGGTCAGCAGGAGGATGAACAGGGCTTACCTTTTGTTGGCCGGTCGGGTCAGCTGTTGGAAAAGATTTTGGCGTCTGTGCGGCTAGATACCGAGAAAGATGTGTATATCTGCAACATCGTGAAATGCCGACCACCCGGCAACCGCAACCCGACCGTAGCAGAAATCAACGCCTGTCGGCCCTACATTCTGGAGCAGATCCGGCTCGTCGATCCCAAAATCATCTTGCTCACGGGCGCGACCGCCGTCAAAGGCATCATCCCCAGCGAAAAGCGAGGCATTACTAAAATTCGCGGTAGCTGGATTGAGTGGGAAGGGCGCTACTGCATGCCCATTTTGCACCCCGCCTATCTGCTGCGAAACCCATCTCGCGAACCTGGCAAACCTAAATGGCTGATGTGGCAAGATATTCAGGCCGTGAGAGCCAAGCTGAACGAGATTCAGGCGTAAATTCCAGTGGCGATGGGAAGCAGGCTTTTGAACACCGACCCCAGAGCACGATCTAGAGAACGAAGCTGCTGGCGTCTAGTTCTGAAATAGCAATCTGATCTACCAGTGCAATCTCTCTAAAAACGGCACCCTCATCAGACGCGCTCGTCACATCTCGCACCGAAACTAGCGTCTGCGAGCTATCTGCCGTAGCGCTCAATCGCACAAAGCTTTCAAACGGGGTAGCGCTACGGTAGCCATCTCCAGACAAAATACCACTGAGATCGAGCAGGTCATGCCCGACCCTAAAGTCGAGAATAGTATCTAGACCTTCATTCACCTGCCCAAAGACAAAAATATCTCGACCGCCGCCACCCTTCAGCACGTCCTCACCCTGACCACCGCCTAAGATATCGTCACCTGTGCCGCCAAAGAGCGAATCATCACCATCCCCCCCCTCTATCGTGTCGTTGCCCATCTTCCCTTTCAGAACATCGTCAGCCCCCAGCCCTTTAATCACGTCGTCCTGATCGGTGCCAAATATTCGTTCTGAGTCGTCGGTGCCCACCAGGGCTGCTGTGGGCGCTGCTTCCTCTGGCTGCGTATCAGGAGTGGGGGCCAGACTAGGTGAACCAGGAGCATCGACCGCTGGAACCTGATTGCTACCCGCATTCCCTGAAATAAAAGAATCGAATACGGACACTTGGTTGACCGCATCGCCTACCAGTAGAGCGATACCGTCTCCAGCATTGTTGGCGATGCTGGTCTCTGTTAGCGACAGATTGCCGCTGAAGGTAATTCCTGCCAGTGAATTTTCAATCACTTCACTGTTACTGAGCTGCAGGTCTCCTGTAGAAACGATTCCACTGCCATCGTTGCCACTGACGCTGACATTCTGAGCTGCTAGGAAACCGACATTTTCGATGCCGTTTCCGCCACTGCCCTCAATTTGGCTACTCAGCAGCTCGACACGCCCTTCACTGACCATGCCACTGCCCTGACTGTTCGCAACACCGCTACCTTTCAGACTCAAGGTGCCGCTGTGCTCAATGCCCGTCCCCGCCGTGTTAAATATGCGACTGTCTACGAGCTTGAGGTCGCCGCTTGTGGCAATTCCGGTCCCTTCGTTATTAAAGAAAAGACTTCTCTTGAGTAGAACGTTAGCGATCGCACCCTGCTGCGTAGCGATCGCAGTCTGATTGTTGGACAGCTGTCCGTCTCTAAACCTGAGCGTTTCACCCGCCGTCACAATGGCGCCGGCCCCAGCACCATCTACAACTGACAGCTGCTCAATCACGACGTCGCTGCGTCGCTCGCTATCTCCATCATCCAGCACGAACACGCTAGAAGCGCCCGTTCCGCTCACCGTCAGCGCATCCCTACCGAGCCCAGTAATCGTTAGGCTTTTATCCACTTCTAGTGCGCCTAGCGTCAGGCCAATCACCCCGCGGCCAAAGCCAGCATCAGCAGTTGCTAAGCTATCAGCAAACCGAACCGTTCCCCCTTCGCTTACAGCCTTCAGCGCTTCGCGGAGTGAAACATCACCGGCCACCAGGCTGCCGTTATCCTCATCTACTAACGTATCAACAACAACAACACTGGTAAGGCCCGAGACTTGAGTCTCCATGAACTGTATTCCTTTGCTCTCGCGAACTGCTACACCTTCCCTGACTAAACAATAATTCGACAGGTTCCAAAAAAAGCTGTTCTAAACCCGTATTTACGCCGTTTCGCTTATCTCTCAGCGATCGCACCGGCGCGGCAGTCTCTCAGCCATATCTGCACCGCTTGCCCAACGCTACCGCGGCTACTTTCACGGGGGGGCAGCATGCCTCGGGTATCTTGCACATCGTCAATGGCAGAAAACATAAACGCCAGCCGCCAGCCAGCAGGCGTTTGTACCAAAAACAGCCAGTGATATTCCTGAACCTCATTGACTTGCAAACCAGAATACTGGCGCGACAGCGTCGTAAAAAAGACTTGGGTCAGCGGTCCACCAGCCTCCGGCGACGTCGTAAAGGCATAGTCAGCCAGGTCCAAAGGCGTTAGGTCGACATTGCCTGCGACCAGTACGTATGCCGGGCGATAGGGCTCTCGCACCAATAGGCCCTCTGCCTGTCGCTGTTGATCGGCCTCCGTCCAGGGCAGCACGGCCACCGTGCGCTGCAGTACCCGGTTGGTGTAGTTAGGAATATCACGAACCAGTAGCTCCGTCAGGGCTTCTGGTTCAGTCGGGCAACTGATGTTGGTGCGCAAAGGGGCATAGGGTTGAGGGGTCAGCGGAGGGGTCATGGGCGCTTCGGTGCGATCGCCATCAGCGAGAGCCGCGATCGCATTCGGCGCAGTCAGCGTCACAGCCCACACTGCGCACCCCAGCCCCAAAGACATCGATAGCCAGCCCGACAGCGATACCCAACCCTTCACGCCGCCATTTCCTCACAAATGCGCCCAAAAGCAGTAGCTGGATCGCTCGCTTGAGTAATCGGCCTGCCAATCACCAAATAGCTCGCCCCCGCCTGAATTGCCTCAGCTGGCGTCATGGCCCGCTGCTGATCTCCTTTCTGTGCCCAGGTGGGCCTCACCCCCGGACACACCAGCAAAAAGTCATTGCCACAGCGCTGACGCAAAGCGGCGGCTTCCTGCGGGGAGCACACTGCCCCGCCGAGCCCGCTCTCGGCTGCGAGCTGAGCCATTTGGCTGGCGTAGCTCGTCACCGAGAGCGAAACCTTCAGCTCATCGGTCAGCATCTGCTCGCCAATGCTAGTCAGCAACGTCACCGCGATGATCCGAGGGGGCGCGCAGTCTGCGGCTTTCGCGCCTTCTACAGCTGCCGACTGAGACGCGCTCAGAGCTTGGCGACCCGCCGCCGCATGCACAGTCAGCAAATCTACGCCGTAGCGGCCCGCCGCTCGGCAGGCACCCGCCATCGTATTGGGAATGTCGTGAAACTTTAGGTCCAAGAAAATTCGCTTGTTTCGCTGCTTGAGCGCGGTGAGAATTGCTGGACCACCACTGACAAATAGCTCTAGGCCAACTTTCCAAAAGGTGACCTGAGGGAGGGCGTCAATGAGTGCGATCGCAGCCTGCGCCGTCGCCACATCCAAAGGCACAATAATTTGCTCCGCTACATCCATCAGCGCTTACCAAAGCTAAATATCATCACCGCATCTCATCACTGAACCAGCCGCACGAACTTCTTTTTACCGATCTGCAGCACCTTACCCACTAGCTCGCTGGCTTCTGCAAAGGTCAAATTGGGGTCTGCTACCTTCTCACCATCCAGCTTCACAGCTCCGCCCTTAATATGTCGGCGGGCCTCGCTGCTGCCAGCACACAGCGGCGTCGCCCCCAAAAGATAAAACACCTTGGCCGGAAAGCCCACCTCAGCCAGTGAAAATTCGGGCACGGCCTCAGCCGCCTGCGCTTGCCCCGCCATCAGCGTCAGCGCATCCTGCTGCGCCTGTGCCGCCGCTGCCTCACCGTGAAACTGCCCGGTTACCGTCTTGGCCAGCAGCTTCTGCTGCTCCCGAGGATTCTCCGGCAGCGTGTTCAGGGGTAGGTCGGTCAAGTAGGTAAAGTAGTCACCAATGACTGCATCTGGCACCTTCTCTAGCTTGGAATACATCGAGAGCGGATCTTCCTGCAATCCCACATAGTTGCCCAGCGACTTAGACATTTTTTGGTGGCCATCGGTGCCGAGCAGCAGCGGCAGGAGCATGCCAAACTGAGGGCGCAAGCCAAAGAGTCGCTGCAGGTCACGGCCCACCGCCACGTTAAACTTTTGGTCGGTGCCGCCAAGCTCCACGTCAGACTTTAGGGCAACCGAATCGTAGCCCTGCAGCAGCGGATACAAAAATTCGTGCAGGTACACCGGCGTACCTTTTTCGTAGCGATTGGCAAAGCCTTCCTTCGCCAGCATTTGCCCCAGGGTCATCGTGCTCAGCAGCTCTAGCATCTTGCCCAGGTCTATATCGCTGAGCCACTCAGAGTTGTAGCGAATCTCCAGCCGTCCCGGTGTGTCAAAGTCTAAGATAGGACGCACCTGCTCAATGTAGGTTTCAGCGTTGGCCTTGACTTCTGCTTCTGTGAGCTGCTTGCGCACCTCAGCGCGATCCGTCGGGTCGCCGATCCGCGCCGTAAAGTCGCCAATTAGCAGCACCGCCGTATGGCCAGCATCCTGAAAATTTCGCAGCTTTCGCACCAGCGTGCTGTGCCCTAGGTGAATCTCTGAGCCGGTGGGGTCAATGCCAAGCTTAATCCGCAGCGGGCGATCGCTCTGTGAGAGCCGAGCGACCAAACTATTATCAATATTTATGTCATCAACATTGGTTGATTTCGTCTGATCCGGGAAAACTTCACTGACACCTCTATAAATATCAGCAAATTGCTCAGGGATACCATCAGCAGAAGATGAGTCCGTCGGCAGCGCAGAAGACGCCTGGACAGTCACAGAATCGTTGACAGAATCATTGATGGAGGCACTCATGGGACAAACAAAAAAAGACGGCGCTATACATAGGCCCTGCCAGTGTAGCCTTACAGGTGAACTTGCCGAAACGGTCGCCCCTGCCAACGCAATTACCGGCAGGGCCCTCCGCCACCCTAGCAACACCTGAGCTAAATTTGAATCAAGTCAATTGAATCGAGCCAGAGAAAAAAGCCCCAAAAAAGCTGGAGAGAAATCAGAAAAATCGGCAACCCCCTAGACAATCGGCGCAAATCATCTATATTTACCTGTAACAAAACTGAACCAGTAGCTAAACCGAACTGCCTAGCCTATCGGTCTTCCTCACTCAGTCAAACCGCCTCCGATCTCCCCCCTCCCTACCATCTGCTTCCACAAAACCCTTAGATTAGGAAATATCGTCTGCCTGTGTCTTCAAACAGTTTTCGTAAAGTAAGGCCTCGCGTTCGCAGAGCGTCTATCCCCAGAGCGCCAAAAGCACTACGCTACATCCAAGATGTCGGTCAGGTCGGTGCGGCGACGCTGCTGACGGTTACGATGCTGGGCAGTTCTGTGATTGCAGGCGGGCTGGTTGGCTTAGCCATCAGTTTCCGCAACTTGCCAGACGTTCGGGTCCTGCGAAACTACATCCCTTCAGAGACCAGCTACGTCTACGATATCAACGGCACCCTGCTCGACAACGTCCACGACGAAGCCAACCGCGAAGTCGTCAGCCTCAACGAGATCGCCCCGGACATGAAGCGGGCCGTCCTCGCCATCGAAGACAGCTTTTACTACTCGCACAAAGGCATTAATCCCAGCGGTATTGGCCGCGCCTTCCTAGCCAACTACCAGGCAGGGCAAACCGTGCAGGGCGGCTCCACCGTCACGATGCAGCTGGTCAAAAACCTCTTTCTCTCCCCAGAGCGCACCATCAGCCGAAAGCTCGTCGAAGTCGTGCTCGCCATGCGCATCGAGCAAATCTTCGAAAAAAATGAAATCTTTGAGCTTTATCTCAACCAGGTGTACTGGGGTCACAACACCTACGGCGTAGAAACCGCCGCCCAAAGCTACTTTAATAAATCTGCCAAAGACCTCAACCTGGCAGAAGCTGCAATGATGGCCGGGCTGATTCAGGCACCTGAGAGCTTCAGCCCCTTCCTCGACTACGAAGAGGCCAAGCTTCGGCAGGCCATCGTGCTCAAGCGCATGAAAGACCTCAAGTGGATCACCACCGAAGAAGCCGAAGCTGCCAAAGCGCAGCCCATCCAGCTCGGCGAAATCACCTCTTTCCGCTCCAGTCAAGCGCCCTACGTGACCGAAGCCGTCATGCAGGAGCTTACCGACCAGTTCGGGCAGGAAGCCATGGCCAAAGGGGGCATGCGCATCCAAACCACCATCGACCTCGACATGCAGCAGCTCGCAGAAGACGTGGTGGCAGATAGCTACTATCGCTTCTTTGGCAGCGGAGCCTACGCCGACCAAATCGCGCTAGTCGCTATCGACCCGCGCACCCACTTTGTAAAAGCCCTCGTCGGCGGTGTCGACCACAAGTCCAGCCAGTTCAACCGCGCAGTTCAGTCCAGACGTCAGCCCGGTTCGGCCTTCAAGCCCTTTGTGTACTACGCCGCCTTCGCATCTGGCAAATATACTCCCAATAGCGTCATCAACGACGCAGCCGTCACCTACCCCGATGGCTACAACTACTACAAGCCCAGAAACTACGATGGCTCCTTCATGGGTAGCATCACTCTGCGCAAGGCCCTCGAAACCTCCCGCAACGTTCCGGCTGTAAAGCTGGGGCAATCTGTCGGTATCAACCGCGTTGTAGAAATTGCTCGTACGCTGGGCATCAAGAGCCCCATGGACCCAGTGATTTCTTTGCCGCTGGGCGCTGTAGACCTGACGCCGATGGAGCTTGCTGGTGCCTACGCGACCTTTGCCAACTACGGCTGGCACTCTGACCCCACCCTCATCATGCAGGTCACAGACAGCAAGGGAAATACCATCCTAGACAATACGCCCAAGCCTCAGCTTGTGCTTGACCCGTGGGCCAGCGCAGCGCTTACAGACGTTCTCCAGGGCGTTATCACCCAGGGTACTGCCACCAATGCCCAAATCGGTCGACCCGCAGCTGGTAAGACGGGTACCACCGATTCTCAGCGCGACGTTTGGTTTGTGGGCTATGTCCCTCAGCTAGCTACGGCTGTGTGGGTGGGCAACGACGACTATCGCCCCCTAGGGAAAGGCGCTACTGGCGGCGGCTATGCAGCCCCCGTCTGGCAAAACTTCATGCAGCAGGCCCTCCGTGACGTCCCCGTCGAAAACTTCCGCAAGCCCGACGAATTCATTCGCCCGTAGTCGGCTGCTTTATGAGTAGTCGGCTACTTTATGAGTAGATTGCTTGAAATATAAGAAAAAACTAACTTTTTCTCGGGTTATTCTTTAATTTCTGACTTCATACGCTCTAGGGTTTGATGCATCTGATCAAACATCTGCTGGGGCGTTGTGCCAAACTGGCCGAGCTGTGTTTTTAGCTGTTCCATAGTCATTTTGGCCATGAAGTCTTCAGAGAGTTCAAAGCGCTTCATAAAAATCCGATAGCGCTCCATGACTGATTCCATCTGATCGATGAAGATCTTTTTGCCTTTTTGATCAAATTTGCCGTAGTTACTGCCGAGCTTCATCAGCGACTGATAGTCCTGAAATAGCTGAGTGGCTTCTTGCTGTACTAGGTCTGAATCAAACATTCCCATGACTATCACCAATTCGCGATCAACACCAGGCCCCAAGAGAAACTACAAAAGCTGTTACGGAAGCTGCAGCGATGCGGCCTAAGTGCCTTCTCCTACGTGTTTTCTAAATCTACCTCTACAGCGTAAAAATTCCTACAGGCATCGCCAAGGTGAGATATCACTACACCTGTGAAATTACGGCTGCGATCGCGTCTAAATTCTGTTCTCTAAACTCTTTTTGAGCTACCGCTTGAGTAGCCTACCCAACCAAGCTCGCTTAGTCGGCGGCGCTTCAGGAGAAGCATTGGCCGCAGGTCCCGCGCTGCTATCCGGTGCTTTGCTAGATTTATTGGTTTCCGGCGGCTGATTAGGCTGATTGGGTGGCTCATCTGAGAGGCCTAGCAGCTTGCCATATTTTTGAGCGACTTTGTGGCCTGGCTTGAGCTTGAGTGCCTGCCTGAAGTGAGCTTTGGCCATACCCGAGAGCTTTTGCTTGTAGTAGGCTTGGCCCAGCATGGAGTGTATTTCTGGGCTCTGTGGCATGAGCTTGAGCGCCTCGCGTAGCTCCTGCACGGCCATTTCGTAGTTTTTTTGGGTCAGGTAGGTTTTGGCGCGGGAGGTGTGTTTTGCCACGTAGTTTATGGTGGGCGCCTTTTCTGCGGGGATAGCACCTGTGCTAGGGCCATCTGCCGTGTTGATAGGCCGCACGGAGCCAATGGTATTGCCCGACACGGTGGGCGTTACAGCATTGGTGATGAGTCCGGCTCGCTTAGGCCGAATCACGAGGTCAGCCATCTTCCGCCGTAGATAGATCAGATTGAGCTGGCCAATTTCGAGCGAGTGCGTGTAGAGGTCGTCAATGGAGCCGAACTGAGCTTTGGCCAGGTGGGTAAGGGCTTGCTCGTAGAAGACATCTACAGCGTCTTCTGGGGTGAGGGCTAGCTGCTGCGCGTTAGGAAAGGTGGGAACGAGCTTCTCGGTACGCACTAGCCGCCGCACCCGAAAGCGCAGGGTGGCCAAGGTTTCTTGCCGGGAGTTTTCGTGTTTTAGCTTTTGGTAAGAAGGATTTACAATGCGGGCAATCACTTGGGCTGCCAGGGTCTGGGTGAGGCCCCGACAATCGGCTGCGCCTGAGAGTGCATCTGGATGAAGTTGCTTGGCTACATATCGATAGCGCTTGGCAATTCGTTTTTCATCGGCACTGACGGATACCCCTAAGAGAGCGAAGGGATCCACATCCACCATGTTGGCCAATTCAGTAAAAAGTTCGGCTTCTGACATGCAAAAAAGCAGCTCTACTAACTGAGGAAATTCCCCGACTACTCTTCTATAAGGTGCCCACTCCGGATTCTCAAATGTCTAAGATTTCAACGACGGCCTATCCGGGTAAGCTACCCTCAGTAAAGTTCTCCGTACTTCCGCGCAACCTACGGGCTTAATCGTTATAAACAAAAATCTCTCTTTCTTTGCCCTATCACTTTGCCCTATCACAGCCGACTTGTTGAATGTCTGATGTTGTCTCTGTAGAATCTGGTCTGTTTAGCGCGGATAAGCGACGCAAAATTGCGATCGCACTTGCATTCGCAGGCTCCCTACCCACTCCTTTACCGCTGACCTGGCTACACAAGTTCTATCTGGGCCAGTACCTGTGGGGCATTGTTTACCTAGTGCTGGCACCCACCTACATTCCCAAAGTAGCCTGCTGCCTAGAAGGCATCTGGTACCTCAGCCAGAGCAACGATCAGTTTGTGCTGCGCTTTCCTAGGGCCGGTGCGCTAATGGCACGCGGGCTATCTACGCCCAATGCAGAAACAGCGAGTCAGCGGCAGACGGCAGAGACGGCCCAGCAGGTGGCGATCGCCCTCCGCGAACTCGACACGCTCAGGCAAGAAGGCCTCATCACCGAATACGAATTTGAACAAAAGCGACGCAAACTGTTAGGAGAAATTGACTAGGAGAGAATCGAACGGTGCTCAAAAAACTCTTGGCACAGGCCGGGCAGCACCCGCTGCGTCGCCGCTTGCAGCAAGAACCCTACTATCGCTTCCAGTCCTTCGAAGAAGTGACACTGGCAGCTAGCTGGGGCATCCGCATCGATGCAAACACCGCCTCGATTGACGACTGGCTCAGACTGCCTGGGCTCTCCATCCATCAAGCCCGCACCCTTACAAACCTTACGAAAAGAGGTCTCTCATTTAGCTGCCTAGAAGATGTGGCAGCCGCCATTCAGCTGCCCATTCAGCAGGTTCAGCCCTGGCAGGCCATTCTACAGTTTTGCTACTACGACCGCGAAGCAGCGCTAGAGCCCGCCACCCTCGATGCCAACACCGCAACCGCCCAAGCCCTTGCCACCCTACCTAGCACAGATATTTTCCTCGGTCGCGCAATTGTGCACTACCGCAAAGATGGCCCCTACCGTGACCTAGCAGACCTGCAGGACCGGCTTAGGTTAACAACAGCTGTCACCGCAGAGCTACTGCATTATCTGAGGTTTGATTGAGCAAAGGGGGCGAGCAAACCGTTTAAGGCACCCATCAAGCGCTTGGGCCGACAACACCAACAGGGCCAAACTTTTCCAACGGCCAAAATCGCAAAACTGCTCGGCCAATCAGATTCTGCATCGGCAAAAAGCCCCACACGTGGGAGTCGTTGCTGTCATTACGATTATCCCCCATCACAAACAGACTGTCTGCAGGCACCTGGACAGAGGGCATCTCATATTCCGGCTCAGCCGCGATGTAGTCTTCCGTCAGCGGCTGACCGTCGACATACACCCGGCCCTCGTGGACCCGAACCTGTTGCCCCGGCAGGCCAATCACCCGTTTGATAAAGGCCTGACTGGAGCGGTAGCCATACTCTTGTAGCTGCGGCGGTGGCTCGAAGACAACAATGTCACCGCGATGGGGCGCGTGGAGATGGTAAGAGATTTTTTCGACCAGGAGGCGATCGCCCACGGCCAGCGTCGGCACCATAGAAGGCGACGGAATAAAGCGCGGCTCAGCAATAAACAGGCGCACCACCATAGCAATGACCAGCGCGATCGCAACTAGCCGCACATTTTCAAATAAGCCTTTCCGCCAGCCTTTGACCTCAGCCAGCCCACTGGCCAAACGATCAGCATCAGCATTTGCCTGCACATCAGTTTGTGCACTGGTTTCCGCTCCGGTTTGCGTCGCGTCTGTTTTTTGATCAGATATCTTTCCGTCCACGCTGAATAAAAGACTATAGAAACACTGTTGAGAATACTTGCTGACCTTGGTGCCAGCTAAACCAGTGTATTTTATTGCTGCGTCTTTTCTATCTGTGCCTGACCGGTTTGCGCCGCCAGCGCCGCCCGAGCATTTCGTCTCAGCATGTCTGGCTTGATTCTGCGTAGGGCCGAAGCTGGAAAGCGTTTGGACCAGGCTTCGTCGGAGATGTTGGCTAGCTCGGTAAGCGTCGGAGCCACGTTGTCCGGATAGGGCTCAAATCCCGCTTCGTCTGTCGGCGTCGCAAATCGCTGATTCCAAGGGCACACATCTTGGCAAATGTCGCAGCCTGCTACCCAGTTCTGTAGGTTGGCAGCGATCGCATCCGGCAGTGCCGCCGCCCGATTTTCTATGGTGTGATACGCAATGCAGCGATTGGCATCGACAACGCCCGGCGAGCGAATAGCCGCAGTTGGGCAGGCCGAGAGGCAACGCGTACAGGTCCCGCAGTGCTCCGTATGAGGCTGATCTGGAGTCAGGGGCAAGTTGGTAATCACCTCTCCCAAAAACACCCAGGAGCCATATTGCCGCGTAATCACATTGCCATTTTTAGCGTTCCAGCCGAGGCCTGCCTGCTGCGCCCAAAACTTATCTTGCACAGGCCCCGTATCGGCATAGGGCTTTGCCAAAATGTGGTCTCCTTGAGACTGCAGCCAAGCGGTGAGCTGCTTTAGCTTTTTATCCAAGATGCGGTGATAGTCTCGCCCCCAGCCGTACCGAGAGATTTTGGCATACTGCGAGCCCGTCGGTCGCGGGTGGTCGGTGTAGTAGTTTAGCGCGACACAAATGATGGCGCGAGCCTCCGGCAGTACCTGACGCACATCCTGCCGCCGGACGCTCTCCATCCATCCCATATCTGCCTGAAAGCCCGCAGCCAGCCAGCTCTGCAGGCGCTGCTTGGCAAGCTGCTCTGAGTCAGAAGGCACAGGGTCAACGGCGGCAATACCCACCTGATGAAACCCCAGTGCGATCGCCTGTTGCTTCACAGCAGCACTATCTACCATGCCGACGATCCTTACCGTGTTGACGACCCAGCTGACCACCCAACAAAGGAGTTGGCATGGCCGGACGCCTAGCCCGCCGTCTCATCACCGCTCTGTGCTGGGTCGCAAAGCCATAGCGATGCTCATGCTCTACAATCGCACGAATTTCTGGGGGCCACTGCTCAGCAGGGAGCACCTCAAACCCTAGCCCCTCATAAAACGGAATATTCCAGGGAATGTAGCGAAACGTGGTCAGCGTGACCCACCGCACACCGCGCGATCGCGCCCCAGCACAGCAGGCCTCCACCAGCGCCGAGCCAATGCCTCGCCGCCCAAAGTCAGGATGCACATCTAGCTCCACAACAAAGCAGCTCCCCAGCAGGAACTTCGCCACAATAAAGCCCACCACCAGCTCAGCGTCTGACTCATCACCTGGCTCGATATCTTGCCCAATATCTCGCTCGGGCCGCACTTCGAGCGCCCTGCTGTCTACCAGCGCAACCCACAGCCGCCTTTCTGCCTGCGCCCGCCGTAAAAATCGCACCGGCGTCAGCCCCTCCAGCAGCTCTGCTGGAATCTCTAACCGGTCGAGATAGGGCACAAATCGCCGCGCCGCCAACCGCTCTATCTCCGGCAAACAGTCAACTTCTGTAGCGCGTGCTAAGCGAACCGTATAGCCAAACAAGCCAACACTTTCTCAATGCATACTCAATCTGTAAATTCCATGATAGGCCAAACTCAATCGACCGCTCTCCCGCAGAGACAATACCGCTGACAGCAACAGCTCACAGCTGGCGAATGTCTTTAGCAAGCATCTCCGTTTCCTGCTGAATCTGCTCAAACTGAGTAATCAGCGGCGTCAAACTCGTGCGCTGCTGCTCCACATAATCGTACAGGTCAGTGAAGCTCAAGCTAATTTCGTCATAAATACCTCTCAACCGAGCGTTTAGCTGCTCTGAAACGGTCGATTCAAATCGGGATTTGTTGCGCTCTAGCTCACTGTCGAGCTTGGCAATCAATCGTCGCCGCTTGGCCACCAGCACACCCCCAGCAAACAGTACCCCTACGCCTAAAAAGACACTGCCGATAATATCGAGAATGACCACCTCTGTCACTGTAGCAATCACCCCACCAATCACCGCCAAAATGCCGCCACCAGCGACCCCCGGGCCGACGCTATCCGCAGTATCGGTCAGGCAGTTTAAAAACGTTTCATCGTTCAGCAAGCCGTTGATCTTTTCTTTTACACTCTCAATCACTTCGTAGCGATATTCCAACAGCGGCAGATTAATTTCTGTTTTCTTCAGGTCGTCGTTTTGTAGAGTTGTTAACTCCGTCAGCAGCTGTCGAATCATCAGCTGAATGCCATCTAGAAATCGCTTCGCACCATCTTTTGAGGTCTCATCTAAGGTGGCCTCCAAGTCTCTCTGGGCGCGGGCTTTGAGGTCGCTCATCCAGGTCTCGACTCGCTGCCGACGGTTGAATACAGAAAGCAGCGATCGCTTCGCCAGCACAAAAATAGACAGCCCCTCTCGAAATTCTGTTTTGACCTGATAAATCGTCCGCTCATACTGCACCATCAACCGCTCAACCAGCGCATCGATTTCTGAGCGAGACTGCGCTTCGCCCTGACCGAGCCGATTGCGAATCTTGGCAACCACCGCCTCATCCGTATCCAGCTGCTGCTTTATCAGCTGCATATCCGCGCCCAAGCGAGTCACAATCTGCTCCGCCGACCCAATATTTGAGGTGAGCTTGAGCCGGTACCCCTGCCCGCCCGTGATGGTGCTGCGCACAAAGTCTTTAATCGGCAAAAAGCCCCCAGCCTCATCGGCGGTTTCATCTGTTTGGCTACCCGTCTGGGCCGCCGACATTGCCAGCTTGGCAGAGGTGGCAAAGACCCGTGGCGTCGCGATTTGTCGCTGCTGCGCCTCTTGCTCAATGTATTGCATGGCGGTCTGCAGCTCGCGCTCATCGGCCAAGTCAGCCTGCTGCAGTACAAATATCACCGGTTTCTTCCACTCCCGATGGGCAAAGTCCACCAGAGACCAAGCCGTATTGGTGTACGGATTTTTAGAGAAAAAGACGAAAACAACTAGGTCACTATTAGGGATGAAGGCTTTGGTGATGTCTTCGTGCTGCTGAAACGGGCTGTTAGTGCCCGGTGTGTCGACGATGGCAATCTGTTGGAGAATGGGAACTGGTCGGCCAATTTCTCGCAGTTCGCCCGGCTTTGTCTCACGGCTGTAGCCATCCCCTTCCGCGTACACAATCTTGGCCACCATGTTTGTACGCGGATCGGCACCGACTTCGCAGATTTCTCCGCTGCCGAGCAGCGCATTAATAAAGCTACTCTTACCCGCCTTCACTTCCCCAATGACAACAAACAGAAAGGGCTGATTGATATTCTCTTGCAGGCTTTGAACAGTTTTTGTTAGCTCGGTATTTTCGATGGCTCGGGCAAACGACTCCAGCTGGGTCAAGAGCTGAGCAATCTCTCCTCTATACCGTTGCAAGATAGGATCAACAATTGCACTATCCATAGCAGCACCGTCTTTTGTAAAAAGTGCTCAAGAGCCGTCACGTTCTCGCGGGCAATCGGCACATCAGCACAGGGCAATCATACCGAACAGCGAGACAAAGAAGCGCACAGTCACCGCCCATAGCTGCTCCTCAGCTGCCCCTGAGACACCAGTCGCTACAGCAGAGTCGCCGCCTGAGCTGCCAGATCAGAGCGCTCGCCCTGATACAGCGTGATATGGCCTGCCAGCGGATTTTTGCGGAACCGCTCAATTACGTAGGTCAATCCGTTACTAGCCGCATCGACGTAAGGATTGTCAATCTGGGCAGTATCGCCCGTCAAAACAATCTTGGTCCCTTCTCCGGCCCGGGTGAGAATTGTCTTTACCTCGTGGGGCGTCAGGTTTTGCGCTTCGTCTATCACAAAGAACTGGCGGGGAATGGTGCGCCCGCGAATGTATGTGAGCGCCTCTATTTGCAATAGGCCCATTTCCATGAGGTCTTCGTGACCGCGTCGCCAGTGGGCGGGTTTGTCGGTAGTGTCTTGAGTATTAAAAATTAGGTCGAAGTTGTCGTATAGCGGCTGCATCCAGGGGGTGAGCTTCTCTGTCATGTCGCCGGGCAAGTAGCCGATGTCTTTGCCCATGGGCACCACCGGCCGCGAAATGAGCAAACGGGTGTAGCGCTTTTCTTCTGTAACCTTTTGCAGGCCAGCTGCGATCGCCAGCAACGTCTTACCCGTACCCGCCTTACCCACCAAAGTCACCAGCGGAACACTGTCATCTAACAAGAGCGAAAAGGCAAATCGCTGCTCCCGATTTCGCGCCTGAATGCGAGAAATGCCGTTGTAAGGCATCTTAGGTAGCGGGGTCAACCGACCATCCTGCCGCACCAGCGCCAGGGCAGTGTGGCTCGGATTATTCACATCGACCAGCGTCAGCGCCTGATTTGGGAAAAACTTATCATCTGACAAACCACCATCGGCCAGAGACGTGCCCCCAGGTTGAAACAGCGCATCCATCTGCTCAGCGCTCATCAGCACTTCGCCCATGCCGGTGTAGAGATCATCGACATCAATTTTGTCGGTCTCGTAGTCTTCAGCGGTGAGGCCAAGCGTATCGGCCTTGATCCGCATATTGGTATCTTTGCTGACCATCACCACCGGACAGTCGCACTGCTTCTTTGTCTCAATGGCCACGGCCAGGATGGCATTGTCTCCATTGCCCACCGTTAGCTCAGCAGGCAGCTTGTCGAGCGTCTCCCGCCGACAGAGCGATACCCGTAGCGTGCCGCCATTGTCTAGCGAAATGCCCTCAGTCAGGCTGCCGCGTTGTCGCAAGCTGTCGAGCAGGCGGGAGGTTTGCCTTGCATTACGGCCCATCTCTTCGGGGCGCTTCTTAAACCGGTCTAGCTCTTCTATGACCGTGATGGGTAATAAGACCTCATTGTCCTCGAACCGTAACATTGCATCTGGGTCGTGCAGCAGTACGTTTGTGTCAAGGACATAGATTTTCTTCATAAGTACAAAAGTATAGAGATAGGGGCCATCTATCGCCCATGAGTAACGCAGCTTAGACCGTGCGCTTACTCTAACAGCTGAAACTCTTGAATATGTGTTTGCTTAGGCAAAAGTACATATCTCTAGCAGTCTAAGGCGCGAGAGCAGCGTTGAATATCGTGAAACCCGTACACCCGCATATTAGCTAGCCGGGTCGATCTGCTAAGCCGATCGCTACGGATCAGATTTTTCAGGCGTTGTTTTTTCAGGAACGGGGTCGTAGCCGCCAGGGTGAAACGGATGGCAGCGAACCACACGACGAGCAGCCATCCAACTGCCTCGAAGCGGACCAAATCGTTCTATCGCTTCGATAGCATAGCGAGAGCACGTTGGCTCGTATCGGCAAGTCGGTGGAAACAGCGGAGACAACAACTGCTGATAGCCCTTAATGAGTAATATCAGAGCTAGTTTCATAGGAGTATGAGTACGTCCATAACAGGTGTCCATTTTATACGACTATTCCGTTTGGCAGAGAGGGCTCAAATACATCGGTGGGGGGTTAAAGGGTACTGACAATATTGACTACCCTAAAGGTATAGAAATTCAGTTAAAAAACGATGCAAGTATTACAGGGCAAATACCTGGAACAGGTCACTTCCCCAAAGGGCAATCTTAAAGCCCTGAAGATAGAAACTTCAGAAGGCATACAGACAATTCATCTGCCTAAAGCGCTGAGAGAAATTGCCCAGCAAGAGCTTGTTTTAGGTGACACGCTCAGGGTTTGGAGCACAGCCAAAGGTAATGACAAAGAAAAGGAACCGTGTGCGCTTCAGCTTATTCCACTGAATCCAAAGGCCAGCTTACCGGTACCTACCGATACAGCCTCCAAGACTGACACGCAAAAGGATGAAAAGGTGCGATCGCCTAAAAAATCCGAACTCAAAAAATCCAAGCAAAAAAAAGCCAAAAAGCAGATGACCGTCCAGCTCTGCCAGAAAAAGAACTGTTGCAAAAAGGGCGGTACTAAGCTCTGGCAAACTTTCGAACAGGTAGCCCAATCGAATTCATCAGACCAACCCGTCTTCACACTAGAGGCCGTCGGCTGTTTGGGCGGATGCAAACGAGGCCCAAACCTACGCGTTTTACCCGGTAACACCAAGCACTATCACGTGCAGCCCAAAGACGTTCAGGCGCTGCTCAAAAAGCATCGACAGTAGATAGCCATGAATCTATGTATAGGCCCGGCAACTTACGGTTTTTCTTTTCCCCAGCCAGAAAGCACCCAGCTGTAAGTATCATCGCTTTCAGGGTTGAGCCAGTCGGGCTTTGCCCAGCTACACACCTCGCTAAGGCGCTCAAGGTCAAGTCCCTCTAGCTGGTCCTTAGGAAGGTCGCACTTGCCCGCCGCGATCATCTCAGAAATGAGCTGCATCCAGGTAATTTTTACGGCCTGAGTGCGCGGACTGTCGGCGCCACAAGCCTCTGTAAAGACGCCAACCGCTTTTTGTAGCAGCGGTTCGGCCTTGCTGTAGCGCGACTGATGCCGGTAAGCCTCAGCCAATAGAAAAAGAGCCTCGCCAATATCTGGATGGCAGGGGGGCTGGTGCTGCGATCGCACCTTAAGCAGCTGCCTGCACAATGGCTCTGCCTCCGCGTACCGCGCTTGCTTGTGATAAAAGGTGGCCAAGTCTTCTAGACCTGTGACCAGCGCAAAGTGACTATCCCCGTAGCGGCGCACGCTCAGCGTCAAAGACTGCCTGTAGAGTCGCTCAGCCTCCCCATAGCGCCCCTGACATTCACACAAATAGGCCGAATCGGCCAGCGACTTGATTAAATCGGGATGATCGCTGTAGCCAGTGGCATCCGTTGTTGGCCCAGACTGTCGGAGTGTCTGATTCAGCGCGCTGACAATTTCATCCCTGGGCAAAGCAAAAATAATCCGATCATCCTGGGCATTCGCCGCCTCACGCCCTCGCCGCCCCAAAGGATTGAGACGAGATGCCATTGAATTTGCAACGGGCGATGGGTCGCCCAATCTGCGCGCTTCGGCGCGGTTCACTCTGGCACGATCAGCCCCTTTTGCCCGGCCTCGCCAGAGTGCTCGCCCAAAGCTCAAGCGCCATGGCCAGGCGGTCAGCCAGCTAAAAAAGACCCGAAAAAATCGCTTACTCACAAGCTCAACTGCAAGAAAAAAAGCTAGACAAGCCGAAGCGGCCAAACGAAAGCACCCATACAGAAGCACCTCCACAAAGCAACTTCACAAAGCACCCGATAAAAAGAATATAAAACCCGTTTGAGTGATTCCACTGACGACCCTTCATCAGTCGAGCATCAGCAATAATACCGTTGATTATTTGAACGACAACTACTGGGTTGCTCTAGGTTGCCCAAATGTAGCCTCAGGCACGTTGCTACCTTGCAGAAAAGCGGAGCCCTCCACTGAGAAGGGAATGTCTCCTAGGCAACTTTTCATGGATAAATGGCTTCAATGCTGTGTAGTGGTTGAAGGTGGCTGAGTAAAGCTTTTATGCGGATGGGGTATGCGGTATGTGTATAGAGAATGGGGTGTGCAACTATGGACCTTGGTGGGTTGATATATGGATTTGGGATTAATTAAACGTGTTTGATATCAAAAACCAGGGTATGTCGCCAGTTATTCAGCCGGTCATTCAAATAGGCCAAAGAGCGCTAAGTGGGCCTCAGCTTGTAGCCAAGCTGAGACAGTATCAGCTTTTGCCCCAGCTCGTTCAAGAGGTGATTGTAGATGAGGCTATTTCTGCAATCGAAATCGATGCGCAAAAAGCCATCGAAGCATTTTGTGCTAAGCGCGGCTTGTTTTCCGATGAGCAACGTCAGGCCTGGTGTCAGCAGCAAAACCAATCGCCTCAAGACATGATGACGGCTGCTATCCGAGAGCACAAGCTGCTGACCTTTCAAGAAAACACCTGGGGCCCCCAGATCGAATCTTACTTCCTTCAGCGTAAGGCGCAGCTAGACCGGGTATGCTACTCGCTCATTCGCACCAAAAACGCCAGCCTAGCCCAGGAAATTTACTTCCGGCTAAATGACGACGGGGCCTCTTTTTCAGAACTGGCACGTCAGTACTCAGAAGGGCAAGAGTCTAAAACGGGTGGCCTGATTGGACCGGTAGAGCTAAACGTTCCCCATCCCATCTTGAGCCGAATGCTCACCGTCAGCAAACCTGGTCAGCTGTGGGCGCCCACTCAAATTGGAGAATGGCTAGTCATCGCTCGCCTAGAACAGTTTGAACCTGCCCAGTTCAACGACACAATGCGCCAAAGGCTGCTGACCGAAAAGTTTCAGGAGTGGCTAAATCAAAAGCTTCAAGAAACGCCGATCAGAGCCCCTGGAAACACACAGTCTCGTAAATCCGTCGATAACTCGCAGGCGGCAGCTAGCTAAACACGCGGCAAAACAAGCCAATTCACGCGGTAGCAGGTCGCTGCAGACGCGAATAGGCTGAGCCCACAGTAGCCCTAGCCCTAGCTCTCACAATTATCTTACAAAGCTTACAAACTTACCCGCAGTATCGAAAGTGTCCTTACATCTACCGGAAAACACAATAGACTTCACCAAAACATAGTCTTAACCTTAATGTCTCATACTGATGGCTCTAGTGCTATGCGAGCCGCCCCCAACTTGCTATGACTTACACCGACGTTTCACTCGCCCAGAGCATTGGAGAGGTCTATCCTTTTGACCAGCTTCCGGCTACAGCGTTAGAGCAGCTCGCCCAGGGCGCTCAGCAGCTTCGCTACCGCATCGGTCAGCCCATACTGCGCCGGGAAACCATGCCCCATCAGATCATTGTGATCACAAAAGGGCGCGGCAGACTGCTGGGCTACGACCCCTACAAGAAAGCGCCGATGACGCTCTCACTCCTGGAGCCCAAGGCGGTTTTAGGCTTGGCGAGTCTGGTGAGAGGCGTGCCCTGTGAGGGTGCGATCGCCTCTTCTGAAATCGAAGCCATCACCCTGCCCATCGACATCGTCCGGCAGCTCATCGGCCAGCAAGAGGCTTTTGCCCAAGCCATCACCAATACCTGCTACCTCTCAGAAGTCTTCGACTTAGCAAGCCAGTATTTTCAGACCCAGGCTCGCACCGTTACCGACCTCTCCGGCACCGCTCGCCAGCTACAGTCCGACGCTCAAGCGATGACCTTGCGCGCTGGCAACATCACTTTGCAAAACCCAGACCCCAATCGGCTATGGTTTGTCAGCTCAGAGAGCATTTCCAGCCATCCGGCAGGTAGCTGGCTGCTGCCTGAAATGCTGGACGGACGCATTGTCAGCCAGAAAAACACCCGGCTGGTGGGCATCGACATGCGACAGCTGGCCACCCAGCGCACGACGGCAACGACACTTCAAAACGACGCCAACGGCGCTGCTCCCGCCACTGTTCAAGACCAGAGTTCTAACGGCAGCCAGAACGGCAGCCAGAACGGCAGCCAGAACGGCAGCCAGAACGGTGGCCAGAACGGCGCGGCCCTGAACATTCGCCCCGCCGCAAACGTGCCCTACGCACCAGACCTCACCTTCGATGCCAACCTGGTTGAAGCGGGGACTGAACGAGCCAAAGCAATTAAATATCCGGTCATGCGTGGTCGGGGCGATGTCGGCTCGTCGCTCGCCTGCTTCGCCATGATCGCCCAGCACCTGGGGATGCCCTTCAAGCGCGATGTGGTCCAGCGCGTACTCAACAACCAGCGCGAGCGGCTAGGCCACCTCTCGCTCACGGCCTGTGGCGCGGTGGCAGATTTGGTCGGGCTCAAGCCCCAGCTAGCCAAGGTTCCGGCCAGTGCGATCGCCCGCCTACCCAAGCTAGCCATCATCAACTGGCGAGAGGGCTTCGCCGTCATCTACGAGACCTCTCAAAACGAATACGTCCTAGGCGTCCCTGAAGAGAACAAGCTGGTTCGCCACTCCCCCCAAGCCTTTGAAGAAATTTGGGGACCCGAGGGAGAAATTCTGCTGGTCGAGACCACCGAGCAGACGCCGCAGCAAAAGTTTGGCCTCGGCTGGTTTATTCCCTCTCTGAAAAAGTACCGGGGCGTCCTGAGTTTGGTGCTAGTGGCCTCGCTGTTTGTGCAGGTCTTTGGCCTAGCCAATCCGCTGATGGTGCAGGTGATTATCGACCGGGTGATCAGCCGCAATAGCCCCGACACGCTGCATGTGCTGGGCATCTTCCTGGTGGTGGTGGCCATTTTCGAAGCCATCCTCACCAGCCTGCGCACCTATCTATTTGTCGATACCACCAACCGCATCGACATGACCCTCGGTGCCGAAATTATCGACCACCTGCTGCGCCTGCCGCTTCGCTACTTCGACCGTCGCCCGGTGGGTGAACTCTCCAGCCGTGTAAACGAGCTAGAGAATATCCGCCAGTTCCTCACGGGCACCGCGCTGACGGTGGTGATGGACGCCATGTTCTCGGTGATTTACATCCTGGTGATGTTCATCTACAGCGTGAAGCTGACCATTGTCTCTTTGGCAACCATTCCGCTGTTTATGGCGCTGACCTTCTTTGTCTCGCCCATTGTGCGCCGTCAGCTGCGCGCCAAGGCTGAGCGCAACGCCGAAACCCAGTCTTTCCTAGTAGAAGCGCTTTCAGGCATCCAGACAGTAAAAGCTCAAAACATGGAGCTAAAAACCCGCTGGAAGTGGCAAGAAAAGTACGCTCGCTACGTCAGCGATGGCTTCAAAACCGTCCTTACCTCTACGACGGCAGGATCAGCCAGTGGCTTTTTGAACAAGCTGTCGGGGCTGCTGGTGCTGTGGGTCGGTGCTTCCCTGGTGCTCGAAGGCAACCTGACCCTGGGCGGACTGATTGCCTTCCGCATCATCTCGGGCTACGTCACCCAGCCACTGCTGCGCCTGACCCAGCTCTGGCAAAACTTCCAAGAGACCGCGCTGTCTCTGGAGCGCCTGAGCGACATCATCGACCATCCGCAAGAGCAGGCAGAAGAAGACCGAGCCCAAATCCCCATGCCTGAAATCAAGGGAGATGTGTGCTACGAGAATCTGTCCTTCCGCTTTGCACCGTCTGGCCCGCTGCAGCTGGTAAATATCAACCTCGAATTTCACGCGGGTGAATTTATCGGCATTGTCGGACAGAGCGGGTCGGGCAAGAGTACGCTCATGAAGCTGCTGCCCCGACTGTACAACGCCGAATCTGGGCGCATCTTGATCGACAACTACGACATTCGAAAGGTCGAGCTGTACTCCCTGCGTCAGCAGGTGGGCATCGTGCCTCAAGACAGCCTGCTCTTCGAAGGCAGTATTCAGGACAATATCGCCCTGACCAACCCTCAAGCCGATACCGAAAGCATCATTCAGGCGGCTAAGATTGCCAACGCCCACGACTTCATCATGAATTTGCCGGGCGGCTACAACTCGCGGGTCGGCGAACGGGGCTCATCGCTCTCTGGGGGTCAGCGCCAGCGCATTGCGATCGCTCGCACCGTCCTGCAAAATCCACGCCTACTAATTTTGGACGAAGCCACCAGCGCCCTCGACTACGACACCGAGGCCCAGGTTTGCTACAACCTAAAACAGTGGGCACAGGGTCGCACCGTCTTCTTTATTACTCACCGACTGAGCACCATTCGCCAGGCCGACCGGATCCTGGTGATGGATAAGGGCTCTGTAGTTGAGCTAGGAACCCACCAAGAACTCATGGCCCTCAGGGGTCGTTACTACTGCTTATACGAGCAACAGGGAGAATAACTACCAAACCCATGAAACGTACTTCTGACCGCTCTTCTTACGCTGCTGGCAACGCCTCCAATAGCAATGGCAATGGTGCCATAAGTGTCAATGGCAACGGCCATATGAATGGCAATGGCCATAATGGCAACGGCAATGGCCGCACACCGCAGATAGACGCCTACGTGCCGCCCTCTTTTGATCAGCCCGTTATCCTACGGCAGTCGCCTGGCTGGGCCAAGGCGATCGCGCTGGCAATCATGACGGTGACGACAGCTTCTGTCGCCTGGGCCTGCATTGCCAAAGTCGAAGAAACCATTGCCGCCCAAGGCAAGTTAGAGCCGGAAGGCGTGGTGCAGGTCGTACAGGCACCAGTAGGTGGCGTCGTCGAAGAGATTTTGGTTGACGAAGGTGAGAACGTCGAGAAAGGGCAGGTCGTGGCAACCCTTGATGAAACAGCGACCGAGGCGCAGATAGAATCCAACAAAGAAATCTCCCAGAGATTGCGCGCTGAGAATGACTATTACCGGGCTCAGCTGGCTGGATCTGTCAATGCGATCGCGCCTGAAGGCGTCTCTGCAGATCTGATTCAACGGGGACGCGATCGCGCTGAGCTACTGGCCAGCAACCAGCTCTACCGCGCCCAAATTAACGGAGACACCGCCGGTCTCTCCGGCGACCAGCTAGACCGCCTGCGCACCGCCGAATCCCGGCTCGACTCGCAGCAAACCATCAACCGACTGCAAACCTCGCAGCTAGAAGAGCAGCTAGGCCAAACCCGCGTACAGCTGGGCAACGCCAGAAGCGACCTAGAAACCAACCAAGAAATTCTCGACCGACTCAAAATTCTCAACGAAGAAGGGGCCGTGGCTGAGCTGTCTTACCTGCAGCAAGAGCAAGAAGTAAACAACAAGCAAACAGAAGTCAACACCCTGCAGCAAGAAATCGACCGGCTCACCTTTCAAATTTCTCAGGCCCGCCAGGAAGTTTCCCGCACCTCCTTCGAATCGAAAGAGACCCTGCAAGACCGGATCTCTGCGAACAATCAGCGCATTGCCGACATCGACAGCGCCATCACCCAGCGAATTTTAGAAAACGACCGTCAGCTAGCCGAACTCAACAGTCAGCTAGCCCAGCTCGAGCAAAACATTCGCTACCAGGCCCTCACAGCCCCTGTCAGCGGCACCGTCTTCAACCTCAAGGCCAACCGCCCCGGCTACGTGGCCAACTCCACCGAACCAATGATGGAAATCGTGCCAGAAGACGCCCTCGTAGCCAGAGTCTTCATCTCCAACCAAGACATCGGCTTTGTCAAAGTTGGCCAAAAAGTAGATGTCCGCATCGACGCCTACTCCTTCAGCGAATTTGGCGATATGGAAGGCACCCTTACCAGTATCGCCACCGACGCCCTCCCACCGGACGAAATCTTTCCCTACTACCGCTTTCCAGCCGAAGTCCTGCTAGACCAACAGGAGTTTTCGGCTGATGGCACACTCCTGCCGCTCCGCTCGGGCATGTCGCTCAATGCCAACATTAAGCTGCGTAAGCGCCGGGTAGTCACCTTCCTGACCGACCTCTTCAAGCGAAAGTTAGACGCGGTCACATCCGGCAGCTAAAATCCGCCCGGCAAGTATCTGCCAGTCTGGTACTTACCAAACAGCATGCATCAAGCGGGCTTCGCCAGGGCGCTCAGCGCTGCTCTCAATGCGAAACCCGCTTGATGCATTTCTTTCATGCAAAAAGCGCAATAGCTCATGCGTTTTTGTTGCAAATGGTAAAGAGAGTTACAAAAGCAAACTTTAGAAATTGAGACGCTATAGCTGTCGATTTGCTTTTGATAACAATGAACTACTTGGCCTCCTTGCTACTACCTGCAACCCTTGGACTCGTGGCAGGTATGGCACACGGCATCGTTTCCCATACGATGGGCTTGCCGGTCTCCTTGGGCGAGCAGGTCGAGCAAGTTGTAGAGCCCTTTGGAACCGTTCAGCCCCTGAGGGACTAGTGCTTGAGCCTAGCGCTCAGGGTACATCTGCTAAATTATTTCGATTAGATAAATATAGGTCAAGAAATATAAACGGTATATCTGGCTACCAAATTATTTGAGAGTATTAGAGAGTTAATTACATCAATATAGGTGATTACCTCTATGCGCTATTCCGCTTCTACACGGTCAGCAAGCACTCAGACTACCGGTACTGATATGGCCATTGCAGGCATTCTGGTCGCAGGCGTAACGTTTATTTTGGGCTACACAGTTGTTCGCGCTAGTCTGGCCCACACCGCTCAGCAAACCTCTGGCGTTTTGGGCGGCGACGTTGAAGTTGTCGTACCTCACGAAGGCACCCTCTGGTCCGACGTCGCAAACTAGGCCTATCGCTTCGACACAGCGGGGGACTCTTTGAGATACCACCGCCAAGGAATATCTTGCCCTCTTGATAGACCAATGCGGGTTGTTTGGATAATCTCAGATGCATTACCAGAGGTTATTCCAGGCTCACCACCCTCTACCCAAATGCCCGTCTCCGGGCTAGCAGGTAGCCCTCTCAAAGATTCGTCCAGCGCCAGCGCGATACAGAGCTTACCCGGTCCCGCAGCCAGCTTTTCTAATAAGTTGGCTGCGGGTGTTTTTTTGGGGGTTACCCAGCTAGGGCGGCGGTCTAAATGCACTGCCCGAATCAAAATTGTGCTGGCAAAGCCTTCCCGGTCCGTCACGATATTAAAGCAGTGATACTGCCGGTAAATGCGATAGATATAAATGATGCCAGCTGGGCCAAAGACTGCCGCATTGCGCTGGGTTTTGCGCTGGTAGGCATACATTGCCGGATCACCGGCTTCATAGGCCTCTGTTTCTACAATTTTTCCGCGAATCACCTCATCGCCGAGCTTGCGCACGAGCTGACAGCCGAGCAAATCTGGCGCGACTTGGGTCGAAGGGCGGTTGAACCAATCTGATGAGAGGGTGTTAGAGCTGACAGTAGAAAACGCCATAAAAGGAGAAATAAAAAAGGACAAAAAAAGGGCTACAGAAAAAGCCAACTGTAGAGAAAACGTGCAAAGAACTGGCAAATATTGCTGCAAATATCTTAATGTTGCTGTAACAAACTATTAAGATCATGAGACACTGGGGGTAGCGATCGCTTTGAGAGCCGCCTACCGATGAATAGAGCCTTCAAGATAACGAACCGGATTCACTTCAGAAATCTACGTGGAGACTTATTTGGAGGGCTAACGGCAGCAGTCATCGCCCTCCCTATGGCATTAGCCTTCGGATTTGCCTCAGGTGCAGGCCCTACAGCAGGCCTTTACGGTGCAATCTTAGTCGGCTTCTTTGCAGCCTTATTTGGAGGGACGCCCACCCTCATTTCAGAACCCACCGGACCGATGACCGTGGTGATTACAGCCGTCATCGCGAGCCTCATGGCCGCCGACCCAGAAAACGGCATGGCCATGGCGTTCACCGTCGTGATGATGGCCGGTATCTTCCAAATCGTGATTGGGGCGCTCAAGCTGGGCAAGTACGTTACCCTCATGCCCTACAACGTGGTGTCAGGGTTTATGTCTGGCATTGGCCTCATCCTCATCATCCTGCAGATTGGGCCGCTGTTGGGTCAGCCAAGCCCAAAAGGGGGCGTCATTGGCACATTGCAAAACCTACCAGAGCTAATTGCCAACGTTAATCCTAGCGAGACAATTCTGGCGCTGCTCACCGTTTTGATCATTGTCTACTTTCCAAAAGGCCTGCGGAAGTTTGCTCCGCCCCAGCTGGTAGCCATGATTATTGGCACGGTGCTGTCGCTGACGATCTTTGGCGATATCGACATTCGGCGCATTGGTGAAATTCCGCTGGCTGTGCCCACGCTCAACATGCCGTTTTTCACTGGCGACCAAGTGCGCAACATGCTGATCGATGCGGGCGTGCTAGGCATGCTAGGGAGCATTGACGCCTTGCTCACCTCGGTGGTGGCCGACAGCCTCACTCGCACCGAGCACGACTCAAACAAAGAGCTGGTCGGTCAGGGCATTGGCAACATTGTCTCTGGCCTATTTGGCGGATTGCCGGGGGCCGGTGCCACCATGGGCACAGTAGTGAATATCAAAGCAGGCGGAACCACGGCACTCTCGGGGCTTTTCCGAGCCGTCATTTTGCTGGTGGTCGTCTTGGGCGCTAGCCGCCTAACGCAGCCTATTCCGCTGGCCGTCTTGGCAGGCATCATCATCAAAGTCGGGCTCGACATTATCGACTGGGGCTTTTTGAAGCGAGCCCACTACATTTCCCACAAGTCGGCAGCCATCATGTACGGGGTGATTTTTCTCACCGTCTTTGTCGACTTGGTGATTGCTGTGGGCATTGGCGTCTTTGTCGCCAATATTTTGACAATTGAAAAGCTCAGCGACCTGCGCTCGGATAAAGGCGTCACCGCGATTACCGATGACGATGACACGATTGACCTCAGCCCCGAAGAAAAGGCGATCCTAGAGCGGGCAAACGATCAGATCTTGCTCTTTAGGCTCAGCGGTCCGATGATCTTTGGGGTGGCGAAGGCGATCGCACGAGAGCGCGAAGCCGTTCAAAGCTGTAAGGCCCTCATTTTGGACCTGAGCGAAGTTCCACACCTGGGCGTTACCACCTCGCTTTCTTTAGAAAATGCGATTCAAGAAGCCGTCGATGGCGATCGCGCCGTCTACATCGTGGGGGCCAAGGGCCAAACCTACAAGCGACTCACGCGCCTTGGGCTGCTCGATATTGTGCCTGCTGAGCGCTTCTTGATGGACCGCTCCCAAGCTCTGCGCCAGGCACTAGAGGCCATTCAGCCCAGTACGGGTCATGCTGACTCGCTCTCTATAGATCCCACCCAGCCGCGAATTCCCTCACCGATCAACCAACCCCAGCCCCAGTCGAGATAGGCAGTCGAGATAGCCAGTTGAGAGACTTCGGTTACCGGCGGTGCGACTGGACGAATCCGTCGAGTCGCTCCATGCCTCGCTCAATCGTATCGAGGTCAGTGGCGTAAGATACTCGCATCGTTCCTTCCGCACCGAAGGCAACTCCTGGGATAGCGGCAACGTGCTTCTCTTCCAGCAGCTTTTTGCAAAACGTCACTGAATCGAGGCCTACCTGGTCAATATTGATCAGCAGATAAAAGGCACCTTGGGGGGCTACGCAGCTGAGACCGTCGATGCTGTTTACCATGCTGACGATGGCCTTTCGCCGCTCACCAAACGCGCGGCGCATTATGGCTAAGTCGTCTTGGGGGCCAGATAAGGCAGCGATCGCACCATACTGAGCGAACGTACACACATTAGAGGTGCTGTGGCTTTGCAGCGTATTGACCGCTTTGATGATCGGCTCGGGCGCAGCCAGATAGCCCAGCCGCCAACCGGTCATCGCATAGGCTTTGGCAAACCCATTGCTGACGATAGTGCGCTTAAATATCTCATCGTTTAGGCTGCCAATGCTCACATGTTCCGCGCCATCGTAAAGGATTTTTTCATAAATTTCGTCCGACACCACCCAGATATCGGCTTCTACGATCACCTCGGCTAGCGCCTGAATTTCGTCAGCGGTGTACACCATTCCCGTGGGGTTAGACGGTGAATTGAGTACAAACAACCGAGTCTTTGGCGTGATGGCTGCTCTCAGCTGAGCAGGCGTAATCTTGTAGCTAGCGGCGGCTGTCGTCTGGACGATGACAGGGGTCGCGCCTGCGAGCTTAACCATCTCTGGATAGCTCACCCAATAAGGCGCAGGGATAATCACTTCATCACCCGGATCTAGCAGGGCCATGGCCAGGTTGTACAGCGAGTGCTTGCCGCCATTGGTCACCATAATGTTTTGGGAACCGTAGCTCAGCCGGTTGTCTTGCTGGAGCTTTTGAGCGATCGCTTCTTTTAGCGGCAGCTCTCCCGACGCCGGGCCGTACCGTGTCTTACCCTCATCTAGCGCTGTTTTTGCAGCCGCTCGAATATGCCCAGGCGTATCAAAATCGGGCTCACCCGCACTAAAGCTACACACATCTAACCCGTCTTTTTTCATCGCCTTGGCTTTTGCAGAGATGGCCAGGGTCATGGAGGGTGTAACCCTGCTGATACGGGAGGCGAGCTTCATGGGCGGCAGCAGGTACCGATGCCTGCATTAGGGACTAAAAAGGAGATTAGTATATAACCCTAGATCGATTTTGATAGTTCATGATCGCCAAATCAGTTGTTAAGTCAAATTCTTCAGATATTTATTAGATATGCAGCTGCCCGCCACTAGGCCTGGGACACCGGAATCTCAATACAAAACTCGGTATTTTGTCCCGGCAGAGAGTAGCAGCGCATTCTTCCCCCATGCCTATCGACCACAATCTGATAGCTAATAGAAAGCCCTAGCCCCGTGCCAGAGCCAATGGGCTTAGTCGTAAAAAAAGGGTCAAACAGCTTATCTCGGATGGAGTAAGGGATATTGGGGCCATTGTTGGCAATTCGAATACCCACGTAGTTTTTGGGCAGCGGTTCGGTCGAGATGGTAATTTGTGGGGTCTTATCGGGGGCTTTTCGAACGCTCTCCAGTGCATCAAGCGCATTGGCCACCACGTTCATAAACACCTGATTGAGCGCACCGGCGTAGCAAGATACCACCGGTAGCGAACCGTAATTTTTTTCTATTTTCACTCTGGAAAGGGTCTCGGTCGTTTGGAAACGGTGGTTGAGAACGAGCAGCGTGCTCTCTATGCCCTCATGGATATCGATCTCTTTCATCTCGGCTTCATCTAGACGAGAGAAGGTTCTAAGCGAGAGAACAATCTCTTTGATGCGATTGACCCCTAGCTTCATGGAGGTCTGAATTTTCTCCAAGTCTTCTAGCAAAAAATCCAGATCAATTTCCTCTACCCGCTCTCGAATCTCTTCTTTTGGGGTTGGATAACAATCCGCATAGAGATCTAATAGGTCGACGAGTTCTTTGACATAGTTTTGAACGTGGAGAATATTGCCACTGACAAAGTTCACCGGGTTATTGATTTCGTGCGCAATCCCGGCCACAAGCTGACCCAGTCCAGACATTTTTTCAGACTGCACGAGATGGGCCTGGGCATCTTTGAGGTCGGCTAGGGTAGTGGCCAGCCGGTGGGTTTTTTCTCGCAGTTTCAGTTGCGATCGCTGCAGTGCCCTCTCAGCCTGCTTGCGCTCCGTAATGTCTCTCACGATGGCAACCAGCTGGGTCTCCAGCAAAGGCAGAAGACGAACCTCGTAGTAATAATTGACGTCCTCACAGACCAGCTCATGGAAGATGCCGACCTCTGAAGACGCGGTTTTTTCGAGCTTGTCAATTGCATCTAAATACTTTTGACTCACCGCTTCGGGCAGAAATGCCGAGAGCGGCTTACCCACCACACCCTCAGCAGACAGGTAAGCCTTCTGAGTCCTTCCCGGCTTGTAGTCTAAAATGTTTGCCTGTTTATCAAGGCGCAAAAAGGTATCGGGGATGGCTGCCTTCATCTGAGAGTTGAGTGCCATCATTTCCCGAGTGTTCATCTCGAGTATCTGCTCCAGCACGTGGCGGTCATTATCGGCCTGCTCATAGGCCTCATCCACTGCCGCGATAAATGCCTCCCAACCGTCAGGAACTTTTTCGAACTGACTTAAATGACGCTTGATTTGACGCTGAAGCAAACGATGCATGAACCATTCCTTATGAGCATAAATAACTCGATTGGGATAGCCCTAGCATGCCCATTTTTAGCTTTCAGTTCAAAAATACGTACAATCTCTGAGCTGCTGTAACGACTGGAGTGCAAGCCATTTCGCACCAGAAACAGCAGCACCTGAAACAAACGTCACAACAGACCGTACGGATATCAGAAAGATTACGGAAATTACACCATGGTGGGGATCGCACTCACAGAGCGCGCTTGTTACGATACGTCTATTGAGAAAAGCCCCTACTGCAGAGAGTGAAGCGCGTAACCCTATGCCTGTAAAAGATAAAAAACCTCAGACTCGGCGAGCCAGCAACTGGATATTTTTGATCCTCAGTGCCGTTCTAATTATCAGCACCTTCTTACCGCCATCTTTTGGACAGGCGCAGGAGACCGTTCCCTACAGCACTTTTATCAGTCAGGTAAAAGCGCACCAGGTCACCAGCGCTTCAGTAGGCGAAAAGGCTATTCGCTATCAGCTCGAAGCAGGTGGCCCGGTCTATGCGACCAATCCGGTTTTTGATCTCAACTTGCCAACGTTACTACAGGAAAACGGCGTGGAGTTTTCAGCGACGCCTCCGCCAGGCAATCAGTGGTTTGGGAGCTTGCTGAGCTGGGTGATTCCGCCGCTGATTTTTGTGGGCATCTGGAGAATTTTTCTGATGCGGGGTCAGGGCGGCCAGGGTGGCGTCTTTTCTATCGGCAAAAGTCGCGCCAAAATCTACGTTGAAGACGAAGACACCAAAACAACCTTTACAGACGTTGCAGGCGTTGACGAAGCCAAAACCGAGCTGGTAGAAATCGTCGACTTCCTGCAAAATTCAAAGCGATTTACTGAGCTAGGGGCACGCATTCCCAAGGGTGTACTGCTCGTCGGCCCCCCAGGTACGGGCAAGACCCTGCTGGCAAAGGCAGTCGCTGGGGAAGCTGGGGTGCCATTCTTCAGCATTTCGGGTTCCGAATTTATCGAAATGTTTGTAGGTGTGGGTTCTTCCCGGGTTCGTGACCTATTTGAGCAGGCCAAGAAGCAGGCTCCCTGCATTGTCTTTATCGATGAGCTAGATGCCATTGGCAAGTCACGGGCCTCGGGTGGCTTCTATGGCGGCAACGACGAGCGCGAGCAAACCCTCAACCAGCTCTTGGCTGAAATGGATGGCTTCAACGCGGGTGAATCGACAGTCATTGTGCTGGCTGCTACGAACAGACCTGAGACACTCGACCCTGCCCTGCTGCGTCCCGGTCGATTTGACCGCCAGGTACTGGTAGACCGTCCAGATTTGAAAGGGCGAACGGCAATTTTGCAAATTCATGCGCAGGAAGTAAAGCTGTCAGATGAGGTAGATTTGGCAGCGATCGCAACCCGTACCCCCGGCTTTGCAGGGGCAGACTTGGCCAACCTGGTCAACGAAGCTGCCCTACTGGCCGCACGCAACCACCGAGAAGCCGTCGTTCAAGCTGATTTTGCAGAAGCCATTGAGCGCGTTGTAGCCGGTCTCGAAAAGCGCAGCCGCGTCCTCAACGACAAAGAAAAAGAAATCGTCGCTTACCACGAAGTAGGCCACGCCATCGTTGGTGCGGCCATGCCAGGATCAGACCAGGTTGAGAAAATCTCCATCGTCCCGAGGGGGATGGCGGCCCTAGGCTATACCCTGCAGCTACCCACGGAAGACCGCTTCTTGCGAGACGAAGCTGAGCTCAAGGGTCAGATTGCCACCATGCTCGGCGGCCGATCTGCAGAAGAAGTCGTTTTCGGCTCGATTACCACGGGCGCAGCAAACGACCTGCAGCGAGCCACCGATGTCGCCGAGCAGATGGTGACGAGCTACGGCATGAGCGAAGTGCTTGGCCCGCTCGCCTACGACCGCAGCAAGCAAAACAACTTTTTAGACAATGGCATGGCGCCGAACGCTCGCCGACTGGTGAGCGACGAAACAGCCAAAGCCATTGACGATGAAGTGAAGAGCATTGTAGAAGCGGCCCACCAGCGATCGCTCAAAATTCTCAAAGACAACCGCGAGCTGCTAGAAACCATCTCCCAACAGCTGCTCAAAGAAGAAGTGATCGAAGGCGACAGCCTCAGAAGCATGCTAGCCAAGGTAGAAGTCAGAGAAGACGCCCCTGCCAGCTTTTCTCAGCAGCACGTCGTCGAAGTCTAGATTTGCTAGCCTTTTCATGGCCCGACCTTGTCGAAGTTTAAACTTGTTGGGGGCTGAGTTGCCCTATGAATCTGTAGGCATTTAAGATATGGCCAGCGAACACGGCTAGCCCCCAGCGTACCGACCTCAACGTACTGAGTCTTATTTTGCTTCTGGTACGGAGGCAAAAATACTTAAAAACCCATACATTAAAGCCACAGTCAACCTGCACCAAACCAACAGTTAAATTCATCAGCAGGGCCTGCATCTCAGTCATACAGCCTTGCCCTTACGCCTGTGTTCATATGGAATCAAAAAGAGCGATCGCTCGAGCACTGAGCCGTCGAGGAATTTCCTATCAAAATCGTGTGCGTAGCCATTCACCGAGTCGTCAGAAATCCTCGGGACTAGTGTCCTTTGTGATTGGCGCATGTTTGCTGTCGCTGACAGCGGCTACCCTCGCGACTGCCTACATTCGCCACCAGCAGCAGTTCCTCAACCCGTCCGTTGCGCTTGTATTGGGTGGAGCACCAGAGCGCGAAGTCTTTGCGGCACAGTTTGCCAAGACCCATCCTGCAGTCGAGATTTGGATATCGTCTGGCAGCAACCCTGAGTACGCGCAGTGGGTATTCGACGAAGCGCATATTCCCGTAGAGCAGTGGCACCTCGACTACCAAGCGGTAGATACCGTGACTAACTTCACAACCCTTGTCGATGAGCTAGAGGCCAGAGACATCCGCGAAGTCTATTTGCTCACCTCTGACTATCACATGCGGCGGGCAAGCGTCATTGCCCAAATCGTGTTGGGCAGCAGGGGCATTGGGTTTAAGCCAGTTGCCATTCCGACCGAACGCACCCCTGATAGGCCCGAAACCATTATGAGGGAAGTCCGCGATGGCGCGCGATCGCTGCTGTGGGTGATGACAGGTAAAACCGGTTCAGAATGGCGTAGCGACTTTAAGGACAAATCCTGAACAGAAAAGGGAATAGACAAGTAGATTCAGGCCTTGCTCAGACAGCAGTAAACTGAGATAGACCAAAGGCCTAGGCTTTTTAGAAATATACTTTCGTCGAGTCGGTTAAGACAGTCTTGAAAGCTATAACCAGTGTTGAATCGAGTGACTCGACCCCGTAGTGTCCTAATGCGTTAGGACACTGGCGATAAAACATAAAAAACTCTTACGAAAAAGGCTACTCCCAAAAGGACTTGAAAGGCTGATAAGAAACCGTTCTTTACTGTTAGTATCTGCTACTCCAAAAAGGAAGATAAACGCATTAAGCAGACCTGTATCTTGCGATGGATTTTGCCTCATAGGAACTATGACATTAGCTACTCAAAATTCCCCCTACACCCAGTCACAAATTCAAGTTTGGCTGCGAGGTCTGCTGACCGTTGCTTGGTCAGACGGTCAGTTCGACGAAGCAGAAAAATCGATGATCCACGCCATGGTGGAGTCTGAGTTTGCCCCTCACACCGATTTTGAAACGCTCGACCCGATTGAGCCCGCCGCCTTGGTAGCGCTCGAACTCAGCGAAGCCGCCGCCCAAAACTTTTTGCGAATGGCCGTGATGGTAGCCCTATCAGATGGCACCCTCTCTGACGCTGAGCACACCCAAATTATGGCCTTTGCAGAAGCGATCGCCCCCGAGCCAGAAGGTCTCGAATCACTACAGTCAACCCTCGCAAAGCTCAAGTCTGCGCAGCTACATCCCCCAGAATCAAACGACAGCGCAAAAGACAGTAGCTCAGCAGCTCCCGCAGGCGCTGCTAGCCCCCCAACGCCCCCCGAAGGCTACTCAGAAGACCACACTAAAGACAAACTCGATCCGCTAAAGCCAGCCCGGGAGTGGCTCGATCAGCTCAGCGTAGAAGATCCCAGGCTTGCTCGATTTGTGTGTAAGCTGGTGCCTTCCCAGTGCCCCTTCGAGCGAGACGTGAAGCTCTTTGGCCGCAAAGTTGTCCACATCCCACCCATGTGCAAGCTCAATCCGCTCTACGAGCAGCTCGTTGGCTTGCGGTTTCGCGCTCTGTCTTACCTGGCGGATGACGTGGGAGAGGATGTAACGCCCTACCTGTAAGCTGTCTCTCGTGGCATTGAGTCCTACGAGGATATGAGCACTTCAGACAACATCACTTCAGACATTTTGGTTGTAGGTGGCGGGACCGGTGGCGCAGCAGCAGCGATTCAGGCGGCACGACGGGGCGCAGACCGTGGCACCCAGGTGGTAATTGTTTCTGAGCTGCCCTGGCTGGGTGGCATGCTCACATCGGCAGGCGTCTCGGCCCCAGATGGCAATGAGCTTGCAGCCTTTCAAACGGGGTTGTGGGGCGCTTTTCTCAGTGAGCTGCGGCAGCGCCATCCGGAGGGGCTAGACCATGGTTGGGTTAGCTTCTTTACTTATAATCCGGCGGTTGGGGCGCAGATTTTTGCCGATTGGGCGGCGGCCTTGCCCAACCTGCGGTGGATTGCTGGACAAAAGCCAAGAGCCGTTTTGCGTCAGGGCGATCGCATCACTGGCGTGGCTTTCGACCAGGTCACTGTGCACGCCTCGATTGTCTTAGATGGCACTGAGCTAGGCGATGTGCTGGCCCTAGGTGAGGTGCCCTATCGCTGGGGCTGGGAAACCCGAGACGTTTGGGATGAGCCGAGCGCGCCGGTCTCTCTCAGCGATCCGGCAGATCCCCTGTATGCCATTACCCAGCGCTACCCGGTACAGTCCCCCACTTGGGTGGTAATCATGCAGGATTTTGCGGAGGTGGGAGCGCCCCCCATTGAGCTTCCGCCCAATGTTTCTACAGATGCTGAGCTGGCAGATGATTTTGCAGGTGCCTGGCAAAACTACGGTGATAGCGACACGCCAGCTGGGGAAATGTGCCTAAACTACGGTCGCCTGCCTGACCGTCGCTTCATGATCAACTGGCCCCATCGCGGCAATGACTACGGCGTTGGCCTGCAGCGATTAGTCGAATCAGACACCGCCAGAGCGCAGTACGGGCAAGAGGCGAGATGGCACAGCCAGGCCTTTGCCAGATACATTCAGACCCAGCTGGGCGATCGCTACGGCCTTGCCCAAGACATCTTCCCTGCAACGGCCAACTCTCCGGGCGGTGGGTTTGCGCTCATGCCCTACTACCGGGAAAGCCGCCGGATGGTCGGCACTGTAACCGTCAGCGAACGCGACATTTTGCCCGCTGAGGGCGGACAGTGCGCAGCACTACCCACCGACGCAGCCGGGCAGGTCAGCTCCATTGCCATCGGCAACTATCCAAACGATCATCACTATCCAGACTTCGAAATGCCCCTGGCGCCCAAATCTATTCACTGGGGCGGTCGCTGGACAGGAACCCCCTTCACCATCCCTTACGGCGCGCTGGTACCCGAAAAAGGTGAGGGCCTTCTCGCCTGCGAAAAAAACATTTCTGTCTCCCATATTGCCAACGGTGCAACCCGGTTACAGCCCGTCGTTTTAGGGATTGGTCAGGCCGCTGGGATGGCGGCTGCGCTATGCATAGAGCAGCGCTGCACGCCAAGAGAATTGGATGTGCGATCGCTGCAAACAGCACTCATTGACGAACCCACTGCACCCGCTGCGGTCATCCCCTTATTTAATGTCACCCCCGAAAAGGAAACTTGGGCAGAAACTCAGAAATTCTATGTAGAAAACGATACGAAATATTCAAAAAGTGGGTACCATCCCTTAGCTACAGATAAAACTCCTGTAAAAGTACCCCGCTTAAACACCCCCCAATTGCTATCTCTTCAGGGGGAATTCATAAAAATTCCAAAAGGCAAGTACCAACTTTATCAAAACACCATTGAAGTGTTACCTAATAGCGTCAATTTAGTGACAGTTACCTCGGAAATTACGGAGACTTTTTCAAAACTCTCAAATGGCCAGCAAGTAAATCTTCTAGGTACTTGGAATTCGGCTGGAAAATGGCTACTTTGC
>JBCBIK010000001.1:36283-113323 GCA_038524545.1 Cyanobacteria bacterium J06623_4 | reverse complement strand
ATCTGTCAGTATACCTTTATAGATATCTCTGAAAGACTTTATGAAGACCCGCTCTAATAACTTGGTTAGCCGATACTTAACAGGAATTGGTAAGATTCCTCTGTTAACTAAGGAGCAGGAAATTAAGCTAGGCAAAACTGTGCAGCAGTTTATGGCCCTAGAGGCGGTGAAAGAGGACTTAACGGAAACCCTAGGCAGAACACCCACAAAGATCGAATGGGCAGAGCAGGCAAATCTCTCTGTACCCTCGCTCAACCAGGCAATTGAAGCTGGCCAGCGTGCAAAGAGCAAAATGGTCCGCTCCAACCTGCGTCTAGTTGTTTCAATCGCGAAAAAGTATCGCGGGAACAAGCTAGAAATGATGGACCTAATCCAAGAAGGCAACATTGGGTTGGACCGAGGGGTAGAAAAGTTCGACCCGATGAAAGGCTATCGCTTTTCGACCTATGCTTACTGGTGGATTCGCCAAGCCATCACGCGTGCCATCTCAGAAACAGGCCGTACCATTCGCCTACCGAGCCACATCAACGAAAAGCTAACGAAAATGCGCAAGGTACAGCGTCAGCTGGCGCAGTCTCTGGGGCGTCCGGCTACCGTTGCAGAAGTGGCCGAAGCGCTGTCTTTATCGGTGAAGAAGGTGAGAGAGCTGCGGGTGCAGAGCCGCTTGCCCATCTCCCTAGACATGCGCATAGGAGATGACCAAAACACTGAGCTGGGGGCCCTGCTAGAAGCAGACACCCAGTCTCCCGAAGAATACGCAACGCAGAAGTTGCTAAGGCGTGATTTGCGGCAGCTGATGGAGTCACTCTCAGAGCGTCAGCAGACTGTGATCAGCATGCGATTTGGTCTAGACGACGGTCAGCGCAAAACGCTTTCCCAAATCGGCACGGCTCTCAGTATTAGCCGAGAGCGCGTTCGCCAGATCGAGCGCCAGGCGCTGAGGCTGCTTCGCCGTAAAGGCAAAGGGCTAAAAGAGTACGCCATCGCCGGATAAGAAACCATAATGTGCTCGCATGGCACCCTTACGTGGCGCACTCACGTCTCACTCTGTTCGAGTGCCGGCCTGTATCAACACTTGAACGATACCTTTGACGAGGCGATCGCGCTCCATCGGCAAAATATCGTCTCCATGCAGCACATATTGGGTAATGGTGTAGTGAATCAAAGAACCCGCAAAAATACGAGCGGTTACTTCTGGATCGGGAAAGTTCAGCTGTGTCTGAGCTGCGAAATAGGTAGAGAGTTTTTCTAATAAAGGTTTTTCAATCGCGCGAACAAACGTTTGCGTTAGTGATGGAAATCGCGCCGACTCTCCGATGAGTAAACGCATCAGCGTGAGCAAAGACTGCTCTGTTGATAGCTTCGTTAACACCGTCATTGCTATTTGCGTCAGCACCTTTTCTGGCGGCATCTGCAAAACATCAGCGCTAGCAAGCACGGCTAAAGGATCGCGATTGCCTCGTACCATTTGCTGAATCAAGGCTGAAAACAAGCCTTCTTTATTTTTGAAATAGGCATACAGCGTTGGCTTTGAAACGCCTGCAGCAGAAGCGATGCGATCCATGCTTGCCGCCGCGAAACCCTGGTTCGTAAAAACATCCAGGGCCCCAGCTAAGATAACAGCTGTTTTCTCTTCTGAGCGCTTACTGACGGAGACCTCCTCGGCAGAAGACGCTGCTGAGTCGGGACTAGGAAAAGAGTCACTTGAGGGCTGACCGCTGGATTGAGTAGAAGAGGATGCCATGAAGCTAGGTGCGTTAAGGGAAACCTGCAAAGAATAGGCTGCATAGATCTCTATTATGCCTGTTGGCCCCTACACTCACTGACTACAGAAAGGATAAATGGCTACTCCAGATAAATAAAGTGACTATTTACACGGTTGATTTTACTAAACAGTTTAGTATCATAAGTGAGTAGTCGCTCACTATCTTTGAATCTAGTCTGTATCAGGAGAATCGTATGAGTTCGTCAGGAGCATTGAGTGCACAAGGTACTGCTGGGGAAAAGTCTGGAAAATTGCCTGGGAAGGTGTCCGGCCTGTCTGCGCGTTGGCTGGTGATTGCAGGCGTTTTGATTTTGGGGTTGGTTGGTTTGACTGCGGTGCGATCGCGCCAAGCCAGAATCGCCGAGCAAGAAGCCGCAGAGCAAGCGGCTCAAGTGCCGGTGATTACCACTGTGACTGCGCTAGGTCGGCTTGAACCCGATGGCGAAATTATTAATCTAACGCCGCCAACCTCTGTTCAATCTGCTCGTATTGCGGAGCTACCGGTCGAAGTGGGTGACCAAGTGGCAGAAGGTCAGGTTATCGCCGTGCTAGACAACCGCGACCGGCTTCAGGCCGCTTTGCAAAGGGCCGAGCGGCAAGTCGATATTGCTCGCGCTAACTTGGCCAGGGTAGAAGTGGGTGCCCAAACCGGTGAAATCGACGCGCAGATTGCCGAAATCTCTCGATTAGAGGCTGATCAAGCAGGCAACATCGCCACCCAGCAGGCCACCATCGAACGCATCCGCGCTGAGGTTAACAATGCCCGTGATGACTTCGCTCGCTACAACACGCTGTACGAGCGTGGCGGCATTTCAGCCTCTGAGCGAGACTCGCGTCGGCTAACACTGACTACCGCCGAGCAGCGACTGGCCGAAGCGCAGGCCACGCTCTCACGCATCCGAACCACTGGCGAGCAGCAAATTTCCCAGGCCCGCGCCACCCTTGATCGCATTGAGGAAGTGCGCCCGGTTGATGTTGACTCAGCGACGGCGGAGCTAAATTCGGCTATTGCCGCTGTTTCAGAAGCGGAGGCGAATTTGGAGCAGTCTTATGTGCGATCGCCCAGTAATGGCCAAGTGCTAAAAATTCACGCGCGCCCCGGCGAAACCGTCCCCAGCGAAGGCATTGCCACCCTGGGCCAAACCTCACAAATGATGGTGGTTGCCGAAGTTTACCAGGACGACATCAGCAAAGTGGAGCCTGGTCAATCTGTGTCGGTCACCTCTACAGCGATTCCAGAGACGTTGACAGGCACCGTTGATCGCATTGGTTTGCAGGTAGAGCAGCAGGCCGTAATTAATGAAGACCCGACAGAGAATATCAACGCAAAAGTCATTGAAGTTCACATCGAACTAGACGACGCCTCTAGTGAGGTGGCCGATGATTTGACCAATCTGCAAGTCACAGCCCAGATCGATATCTAAACTGTTTTTATTTCACCTGTCCATTTAGCCCCTTTCACATATCACCCTTCAAAACGATAGGGAACAACAACTATGCTGGGACTTCTAAATCCGATGAAAGCAACAAAGTCGCTGAGGGATAGAACTCCTCTGGGTCTGTTGCAATTGAAGCACGATCCGATTCGACTGCTGACTGCGATCGCGGGTATTCTCTTTGCCGACGTGCTCATCTTCATGCAGCTCGGCTTTCAAGATGCCCTGTTCAGGTCCAACACTCAGTACCCCAGGGCCATCCAGGCCGATATTCTGATCACCAGCACCCAGGCAGTTAGCTTTGGTCAGCTTAGAACCTTTGCCCGCAGGCGGCTTTACCAGGCTCAAGACATTCCAGGCGTCGTCAGCGCTGACCCGCTCTATGTCGGCACCAAAGAATGGCGCAATCCCCAAACCCGTGAAGAGAAATCACTCCAAGTCATTGGTCAAACCCTAGATCGTCCGGTATTTGATCTGCCAGAAGTGAATCAACAGCTTGAGGCGGTTCGGCTACCTGACCATGTTCTGTTCGACAAAGGGTCTAGAGGCGACTACGACGAGATGATCGCCACCGTAGAACAAGGCGGCGTAGCCAGCACAGAAATGGGTGAGCGCACGGTAACAGTTGCGGGACTTTTTCAAGTAGGCGCGTCTTTTGCCGCTGACGGTGCGCTCATCACCAGCGACCAAAACTTTTTGCGCCTGTTTCCTCGTACCGACGCTAGCGCCGTCAGTCTAGGCCTGATCCAAATAGAAGACGGTGCCGATCCGGCTCAAATCAAGCGCGATTTGGAATTTCATTTGCCAGACGATGTGCAAGTGATGACCTACGACGAATACATTGAGTTTGAACTCTACGAAATTCAAACAAACTCGTCTATTGGCTTTGTGTTTGGCCTGGGTACTGCGATGGGCTTCATTGTTGGTGTGGTGATTGTGTATCAGGTACTGTCGACAGATGTGAATAGCCACTTGGCGGAGTATGCCACCTTTAAAGCGATGGGCTATCGCAGCAGCTATTTGTTGTTTGTGGTGATTGAAGAAGCGTTAATTTTGTCAGTACTGGGGTTTATTCCGAGTCTTTTCTTGGCGATGGGAGCCTATCAGCTGACGGCGGCGGCGACAGCGCTACCGTTGGCGATGCCGGTGGGCCGGGCGGTGTATGTGTTTGGGTTGACGCTGGGGATGTGTATCTTTTCGGGTGCGATCGCCACTCGCCGCCTCCAAGCGGCTGATCCTGCCGACATTTTCGCATAGAGTCTCTTTCCCTAAGCTCTCCTTTTCTTCAACCCTCTTTTTTGTCAATTCACCCACATGAATAAACAACCGGATAAACAACCTGCCATCTCTGTTCACGGTCTCAACCACTTCTTTGGCTCTGGCCATCTGCGCAAGCAAGCCCTATTCGATATCAATCTAGAAATTGACGCAGGCGACATCATCATCATGACCGGGCCTTCTGGCTCAGGGAAAACAACGCTGCTGACCTTGATGGGTGGACTGCGCTCTGCTCAAGAAGGCAGCTTAAATGTGTTGGGGCGGCAGCTTTGTGGCATTAGTAAAGACGGCCTAGTCAAAGCCAGAAGAGACAATGGCTATATTTTTCAGGCTCACAATCTGCACGGCAGCCTCAGCGCGATTCAAAACGTGCAGATGGGGCTTGAGGTGCATGGCAATATGCCAAAAAAGGAGCGTCACGAACAGGCGTATGAAATGCTGAAGTTTGTTGGATTAGAAGACCGAGTAGATTATTTCCCTGATAATTTGTCGGGCGGGCAAAAACAGCGAGTTGCGATCGCTCGCGCCCTCGTCAGCCGCCCAAAGATTGTCTTAGCAGACGAACCTACTGCCGCTCTTGATAAAAAATCGGGCCGCGATGTCGTCAACATTATGCACGATCTGGCCAAAGAACAAGGCTGTACTATCTTAATGGTGACGCACGACAACCGAATTCTGGACATTGCTGACCGCATTGTATATATGGAAGATGGTCGCCTCTCCAAGCCACCTGCCACTTCAGAAGCTGCTAAAGTCACTGCTGGGGCGGCGACTTGAAGGAGACAGAAGCGACCATACAACCAGAGCAAAAGCGTCCGAAAGCTGTTGTAATCAGCGTAGGTTTCGGCGGTGAGAATACCAAAAAAGTGCTTCAGCCTGATTGCCTCCTTAACTTGGTCGAGTAGGCGCAATGGTTGCTGACGTGAAACAGAACACTCTGCTTCTACGGACTTATACGGCAAAAGTGATGGATAATTTCTATGAACAGGGTAGTTATCCATCAACCTTGACGTCTAAGATCCTGGTTGAGAGGGTTATGCAGCAGATCTGACGTTGAATATATCTGACGTTGAATATATAGTTATCCGACTGGAGACGCTTGATCCTGATGGCTTGCCGACTCGTACTTCCCGCCTATGACTGATCGCCCAACTCAATACTCGAATACCGATCTCGATCTGAAATCCGAGTCATCACTTCAGCTGCTTGCATCCGAACTGCAAGCGTCCTGTTGCGTGCTCCACTGCGCGAAGGGCGACGACGGCAACTGGCACATGACAATTGAATCGGACAATGACCTAAACACTTGCGACTCGAATGCCTCGATCGACATTTCGCTGATGCTCGATTCCATCTGCGGTCTCACATCGGCTGCCAAACAGCAATTTGACGCGTGCTATTTCCGCGACTTTAATATCGGCATTGAATGCTGGGATACCTGGGCTTATAACCACGCAGTACCTGCTGACCTCTTACGTAGGGTTGCCGATGCAGGCTGCTCGTTATCGTTCACCGTGTATCCGGGTCGCCATCCGGACGGACGACCAAGGGACGAGGACGACGGCGGATAACCAGAGCGATGCACCGGACCGGCCGAGGCAGCGTTTTCCGATGGCACAACACCCACATCGGCCGGCCGGTGATCGCCGACGTTATACCGCTGTCTAGTCGGTGGGGCGCAGCCGAAAGTTTACTTGCTGGTATTCAGAGTTAAGATAATTTGCAAATACTGCTCAAGTGATGCATTGAGGCTAATGATGGGGCGATCTCAGTATGTTGTTGGAAACTGAACGATTAACTTTTCGGGAACTGGCGCTTAATGATTTAGATGATCTACTCAAAGTCTTTTCTGATCCTGAAGCGATGGAGTTCTACTCAAAGCCACATGATCATCCAATGACTCAGGCATGGATTGAACGGAACATACAAAGATACACGCAACATGGGTTTGGACTATGGGCGTTAATTCTTAAAGAGAATGGCGAGCTGATTGGCGATTGTGGGTTGGTCCTTCAGGATGTTGATGGTATTGAGGAGGTGGAAATTGGCTACTATGTTCGTCGCGATTTATGGGGACAAGGTTTAGCAACGGAAGCCGCACAAGCTTGTCGTGATTATGGATTTCATCAGTTAGGTTTTGATAGGCTTATCTCGTTGATCAATCCTGCTAATGCCGCATCGCGTCGTGTTGCTGAGAAGAACGGAACGAGCCTGATTAAAGAAATACAGTGGCGAGAGAAACCGACTTGTATTTACGTAGTTGAATGTAGCAACAGCGCGGCATAACAATTTCGGTGCAACGGATTGAGCGAAACTACTTGGGCGAAATGCAAAATCTCTGACAACCGCTGACAAAAACCGTTAGGCGTCTCACTGAAAATCGAGTTGTGAATTGGAAAGAGTCAGCTGATTTCAGCCACGTCGATTTACAAGACAGCTTCATCCTTGGCTAGCAATACTCTGGCAAGCAGCTAGTGTTTGATGTCGAGTTTAGTCTTTGGCCAAACCACCCTGACTACATATCGTCAAAACTAAGCGAATACACATGCTACCGATCTGGCCAGCTTATCTTCCGAAATGTGCGGGCCATCACAGGTTTGTGTTCGATGGGGGAGGCGATGAGTTCGGTAGATCCCGACGGTTCAAAGGATTATGGGACGTTCGATGTGGTTGGATGAAACGAGGACGGTACGGCTCGGGTTATCGGGGACTTAGGCGAGATCCGGATGTATTCTGATCCGCCTGTTTATAGGTTCAAGCAGAGGTGTGACGACCTCTTGGAATAGTTACTCGGGCTATAATGCAAATGGACTATCACCTTATTGGTAGCTGTTTCTACTGATGACTAAACTCCTCCAGCACGCCATTGCAGAAATTTCCAAGCTATCCGACGAGCAGCAAGATGAGATCGCAGCTCGACTCCTAGCTGAATTAGAAGACGAGCAGGCTTGGCAAGCACGCTTTGAGGCCACCACAGATACTCAATGGGATAACCTTGCTGCTATGGTGCGGCAGGAAATTGAATCAGACACAGTTGTACCACTCGATGACGTTTTCCCCATTAGTCAATGAAGTCGAGCACTACCAAGGACTTTCGTAAGCGGCTGGATCGGTTACCTATTTCAGTACAGGAGCAAGCCAACAAAGCATATGCTCTCTGGAAAGCTGATCCGTATCACCCAAGTCTTCAATTCAAACGAGTGAGTCAGCGTCAGCCAATTTATTCAGCCCGTATCAGCTTCAATTACAGAGCATTAGGATTGCTAGAAAAAGAGCACATTTATTGGTTTTGGATCGGAACACATGCTGAATACGACGAGCTATTGAAACGACTATGATGCTGCCGCCTAACCCTACGCAGGAGCGGACGGAATTTATCATCTAGGTATTGCTGCAAAAGACTGACCGCCGCTCAGCTTCACGTTATCCGTATCGGCACATTGGTTAAAGGAGCAGGCTTTTGATGCGGAATCGTCGCTGTGAAGCCTTTAGCTGTGAAGCTTCTATCGGACTATTTTTCAGTCCGTAGAGTGCAGTTTAAGCTGCGCTCAGCTCTTTCGCTTCTATAGCTTCAAAATAGTGTGCCAAGTCACTGGCCAGATTGTTTTGAGAGATAAAGCCAATGTAGTTATCGGGCCTAACCAGCACACTAAAAGACTCTTTTATGCCAAACGCTTCTGTCGCAGCTTCAGACAGTGGTAGAACAGAATGCTTGAACCAGCTATCGTACGGCTTCTCAATACCTTCAACACTCTCTTTTTCAGTAAAGGTCAGTAAATGGAACCCAGGCGCTTGCAGTTCATCGTAAATACTTTTGCCGTCTAGCGTGAAATAGGGCAGGCGATCGCCCGCTTTCACCTCTAACTCCTTCTTATCTTCAAGCTCAGGAGTGCTATAGCTTAAAGCACTTTCAGGATAGCTGATGCCCACCTGCGAGATCAGCTTGAACAGCGTCCGCTGAACCATACTCAAGCTAAAAATATGCTTGGCTAACGGCGGCAATAAATACGATCTCACTAAGCCAACAAACCAGTTAGACCCGGCCTCAAGCTCAAACATTCTATCAGTCGATTCTACAAGATTTTGCGCATTCTCTAGCCGCTCTTGATCGTAGGTATCGAGCAGCGACGCATTAGCCTGCCCCTTTAGCACAAGCGCTAGCTTCCAACCTAAATTATAAGCATCCTGAATGCCTGTATTCATGCCTTGCCCACCAGCAGGTGTATGAACGTGCGCCGCATCCCCTGCCAAAAAGCATCGGCCCTTTACAAATTTATTGACGTGGCGGGTATGTACTCGGTACGTAGAAGACCACTTGGTTGATTGCACCTTGAACGATAGTTTTGTGATCTTTTGGATACGTTCCTCAATGGCTGTATCGCTCATATCGATGTCATCGTCAGCAGAAATACTCTCTGGTAGATTGCCAAGAATACGCCAGCGGTCGGCATTAGCAGGCTTATCTTCATCATTAGCCATAGGAAAAAAGAAGAGAAAGGCCTCTTGCGAGAAGCAGCTATGCAGCGTATCGTGAGCCAGCTCCGACGTGATATAAGAATCAGCGACATAAAACAGGCGCTCTTCGGTATCGCCTTGAAAGTCCAGTCCCAGGCTTTTTCTAACGATGCTACTGGCACCGTCACAGCCAACCAGATACTTCGCTTCAATCGTTTGAGATGCTTGTTCTCCCTGCGTTACGACAGCAGTTACACTACTCTCGTCTTGAGAAAAACGCTCAAGCGCTGAGTCCCACAAAACCTCTTTGCCATTTGCTTGCAAATACTCATAGAGTAGCTCTTCATTTTTACTCTGTTCTAATACCAGCATGTATGGAAACGGACTAATCCCCTGCCCCATTTCAGCAAAAGAGAATCCATCATGCACCTTGCCGCTGCCAATTAGCCGCATTTTACTAGCAACCATGCCTTGCTCCACCGCTTTTTCCGCAATCCCGAGCTGGTCATAAATTTCCATCGTGCGAGCATGAACGCCCAACGCCTTAGAGAGCGTGGTCACGCCTTGCTTTTTATCAACAATAACGAAGTCAATGCCGAATCTGACCAGTTGACAGGCCAGCGAAAGCCCTGTGGGGCCAGCACCTGCAATAATTACGTCTGTTTTCATCATATTTTTCCAAACGGGAAGAACGTCACCTTTACTCAAGATACTAAACCGTTTGGTAAAGTCAAGTGTTCCCAATCGCGAAAATAGTGCATAATTGTGGTATGAAATGTCCCAGATGTCAGTCAGAACAGATTAGTAAAAATGGCCGAAAGCAGGGGAAGCAGAGGTTTTTGTGTAAGGACTGTCGTCGTCAGTTTGTAGCGCATCATTCTGAACCAGGATACTCAGAAGACTTTAAGCAAATCTGTCTAAAGGATTATGCAGAGGGGAAAAGCTTCCGAGCGATTGAACGTGCCCGAGGGGTTCATCATACAACGGTTATTACTTGGGCAAAGAAAGCCGGAATAGCGGAAATAGCAACGGCTAAAAGCGCTGAGGCTTTGACGGTAGGTGAGTCAGCTGCTGACACTAATTTATCTAGCACTAATCTATCCAGCACAGTGTCTAACAAGCAGGCAGCGACTTTTGATATTGATATTAAGACGTTATCATACCCAAACACAGCATCTGCTGGAGTAGGTATCTCGCCTGCTGAACCACCGCCTGCTGGACTAGTAGATGAACCAGTAGATGAACGCTCAGAAAAAGCTGAAGCCATCTTACTAGGCGCACTAGAAGCGTTCACTGTGCAGGGCTACGCGGCAGCAAGCATGAGCCAGATCGCCGCAACAGCAGGTGTCTCTAAGCCCACGCTGTACAGCTACTTCAAAGATAAAGAAGGGCTGTTTACCGCTTTGATAGAACAGATATTGGCTAGGGCGAGGCATCCGCTTGATAGCCTGACGATTGGCCACGATCCGCACGCTTTTCCAGAAGATGTTTTTCGCCAAATTGCTCGTACAGTTGTCACTGAGTTTGCTAGCAATCAGCGGCTTTTGCTTTTGATGCGCCTGATCATAGGTGAGTCTGGTCGCTTTCCTGAGTTGGCCAAAACATTTGTGCGTGAAATAGAAAAACCTATGTTCGATCAGATTTCTGCCTACCTGAAGTTTCATCCAAACGTACAGGTGAAAGACCCGATGGTAACGGCTCGGATCTTTGTGGGGGCTTTAGTTCACTATTTGCTGATTCAGTATGTGCTGCATGGAGAAGAGATTGTGCCTTTGGCGGGCGATCGCATGATTGATGGCATAGTCTCTCGCATGATGGCAGAAGAAATATAAAGCCCTGTGAAAAAAATGTGATGTGGTCAACATTATGCACGATCTGGCGAGGAGATCTTTATCGTGCTGAGAGCTGCCGGTTATTTCTATAATAGAAGCAGCCATCGATCCAGGCTTAGCCATGCCCCTTTACCTGCAAGAGCAATACGTCAATCTGCTGACCGACTTCGGGTTCAAGCGGGTCTTCGGCACGGAGCCGAACAAGCAGCTCTTAATCGATTTTCTCAATACGCTGCTGCCCGACCATCACCAAATCGAATCACTTTCCTACAAAAGCACCGAGAACCTTGGCAACACGCCCGTAGATCGTAAAGCTATATTCGATATCTACTGTCAAGGCGCGAATGGCGATCGCTTTATCGTAGAGCTTCAAAAAGCGAAACAGAATTTCTTTAAAGATAGAAGCGTTTTCTATGCCAGCTTTCCAATTCAAGAGCAGGCCCAGCAGGGCAAATGGAACTTTAAGCTAAGCCCTGTCTACTCTATCGGCGTCCTCGACTTTGTCTTTGACGATCATAAAAACGACGACACCATCATTCACACCGTCGAACTCAAAGACCAGCACTGCGAAGTGTTCTACGACAAGCTCAAGTTTATCTACATCGAATTGCCCAAATTCACCAAAACTCTCGAACAGCTCGAAACCCAACAGGACAAATGGCTATATCTATTTCGGCACTTGCCAGATATCAAAGACCAGCCGCGCCCGTTTCAAGACCCCGTCTTTTTACAGCTGTTTGAAGTAGCAGAGCTGGCCAACTTCTCCCGCAGTGAACAGGACGGCTACCAGCAAAGTCTGAAGTACTACCGAGACATGAACAATGTGATCGATACGTCTTTTCAAGAAGGAGAAGCCAGCGGCCTCAAGAAAGGACTGGAGCAAGGCATTGAGCAAGGCATTGAGCAGGGCATTGAGCAGGGCAAAGCAGAACGGTCAGAGGAGATTGCGCGATCGCTCCTCGGCCAACTACCCCCCGAAACCATTAGCGAAATCACTGGACTTTCCCTCAGCGAACTCGCGCGTTTAAAAACCTCAGACTAGCTAGCCTTTTGATCCCACCCTGAGCGATATCTGAAGCTACCCATCAGGGCAAATCAGGCTGAATGGAAAGCCCAATACAAAATTCACTGCCCTGACCCACTTCAGAAGAAACTGACAGACTGCCTTGATGCTTATCTACAACAATCTGGCGAGAGATGGCTAACCCTAGCCCCGTGCCCTTGCCGACTTCCTTTGTGGCAATAAATGCTCGAATATCTGAGCTTTTACAGCATCTTCCATTCCTTTCCCATTATCCTTAATGCAAATTTCCACGTTGTTTTCATCGACAAGATGAGTACGAATCGTAATCTGTTGAGGATGCTTAGAGAGTTCTGCAAAAGATGACGCCTGAGCCATTTCGTCGAAGACGTCAGTGGCGTTGGCTAAAATATTCATAAATACCTGATTGAGCTTGCGTGATACCGTGTACCAGTGTGCTCAATTCGGGCTGCTTCAAAAGGAGGTGACACTCTAGAGCGAAGTGTGTTCCACGCTTACGCTAGTTTCAAAAATCTATACGGGCATCTTAAGGCTGATCTACGTGTGGACGTTTCTTGTTATGACACAGCCGACTAAACCGACAACCTTTCCTAATATTTCTGGATATGTAATCTCAGAAAGGCTGTATACAGGCGCTCATACAACCGTTTACCGGGGCATAGAAACCGCATCACAGCGCTCAGTTATCCTCAAGGTACTGTCGCAGACCTTCCCCAGCGTGGATGACCTGGTCTGCTTTCGCAATCAATATGCGATCGCTCAAAATCTCAACATTCCTGGTGTCGCTAGGCCGATTGCGCTTGACCCCTGGCAAAATGGCTACGTTCTGGTTATAGAAGATTTTGGTGGCCTTTCTCTACGGCAATATGCCAGAGCGCACTACGCTAAGGACAGCATGCCTGTGATAGATGTGTTGGGCATTGCCTTGCAACTCACTGATATTCTGCGCAACCTCAGCCAACATTCAGTCATTCACAAAGACATCAAGCCAGACAACATCATCATCCAGTCTGACTCCAAACGAGTACAGCTGATTGACTTTTCAATTGCTAGCCTGCTACCAAAGCAAACTCAGACGCTTCGTACCCTCAATCAGCTAGAAGGCACGCTGGCCTATCTCGCCCCTGAGCAAACGGGTCGAATGAATCGCGGCATCGACTACCGAGCTGATTTCTATAGCTTGGGCATTACCCTGTATGAGCTACTGACCGGAGAGCTGCCGTTTGTCTTCGATGACCCGATGGCCCTCGTTCATGCGCATATGGCTCAAATCCCAGAGCCGCTGTGTGTGCGTAATCCTGAAATCAGTTCTACGCTCTCTCAAATCGTGCTGAAGCTGATGGCCAAAAATGCGGAAGATCGCTATCAGAGTGCGATTGGTCTCAAGCATGATTTGTCTCAGTGTTTGCACCAGATCAAAGAAACCGGACACATAGAAGCATTTGATCTGGGTCAGCAGGATGTGTGCGATCGCTTCCTCATCCCTGAAAAGCTCTACGGTCGAGAAAGAGAAGTTCAGCAGCTGTTGAACGCGTTTGACCGCGTGGCAAATGGTGCCTCAGAACTATTGCTGGTAGCAGGGTTCTCTGGGGTTGGTAAAACCGCTGTCGTCAATGAGGTGCACAAGCCCATTGTTAAGCAGCGAGGATATTTCATTAAGGGCAAGTTTGACCAGTTTAATCGAGACATTCCCTTCTCCGCGTTTGTTCAAGCCTTTCGCAGACTAATCGGGCAGTTATTCGGAGAATCTGATGCCGCGCTTGCTATCTGGAGAGAGAAAATACTGGCAGCGCTGGGTGACAATGGCCAGGTTATTATTGAGGTGATTCCAGAATTGGAAGGCATTATCGGCCCTCAGCCAGCCGTCCCCGAATTTTCTGGGCAGGCTGCTCAAAATCGCTTCAACTCACTATTTCAAAAATTTATAGGCGTCTTTACCAGCCCAGACCATCCACTGGTGCTCTTTTTAGATGACTTGCAATGGGCAGATGCTGCGTCTTTAAACCTGCTAACACTGTTGGTATCTGCACCTGAGTCTAATCATCTACTGTTGCTGGGTGCTTATCGCGATAACGAGATATTTCCTGGCCATCCCCTCTCATTGACCATCAAGGAAATTGACAAGACAGAGAACAAACTATCAACATTATCTCTACATCCCCTAACCCAAACTGATATCACTCAGTTAGTCTCCGAAACTCTGCTCTGTTCAGTAAAGTTAGCGACACCGCTTTCACAGCTGGTGTACCAAAAAACTCAAGGAAATCCCTTCTTTGCCGTGCAATTTTTGCAGGAACTCTATGAGAATAGCTGGATTACCTTTAACCAAGCATCCAGATATTGGCAATGCGATCTCAGCTCAGTTCAACAGTTAGCCCTGACGAGTGATGTCGTTGGATTCATGGTTGAACGCTTGCAGAAATTCCCTGTAGAGACTCAAGATGCTTTGAAAATGGCAGCTTGCATCGGCAATCGGTTTGATTTAGAGACCTTATCCATTGTGTGTGGGTGCTCCAGCGATAGGATGGCGACAAATTTATGGCCATCGCTACAGTCTGGCCTGATTGTTCCAGAGAATGAAGCCTATAAGTTTTTTCAGCCTAATGAAGAGCACGCTGAAGCGACTCACGAAGTTACAGTCCACTACCGATTTATTCATGATCGCGTGCAACAAGCCGCTTATTCTTTAATTCCCGATGAACAAAAATACACAACCCACTACCATATCGGTCAGCTTTTACTCCAGGCAGCCTCTTCTACAGCAAAGCAGATAAGCGTTTTTGATTTGGTAAGTCACCTAAACTGTGGGATTAGTTTAGTGACTAACCCGTCTGAACGAGATGAGCTGACAAGGCTCAATCTGAAGGCTGCAAACAAGGCTAAATCTTCAACGGCCTATGGTGCCGCGTTAGGCTACTTAAAAAATGCGATGAAACTCCTCGCCACAGACAGTTGGCACGCCCAGTATGATACTACGCTGGCGATATACATTGAATCTATAGAATGTGCCTATCTCAATGGAGAATTTCAGCTAGCCGAGGACTATACTGAGGCTGCACTTAACCAAGACATTCAGCTATTAGATGCTGTAAAAATTCACGAGCTGAGAATCCATCAAAAAATTGCCGAGCAAAAAGCAGAAGCAGCGCTCGAAATCTCCTTAGAAATTCTAGAAAAACTGGGGCTATCTGAAGAGAAAATTATTCAATACGGTCAGCAAGAGATTGCGCTGCCACAAATCGAAGACTTGGCACATGGACACCGAATAACTGATCCCTCACAGCTTGCCACCATTCGACTGCTGCTATCGGCAACGTCTGCTGCAACAATTGCCAGACCACAGCTGTTGCTACCAATTGTTTCCACGCAGGTACAGCTCTCTTTAGAAGCAGGCTACTGCGAGTTTTCGGCGTTTGCATACGGCTGGTATGGCTCATTGCTGTGTGGCTATTTGGGAGAAATTGATAAAGGCTATCAGGCGGGGCAGATTGCCCTCAGGCTGCTAGAAATCTTTGAAACTAAGACGCTGGCCTGTCAGATAATGACGATGGTCTATCAGTTTATTGTTCCTTGGAAAAAGCATCTGAGAACAACGCTAGAACCCTCTGCAAAAGCTTTTCAGATTGGGCTCGAAAATGGAGACTTACTGTATGCCAGCTACAGCGCCTCAAATTACTGTAGCAATTCATTTTTAGTAGGTCTCAATTTAGATAGTCTATTGGATACTCAGCGCTCTTATATAGACGCACTCGCTCGTAAGAAAATTGACTACACGATTCATCTGATGAACATTTGGAAGCAGCTGAATCTCAACTTGCAAGGACTTTCTGAGGATGTCTTGCAGCTAGTGGGAGAGGCGGCTGATGAGCGTTATTTGTTTTCTGAGTTACCTAAACAAGGCGACACCTGGGGATTGCTCAAGCTGCACATTGCCAAGGAATTACTGCTCTACTTGTGGGGCGATTACGAAGGTGCAATCTTACAAGCGAGAGAAGCTGAGCAGTATATCCCTGCTGTGGGAGGATGGGTTCCCATTAGCCTCCAAAATTTCTATAAATCGCTTTCACTCATTGCTCTATCGAGTGATGTCGAGGAATCAACACAACAGACTTATCTAGCGGCGGCTGAAGCAAATCAGCAGAAAATGCTGTCTTGGGCGGAAGCTGCGCCGATGAACTTTCGGCATAAGTATGACTTGGTAGCGGCAGAAAAATGTCGAGTCCTGGGAGAAAACGCAAACGCCATTGATTATTATGATCGTGCGATCGCTGGCGCAAAAGAGAATCAATATCTTCCAGAAGAGGCACTGGCCAATGAGCTGGCGGCGAAGTTTTACCTGGACTGGGGCAAAGAGAAAGTAGCCGCAGGGTATATGCAAGACGCCTACTATTGCTATTCTCACTGGGGCGCGAAGGCCAAAGTTGCTGACCTGGAAACTCGCTACCCTGAGCTGTTACGCCCCATCTTGCAGCCAACCGTCGCATCTTCTAGCAACATGTTGACTACGCTGATGACTATTGCTACTCCTGCCTCAATTCACACAGGGAGTTGTCATAGTTCTAGCAGCACTAGCTTCAACCAGGCATTTGATTTTGCCAGTATTTTGAAAGCATCTCAGGCACTTTCTAGCACCATTGAGCTAGATGAGTTGCTATGTCAGCTCACTCAAATTATTTTGCAAAACTCGGGGGGCGATCGCTGCGCGCTGCTATTACCCAATGAAAGTGGAGACTGGCAGGTGCGCGCGGTTGCAGAACGCTCTCAAGAGAAAAGCCGTACACCGGTAAAAACAAAACTCTGCAAAGAAGCTTTGATAGAACATGTCAACCTACCGATCAAGCTGATTCAATATGTTAAAAACACTCAGGAAACGGTAATCATCAACAATTTAGAATCCGACCTACCGGTGATTGATGATTACCTCAGACAAAATCGGCCAAGCAGTCTACTCTGTTTACCAATTTTGAGCCATAGCAAGCTGATCGGCGTTTTATATCTCAAAAATCAACTAGCCAGTGAAATATTTACAACAGAGCGGGTGCTAATTCTCAACTTTCTCTGTACTCAAGCAGCTATTTCTCTGGAAAACGCCCGCCTGTATCAGCAGGCCCAAGGGTACGCCAAGCAGCTAGAGCAATCACAGCTACAGCTCGTTCAAAGCGAAAAAATGTCAGCCCTGGGTAATCTGGTCGCTGGCGTCGCCCACGAAATCAACAATCCAGTCGGCTTCCTCAAGGGCAATATCAAGCCCGCTCAAGCATATATTAGTGACTTGCTAGGGCTCATTGATTTATTTTTGGAAACAACACCACAGCTGAGTGAAGAAATAGAAGAAGAGCTCGAAACCATTGACTTAGAGTTTATTCGTAAAGATTTACCCGACCTATTGAACTCAATGAATCTGGGCGCTGATCGCATCAAAAACATCAGCACTAGCCTTCGCACCTTCTCTCGGGCTGACAAAGAACACAAAACTGAGTTTAATCTTCATGAGGGATTGAACAGTACGATTCTTATCCTCAAGCATCGCCTTAAGGCCAATGAACAGCGACCTGCCATTGAGGTTGTTAAGGCATATGGTAATCTTCCCAGAATTCACTGTTTTCCCGGTCAGCTCAACCAGGTGTTTATGAACATTTTGGCCAACGCGATTGATGTGTTTGATGAAGCTGCACAACAGACCACCTTCGCAGAACTCAAAAACAATCCGCAGCGCATTACGATTTCAACGGTTGAAACAACAGTGGCTTCTAAAAAAACGATTGAAATTCGTATTGCCGATAATGGTAAGGGGATGCCTGAAGACATTAGTGCCAAAATATTTGAGCACTTATTTACGACTAAGGGAGTGGGTCAAGGAACCGGGCTAGGATTAGCGATCGCCCGGCAAATCGTCACTGAAAAACATGGCGGCAGTTTGCTCGTCCAGTCTGAGCTGGGACAGGGCACTGAGTTTTGCATTCAGCTTCCGTCAAAAAGAGAGAGATGAGGATCGACCGCGTTGACTATTTATGAAACGATATGACCAATAAGGATGATGCTTCGGTTCTAGATATTGATATTGCTGCTTCACCACTACTGCCGTAGTCGTTCTCTGCGTTTATGCGGCTTCTAGTATAGGCTTTGTACATAGCCCTACTAGCCATTTAGCGCAGAGATATCAAGCTCTGTCTTATCTTTAAAGAAGCTTAACAGCCGAGCCGTTATACTTTCTACGCCGCCCACCACATTAGATTCTACATTTATCGGCAACACAGGGTCGTGCAGAGAAAGACGCACGAGGAACCAGCCGTCTTCGGCGGGAGAAGTACAGGCCACCCGAATGCCCTCATAGTTTTGCGGCACGATCTGCCAGCCGTCCTGGGCCTCCGAAAAAGCCTGCAAATCTTCAATGACGTTGTTGCCATATGCCTTGAAGTCTGTTGCTAAAATTTTCAGCCGATATTCTTCACTCTCTACAGGTTCTTTCAGCTCAGCGATCAAGTCTGTAATCACCTTTCCCGACTGCTTTGCCAGCGCTAGCTCCACCAAGAGCTTACTGACCAAATAAGCACCATCATCGAGAAAATAATTTTCCTTCATCGCACCATGGCCTGAGGTCTCAATAGCCAGCCATGATTCTTGACCCGCCTCATTGAGTCGAACAGCTTCGTTGATCACATTTTTATAACCACGCTTAAACCTGTGGTGCACGCCGCCCAAGCCGGTAATAAACTGGGCTAAGCCATCCGATGTGATGGAATCGGTAACGATAGTAGAGCCAGGGTGCTCGCGGAGAACCACTGCAGAAATGAGAGCAATCAGGCGATTTCTATTCAGTTCTTTGCCTTGAGAGTCTACTGCAGCAGAGCGATCCACATCCGTATCAAAGATAATGCCAAAATCGGCTTTGTTGTTTAGCACGGCCTGCTGGATGGCGGCCATGGCTTCTCTGTTCTCAGGGTTTGGGATGTGGTTTGGGAAGGTGCCATCCGGGTCTAAAAACTGGCTGCCCGTGGTGTCAGCCCCCAGAGGCGAGAGAACCTTATCAGCATAAAATCCGCCCGCACCATTACCAGCGTCGACAACAATATGCAAGCCTTTCAGCGGCTGGTCGTAGTGGTCAGGATGGTTTACAGCCTGGCGGATTTGTTGCACTAAGCCTTCTGCATACACTGAGATAAAGTCTCGTGAGATCAGCTCACCTTTGGTCGCGGCGGTGAGAAAGTTGTTCTGGCTGGCAAGAGAGAGAATATCAGCAATGTCTGGTTTGTTGAGTCCGCCTCGCGCGGTAAAAAATTTGAGCCCGTTGCGGTTAAAAGGGAGATGGCTGGCGGTGAGCATGATGGCACCATCGCACTGGTAGCCTGGAGTCACCGTGCTCATGAACATGGCTGGGGTGGAGGCGATCGCAAAATCATACACTTTCACCCCCAAATCTCTCATCCCCTCAGAAACCGCCGTCATTATGGCCGGTCCAGAAATTCGGCTATCTCGCCCGACAGCGACAGTCAGGTCTGCAGCTGCTTTATCGACCGTTTTGGCCAGCCAGCAAACAAACCCTTGCCCCAGCCGGTAAGCCACCTCAGCCGTCAGGTTCACAGCTTCTCCAGGCACACCCTCCACCGCAACGCCGCGAATGTCTGAGCCATTTTGCAGCGTTTGCCAATCGAAAGTGGGCTGAGGCGGAGTAAGCGGAGTAGCCATATCGATACCTTCAGGGGGGGTACAAGCAGGAGAATTACAATCAATGTTGAGCAGGGTTCAGCCCGCTATCAATTGACACCAATGACACTAACTATTTAGCCGTCAACTGTTCATAAGTCAATTTTGTATTGCAGGCGACCACCACGCACGTTGGCACGGAAAAATTGTGACGAATAGATCCTCTTCTCGCGGGCCTTGGCCAGCAGGCATATCAACCACCTTATCTATTCTGCCAATGGGCTTCAATCCCATTCGAGCAGTCTGTTAGATTGGGTACACCACAGCAAACGGATGGCTGCCTCGGTCTGCCTGTGTGCCTGCGATGATTTATTGCCTAAACCCTGCATGTCCACATCCTCAAAATCCTGCTGGTAACCTTCACTGCCAGTACTGCGGCAGGCTGCTCACCCTGCGCAACCGGTTCAAAGTACTGCAGCTCTTGGGCCAAGGCGGCTTCGGCAAAACCTACCGCGCCGAAGATTTAGACAATCGCAACAAGCCCTGCGTTGTAAAGCGACTGACCTATCAAGGGACCGATAAGCTGTCGCAGGAGAAGGCCCGGCAGCTGTTTGAGCAGGAAGCGGAGCGGCTCGATCAGCTTGTGCATCCTCAAATTCCGCGCTTACTGGCTTACTTTCAAGAAGGCGGCTACCTATACCTAGTGCAGGAGGTGATCGAGGGGCAAACGCTACAGGCCGAGCTGCAGCGAGAAGGACCCTTCGATGAGGGCAAAGTGAGGGCGATTTTGCAGGGGCTGCTGCCAGTTTTGCAGTTTGTGCATAGCCGCAGCGTTATCCATCGCGATATTAAGCCCGATAACATCATGCGGCGGCGCAGCGGCGAGCTGGTATTGATTGACTTTGGCGTGGCTAAGGTTTTAGAGCAGTCGGGCTTTTCCAAGTCGGCGACCACGATTGGCACACCCGGATACGCGGCCCCCGAGCAAATCCAGGGCAAAGTCACGCCGGCGAGCGACCTCTTTGCCCTGGGGGCCACCTGTTTTCAGCTGCTGAGCCAAGCCTTAGAAACCGGCGAAGTGCCGCTGGCTGGCTACCGCTGGGTGCAGCACTGGCCTAAATACGTGCAGCGATCGCTCACCCCCGACTTCACCGCCATCCTCACACGTCTACTAGCTGTAGACGACCAGCAGCGCTACACGACTGCCGCTGCCGTCCTGCAAGACTTATCCCCACAGCCCGTCATTCCAAAGAGACCTGTGCGCTCTGCCAACGTATCGCCAGCTCAAAAGAGACCGAGTAGTGTACCTCTAGCAGCGATTCCGATTGGACAGACTTCGGAAAAACACTCCCTAGGTAAACGACCTTCGCAGAGTCACTCTGCCGAGAAACACGCTCCAAACGGCCAGCCTCCCGAAAACCCAGCCAAATTAGCCCCAACTCAGGCGGTCTCGCCTGCGCGCTCACCGGGTAAGTTACCTATTCATAAAGTGCCTGTAAGTCTTGGCTTCTGGATGACCTATGGCATACGTTCCTACATTGGTCAGGCCGTTGGCTTTTTGGTAGCGGCGGTGATGACAGCAGGCCTAACTTTCTCCGCCCACCCCAATCCGACAAACATGTCCGCTGCAGAAGTGTCTTCGGCCTTGACGCTGCTGTATTGGATGCACTGGCCGGTTGCTGGTTTTTTTGTGGGGTTTACGCAGTGGCTAGCGATTAGAAAGTGGCTGCCGGGGGCGCTGTGGTGGCTACCCGCGACGGTGGCCGGTTTTTGGATGATTGCACTGGCGATCGCAACTGGCTACACCAGCGAACTCAACGGTGCCCTAGTGGGCGGATGGATAGGCATCGTTCAGTGGGCTGCTCTGCGAAGCCGCACCCCCCGAGCACACTGGTGGTTCCTGTGTACAGTACCGCTAACCGCTATCTTGTTTGAAATGATCAATCAAGGTGCGCTTCGCACGTTAGGCTGGCTGCTGCTGGCCCCGCTATGTGAAGGTCTTTTTCTATCTTGGGTGCTTCGGCGGCAGCGCAGCGACCAACACACCCATCCGGGAGCCATCACCGCTTGAGACTCTCTACTAGGTGTCTACGTGACTAAGTGTCTATGCGACTAGGTGAATTAGCAGCTTTCAACAAACTTATCCTGCTGCAGCTGGCTCATATTACCGAGCTTGCTCCAGCCGAGAGCGTGCTGAGCGCGGGCAGCTATCGAAGTATTTTGAGCTTAGGAAGTGTGGGTAGTTTGTTGAGTATTGGCAGCGCGGGCAGCGTTTTGAGCATTTGTAGTGCGGGCAGTATTTTGAGCATTGGCAGCGCAGGCAGTATCTTGAGCTTTATGAGTGCAGGGAGCGTGCTGTCGGCGCTGAGCATCGGCAGTAGCTTAAGTTTCTTGAAAAAATACGCCTCAGAACCACCATCAGAGCCTGCCACTCACAAAGATGCAAAAGTATTGTGATACTGTTTTTATGAATTATTGAGAAATTCGACTGTTGAATTGATTGGGTGCTGTTTACTGTTAGCTTAGTTATTCTGTGGATTCCTCACCAGGCTAATAACCTCTGAGCACTCTCCTATGAAAATCTGTTCAATTTCGACAGTGTTAATCAGCGTAGGATTTGGCGCTACTGCCACTACTGGCATGTTACCGATGGCTGCGCAGGCCGCCGCGCTGGTACCCCAAGGCATAGAGCCTCAAGATTTTGATCAATTGAACCTAGGTGCAAAGATTGTTGGCCCTGTGGGACCTGAAGTCGAGGCTACTTTTATTAACGCGGAGGGTGAAGGGATTGGTGACTTGGTGAGCAGCGTGGCTTGCCCTGCTGGCTTTGTGAGCTGCTTGCCACCCCAAAACCCCGCTGACACCACCTACACCTACATTCACGTGGTGATCCCCGGTGTCGATTTTCCAAACGATCCGCCCTTCCCCGCGCCCGAGACGGTGCTTCCCCTCAGCGAGACTGAAGTCTTTCGCCTAGCCTTTCCAGCCACAGGGTTCAACGGCGTTGCCGGATACAGCTTTTCTGAAGCAGACTCAGCCCTCGGCAGCGAAAATGAACCGACCGTCGAAGAAACTGAGGAGGGTGGCTTAGCCTGGCGAATTCCCACCTTGGCTGAATGGAGCAGCGGCGAGCGAATCACCTTTTTCTGGCAGACCGATCGGAACCCAAGCGGACCCGGTGGTACCTACGGCCTAGCTGGCACAGCTGCGGCTGGTGACGCGCAGTCGGGCACAGCTGCCGGACCTTTACCCATGCTGTTTAGAGCGAATCGAGTCCCTGAGCCGAGTGCGATCGCACCCCTAGCACTGCTGGGCGCAAGTCTCCTCACCCTACGCACCTTCCGGCGATAGGCACACCACCCGAAAGCCAATGTCGTCAGTTCTATTATGAAATGGGTAAGTGAGTCGATAGGCCGCGCGGCAGTTTGTCGGCAGATAAAACCAGCTACCACCCCTCAGCGACTTTTGTTGCCCGGAGAGCCTTTGCATATTGCCACTGGCCGTGTTGTTTTGATCGAGCGCCTGCCAGCCGTCTAGGCACCACTCCCAAACATTGCCATGCATATCGTAGAGGCCGAAGGCATTGGGCGGAAAGCAGCCAACTTCGGTGGTGCTCTCTCGGTATCTTCCCTTAGGTCCTTGGCCGTAGCTGTAATTGCCATTGTAGTTGGCCAGATCCGGGGTCAAGGTCTCGCCAAAACAAAATGGCGTTGTCGTCCCGGCCCGGCAGGCATATTCCCACTGGCTGCTGCTAGGCAGCTGAAAGGTGCGGCCCGTCTGCCGAGAGAGCCGCTGGCAAAATTCAACAGCATCGGTCCAAAAGATGTTTTCAATCGGCTGTAGGGGCTTTTTAATGCGGGTGGCCGTGTAGGGCGCATCTTGCGGCGCAATCACTTTTGGCCCCATCACCGCTTTCCACTGAGACTGAGTAACGGTGTACTTGCCCATCCAAAAGTCAAACACTCTCTTTTCGCGCGGGGGGTACTCGTTGTCATTGGCTTCTTTTTCTCCTCTGGCCGCGCCCATTCTAAAAGTGCCTCCGGGCACGCGTACCATCTCCATTGAGATGCCCTTTCCGAGATCTTGAGTAAATGTTTTGGCCTCATGTCGAGAGGTTTTGACAATCTCACCCTGGGCATTTACCCGAACAGTTTTGAAGCGAAACGTTGAATACCGCGCGGCAACAGTCGGCGTTGCTTTGACTCTAGCGGAGGGCACCCAGCGCTGGGTGGCTGCAGTGCGTGTGGGCTTTTTAGCAGGCTGTATAGCGATCTGGGGCGGCGCTGAAGAGTTGTTGCCTGGCCGAGCCTTGTGGCCCAGGACCTGCTGCTCTACAGCCTGCACGTCTTCATCTCGTAAACTGAGCAACCGCTGAAGATCTTTAAGGTCTTGAATGGCGATGTCATTGAGAGGATAAGAGACTGTTTTTTCAGCTTCTAGAGCTTTGGTGTAGAGTGCGAGGTGCTTTTGCCTTTCTCTGTAGGGCCGGAGAATTTCGTCTTCAATGGCTTTTGCCTGAATATCCGACAGGCCAAGGCGCTGCTGCCACTGGCTAAGAACGGCCATACCTGCCGGGCCAATGGTGCCATTGCGCACTTTCTTTTGTACTTGCTTGCGATAGCGCTGTTCGTTGTTGATTTGGACGCTGGCGATCGCAATCTGATAGCCCTGCTCTCGGTTGAAAATAGCGGGCTGCATGGCAGGGGCGGCCACCTCTACCTGCGCTTTTACATACTCATGCAAGTTTTGCGCAGAGATGTAACTTTGCCCATCGGGAGCCGCGCCACCGGTCTTAAGCCCTTCTACTAGGTAGCGGGTGTACACAGAGAGCGCCTCTCCGTCTTCTTCGAGGGCGTAGCGCACGGAGGTAGAAGCGGTCAGCACACACCAGCCCTTGCCGCCAAGCTGCGCTTCAATATCAATGCTGCTGTCATTCATCGTCAAAAAGCCATCGGCAAACGCCGCCCCAAAGCAGCAGTCTAAAATGACCACCTTTCTCTCAGCCCGGGCATTGCTCAGCTCTCGCCTCAAAAAGTCTGCTTCTACTGCGGTTCCAGCATTGGGCCGCCCGCTCGAAAAGAGTTCTGTTTGGCTAGTTGTGAGATAGAAGTCGCCCGTCATGTCTTTGAGACCATGGCCGGTGAAATAAAAGAGAATCAGGTCTTGCTTGGTGAGCTGCGCAAAAATCTCTGATATGCGCGATCGCATTTCTCCCACGTTGGGATTGGTCAGCGCAATCACCTCGTCAAATCCACCAATCTCAGGATTGGCCAAAACCGCGCCCATGGCTTCGACCCCATTAAGCGGACACTGAAGCGGTTTGAGCCCAGTGCCATACTCACCAACTCCAATCAGTAATGCAATTTTTCTGACCATTGAACGGCTGCGTGCTGTAGATACTGAAGATAAACGGGCGACGATAGGAACGAGAAAAGGCTTGGAGAAAAAGCTTTTGAGTCATTTTGATAGAGATGAGTGATGCCGATAGCGAGTCTTCTACAGCCATCTTCGTTACTCAGCAAATTGACCCAGCCGGTGGCTAGGTCGACTTCATTTTTTGCGCGGCCTCCACGAGCTTATCGATGACCTCATCGAAGTCATCGGGCCGCACGTTTTTTGCATCGATTTTTTGTGACTGTCCATCAACTTCCATGGTCAGCACCATCTGCCGCGCCGACAGCCGACTAAAAACTTCTTGGCAAGCCCGTCGCAGTCCGTCGCCCGGAATCTCTGCCGTAAGGATGTTCCAGAGCCACTGTCCGCCCATCGCTCCCGCGGGGACTGCTGGGTCGGGCACGCGGGCTACCGTTTCTACCGAGTCTAGCGATCGCAGCTCTCTGTACAGCGTCTGCGTAAAGGCCTCTTGCTGCGACTCCGGCAGCTCACTATCAGCCCCCCGCCAGTCAATCGTTAAGCAAACCGTCTCGACCATGGGTTTATGTTCTATGTAAATGACACCATGGTTCAATTTTGTTTGATTTTGCAATCAACTTGCAGCGGATTATGCAAGCTTCGCACAATATTTACTCAAGACTTGCGAAAAGGCCCTCTGAAAGCCCCTTTTATACCCATCATAAGACCGCAAAATTGCCGAGAATCAAGACATTTTTCAATTGTGAAGCGTGGGTAGCATGGGCTCGTATTTTCACTAATACAATTCCACTATCAACCCAGTAATTGCGGAAACAGGCTGTTATAAATCAGACATATTGACGCTGTGTCAATTTATAAACTGGCACTAAAAGATGTAGTTTTTTGTGCTTTCTCTCTTTTTTTGTTTCCTTCAAAGGCATGAGCCGTATTCAGCAAAATCTGTAGCCTCGTCAATCAGCCTATTCAAAACATCCCGTATTAAAACCACCATGCATCAAAAAAATCCTGTATTAGAAACACCCTTTTGAGCCACAGCTTTTGTGGTTATGTTCCCTGTTTTCCTTTGCTCAACAACATAGGACGGAGGTCTCTCAGCACACAGGCAACACCAATCAGCACGGTAAAGAACTCTAACCGACCTAAAAACATTCCAACAATCTGCGTCCACAGAACGCCAGCAGGCGCGTCGCTAGCGGTTATCCCAATCGATAGGCCTACTGTGCCCATAGTACTGGCATACTCAAAGAGACTTTCTTGGACTGAGTAGCCATAGCCAGTCATTACAAAAGCGCCTAAGAGAAACACAGCTAGATAGAGAAAAATAAACAGCGCCACTTGTCGAATTTGATCAGCCCGTAAAAAATGACGTTGCTCTCCCTGCCAAATTTCAGTTTCACAGATGGCGCCTTTTGGCATCAGCATTTCTTGAGTTTCGGACAGTAGAGAACGATACAGGATATACAACCTTAACTGCTTAATTCCGCCTGCTGTCGATCCGGCTCCGCCCCCAACGAGCATCAGTACAATCATTACTAGCCAAGGCAAGCTGTTCCAGTCTGTGTATCCCACGGTTGAAAATCCTGTCGTGGTCAGGGCTGTCACTGATTCAAAGATAGACACCCGGACAGCTTTGCTAAAGGTGGGATACAGGGAAACTGCCGAGCCGAAGAAAATCGCGATCGCTGCGATTGGAATGAGCACTGCTTGCAGTCGTACCTGCCCGTTGCGAATAACAGATTTTAGCTGACCGGTGAGCAACAAATAGATGGTGACAAAATTCAGTCCACCGAATAGCATCAGCACAATCGTAACCGCTTCAACAAAGGGACTATCCCAGTAGCCGATAGAGTCAGGTCGGGTAGAGAAACCACCAGTAGAGAGCGCAGCAAAAGCGTGATTGACTGCGTCAAACCAACCGACTCCAGAAATGCGTAGCGCCACGGTTCCGACCGCGCACAAGCCACTGTAAATAATCAAGACCAGCTTAGAAGATCGACGAACGTTGGGTGCGAGCTGCTCACTGCGACCTTCAGCGCTACTGAGGCTAGCCCCCACAGAACCGGCAATTGCGCTGAGCGTAATGATGGCTAACCCAGCCCCTCCAAACAGCTCCATAATGCTTCGATATAGCAAAATCAGCCGAGAGGCCTGCGTCACGTCTACCACAGAGAGACCAGTAGTTGTCCAGCCGCTAGTTGATTCAAACATAGCTTGCGTAAAGGTCAAGCCTGTAATGGCTAAAAAGGGCAGGGTACCAACTAAAATAGCCAGCAGCCAAGAGAGCACCACAATAACCGCGCCCTCTTGTTTCGTAAGCGACGCCGCTTTCCCAGGGTTAAAGAGCTGCCAAGTCACCACGCCGAGCCCGCTCAAGAAGAGACCCGGCAGTAGAAATCCCCAAGCCAAGCTAGCCTCTTCTGGATAGGCAAACAGCGCAATCAAAGGCGATAGGATGGCCAGTCCCGCGATCGCACTAATTAGTCCTGTATAGCCTAATACGGCTCGATAGCGCTGGCGTAAAAAGCTTTGATAGCGCATTTTCTACAAGCCCTCCCCGGTGAGTGCCTGTTGCGCTTGACCATAGCGAGCATCCTCACTAATGAGCAGAATGCGATCGCCCTCCATCAGATACATTCGTCTATTGGCTTTAAGCACGTGTCCGCGCCTGACGACACAGGCAACCGTAGCGCCCCTGAGTCCCAAATCCTTGATCGCTTTACCAATAGAAGGACTACCCACTTTCAAAACCACTTCCGTAATCACAACGTCACTTTCTGTAACAGGCACAAGGTTTTTGATTTCAGAAGGGACCGTTTGTTGCTCAATTAAAGATCCCAGTATTTCAGTAGCTGAGAAGGCCAAACTGATACCCAGCGATTCAAAAATCTCTCGATTATCTGGATCATTAACAATTGCAACGGTGCGAGGAACGCCATAGCGGTCCTGAGCAATCTGACAGGCGATAAGATTGTCCTGGTCTTGGTCGGTCAGAGCTAGCAGCGCGTCGGCTTGATAAGCACCTGCTTCCTGCAGCACGGCAGGGTCACTACCGTCGCCAACGATAACCGTCGCCTTCAGTCGCCGCGACAGCGAGGTTGCCTCCAACTGTTCCGGTGTAATGATAGTGACAAAGTCTCCTTTGGTGACAAATCGCCGCCCCAGAAAATAAATTAGCTTATCTGTTCCCACTAGAATTATTCTCATTTCGTCACCTGCTTAAATTGGGTGTCCAGCGTCTTTAAAAACAAATCAGCAGACAGCTGCGTTGGACTGATCGTATTAATTTCAAACTCTTTATAGATCGCCTCACGAGCCGGATCAAATACCCGTGCTAGCACAATAGGAATGTCAAACACTGTTTTGGCAATCTGTGCCACCATTAGGTTGACATTGTCTTCTCGGGTGACAGCGACAAGGCAGTCTGCCCTATCGACTTTTGCTCTACGAAGCGTTGCTAGCTCAACTGCATTGCCAGTTAGCTGAAATCCACTAAACTCGGCAGAAAGATTGTCAAAGCTGTCCTGATACTGGTCGATAACAACAACGCTATTGCCCCGGGCGCTTAGCTGACTTGCGAGAAGCGAGCCTAGCCGCCCGCAGCCAATAATGATGATGTATTGGGCCCCTTTAGCATTGCCGCCCAAAAGATTAGAAACCATATTTAAAACTCCTGTGGGTGACCCTTTATATTGCGTATATTGCGACAGACATCGGGTAAAAAAACATAGACAATACCGGGTAGGGTATCTGGTAAGCATCTAAGAAAAATCAAAAAGTTGGTATTATGTCTCAAAAGCTCGGCGTTGACTTCGGGTCTATTGCAGCCCGACTCAAGTTGTCGCTGGCAGCTGTATAGGTAGGATCTAGATCGAGTGCCACTCGATAGTTCTTCAGCGCTTCAGCTTGCTCACCCATCGCTTCTAACAGCTCTCCAAGTAGGTTAAAACCTGCGGCATTTTCGGGATGGTCGCCGATGCACTGCTTGACCGCTGCCTTTGCATCTTCGTACTTGCCCTCTGCAGCTAGGACCCGAGCAGAGGCAATCTGCTCATCGTACGCCTCTGTACCAACCGCCTCTCTGCTCAGTACACGGTCGACCAGCTCTCTGAGTTCGCCGGGAGTAAAGGGTTTCTGCAAGTAGTCTACAGCGCCTAGTTTCATTGCTTCAACAGCATTATCCACCGAGCCATGAGCCGAAATCATTATTACCTTCAAGGCAGGTTGTTGAGCCATCGCTTTTTGCAAGACTTCAATGCCATCCATTCCTGGCATCTGAATATCTAAAAGCAACAGGTCGATAGATGTATCCTGCAGCTGTGCAAGGGCTGTGTTACCGTCAATGGCGGTGATTACTTCGTAGCCTTGAGAAGACAGCGCCTGGCTAACTGTTAATCGGATGCTGTTCTCATCATCGGCAACTAAGATGTTGGCGTTGGGGGTACTATCGCGTTGCATGAGCAGTTTCCTTTTTAATGAACGACTGGGATACAATTGGGAGTGTGAAAGTGAAGGTACTTCCATAACCTGGGGTTGACTCAACCCAAATTCTGCCGCCATGGGCTTGAACTATTTCTTTACAAATAGCCAGTCCTAGCCCAGTACCGCCAACGTCTTTCTCTGTTTTGACTTGCACAAATTTGTCAAATATTTTGCGTTGATAGGCCGGCTCGATTCCGGGTCCATCGTCAACGACGCTGATAGAGACCCAAGTTCCGTGAGACTGCGTAGCCACGTCAATGCGGCTACGGGCATAGCGCAGCGCATTGGCGATTAGGTTGGTAAGCACCCAAGTAATTTTATTGGCGTCGGCATTGACTTCTGGCAGGTTACTCGAAAGCTGAGCAACGAGTTCAACATTGTTTTTGTTGGCCTGAATCTGGAGTAAGCCAATGGCCTTACTGACTAACCCATCAGGCCGGGTTGCGGCCTGCGCCATGTCAATCTTGCCAGATTCTATTTTGGATAAATCTAACAGATCGTTCACCAGTGCCCTGAGGCGTTGCACATCTTCCTGCGCGGTAGTGAGTAGGGCCTGTTCGTCTTCTGATAGCTTACCCTGCGTGGTTTCTATCAGGAGGTCAATGCTCATCGCCATGCCAGTGAGCGGCGTCCGCAGTTCGTGAGAAGCGGTCATTACAAATTCGCTCTTGAGCTGGTCGAGCTGCTTGAGGTTTGTGACGTTTTGTAGTAACAGCACAACACCCAATCGACGGCGATCTGCGGCGACGACAGGCGTAGCTAAGTATTGATAGTGCTCTGTGCGGTTCCCTCGCTCAAGGCTTAGCTCGGCTGGGTCGCCGCTGCCGGAGAGGGCAGTGTCTGCGGCATTTGCGTTAGCTGCTGTCTCTTCGCTAGCTGCAGACTGGATCTGCTGGTATAGTGTACGATTTTCAACAATTTCTAGACAATGGCGACCTTTAGCAAGTCCAGGCTTGGTACCAAATATAGCCGCAGCCACCGGGTTAATAGCAATAATATGAAGCTGGTCATCAACAACAACAATACCATCGCTGAGACTGTGGATAATAGCCTCCCCACGCTGCTTTTCTGCAACAACTTTGTCTAAATTCAAGGCTTTGAAAGCCTGAAGTCGTTTGCTCATGGCATTGATCTCTTCCGCGAGCTGACCTAGCTCGTCCCGGGAAGCGATCGCCAGCTGAACATCGTAGTTACCATCAGCTATCTGCGCGGTTGCGCCGCGCATGGCCTGCACGGGGCGAGCCAAATTGCGAGAGAGAATCCAGCTAATCACAAATCCGCTGACAGCCGCGCTAAAACCGGCGATCGCAACAGAAAGAATAGCCCGTTGCGAAATTATTGCCGTTCGGCTGGAGGCTTCCGTCATGGCAGTTTGGTTGATGTCTCTCAACCGAATAGCCGACTCACGCACTATCTGAAAAGCTGGCCGGATCGTTTGTTCATATCGGTCAAGTTTGTTAAGGCCCGCAGTTGCGCTGCTATCTGTTGCCGATAGCAGGCCATCTACGCTAGCCAAATAGCTTTTGTATGAACTCTCTAGGGCTCTCAGGGCTTCAGGTTCTTCTGCTGTGGTGACGTTATCTTTTGCCCTGGCCAGTGCCTGCAAAAATGACACCTCGTTGTCGCGAAATAGTGCAAGACCTTCCTCAAGCTTATCTGCTGAACTGCTCAGCAGTAAAAGCAACGTGGCACTATCCTGACGCTCTAGCGCGTCGACCATACTGTCGGCAGCGCGAATGCTGAAATAATTCTCCTGTAAAATCTCCTCGCTTGCTTTACCTAGTCGCCACAGGTTAAAAACGCCCCACAGCCCGATTAGCACAACGAGCGCTAGACTGGCGACGTAACCTGAGAGAATTTTTACCCTTAGTTTCATCTACTCCGATAAGCCGCTAGCTTGTCGCTACCGAGTTCAGCTACCTGAAGTCGGCAATTTATAGGCAGTTTTGTTCGGCGGCTTGTCGGCAGTCTATCCTACAGGCAGGATAGACACTCTCTTTCCATAGATAGACATGATTGTGATAGCGAAAGGTCACGCTACATAGATGACATCGCCTGAACAGGCAACAGACAAGCTGCAGATATCGGTGTTTGTGTGGATGTGAATTAGCTTTTACTACAGCTTCGCGCTAGGGCAGTTCGGTTGCACCCATGAGGTAGCGATCACACTCCCGTGCCACCCCTCTCCCCTCATTAATCGCCCATACGATCAGGCTCTGCCCTCGCCGACAGTCACCCGCCGCAAAGACGCCCGGTTTGTTCGTTCTGTAGTCCTCATGCTCAGCCTTAATGTTGCTGCGATTTGTTTTCTCTAGGCCCAAAGCATCGAGCAAAGGCGACTCAGGTCCCAGGAAGCCCATAGCCAGCAGCACCTGCTGCGCAGGCATTACAATTTCACTCCCCGGAACGTGAATAGGTGTAAACCGCCCGTTCTCATCCCGTTCCCACTGCACCTCTACGGTATGGACAGCAGCAACATTACCATTGCCATCGCCCTCGAACTTTGTCGCAGTTCTCACATAGGCACGCGGGTCATCCCCAAAGAGGGCCTTTGCCTCTTCTTGCCCGTAGTCGAGCCGATAGATTTTGGGCCACTCAGGCCAAGGATTGCTAGCCGCGCGAATTTCCGGCGGCTTCGGCATAATCTCTAGCTGATTGATACTTCTGCAGCCCTGACGAATGGAAGTGCCCACACAGTCAGTGCCCGTATCACCACCGCCAATAATCACCACATCTTTACCGGCTACGGAGATATAGTCGTCGCCGGGCCGACCATCCAGCACCGCCTGGGTGTTCGCCGTCAAAAATTCCATGGCAAAGTTAATGCCCTTGAGGTCTCTGCCTTCAATCGGTAAGTCTCTTGGCCGGGTAGAGCCCGTACAGAGAATAACCGAATCGAAATCATTCAACAGTTTGTCCGCAGGCAGGTCTTGACCAACCTCTGTGTTGCACACAAAGGTAATCCCTTCCGCTTCCAAAATGTCCAGCCGACGTCGCACGATGTCCTGCTTGTCGAGCTTCATGTTGGGGATGCCATAGGTCAGCAGTCCGCCCGGACGATTGGCCCGCTCGTATACCGTCACCGTATGACCGGCCTTGTTTAGCTGGTCGGCGGCGGCTAGGCCTGCCGGGCCAGAGCCTACGACAGCAACGGTCTTACCGGTTCTCTTCGCCGGTGGGCGAGGGACTATCCAGCCCTCAGCCCAGCCTTTTTCAATGATGGAATATTCAATGTTTTTGATCGTCACTGGCGGGTTGGTGAGGCCCAGTACGCAAGATCCTTCGCAGGGGGCCGGGCAAACCCGCCCAGTAAATTCTGGAAAGTTGTTGGTTTTATGGAGGCGATCAAGAGCTTCTCTCCAGAGACCACGATAGATCAGGTCATTCCACTCGGGAATAAGATTGTTGATCGGACAGCCGCTGGCCATGCCGCTGATGAGTTCACCCGTGTGGCAAAAGGGGGTGCCGCAGTCCATGCAGCGTGCGCCCTGGGTTTGCAGATTCTCCTCGGGCATGGGCAGGTGAAACTCATCCCAGTTGCGAATGCGATCTTTGGGAGAGATTTCTGAGGGAGCTTCCCGCAAATGTTCAATAAAGCCAGTTGGTTTTCCCATGTTGTTATTGGTGTTGTGAGGAGTGCTGTTGTCAGATGCGTGATAGAGATGCCTATTTGTCCGTAAGTGTCATAAAACGAGATTGTTGTCAGACGACTCTGTTGTGGCTAGTGGCCTTAGCTGCCGCTAACCCTGGCAAGGTCTCTGGCATTTTCTTCGAAGGCGGCTGACATGGCTTCGTCGTTACTGAGGCCAGCATCGAGCGCTTTTTGAATGTGCTGCAGTACGCGTTTGTAGTCGCGGGGCATCACTTTTACAAACTTGGGCAAGGTTGTTTCCCAAGCGGCCAAGAGAGATTTAGCCTTGGGGCTACCGGTGTAGTCCACATGCCGCTGAATTTTCTCTCTCAGCAGCTTACTTTCTGCCTCTGTTTCGACGCGCTCTAGCCCGACCATTTCGGTATTGCAGCGAGTCGCAAAGTCACCGGCTTCGTCGAGAACGTAGGCAACGCCGCCGCTCATGCCCGCCGCAAAGTTACGCCCGGTGCGACCTAAGATAATCGCCTTGCCACCGGTCATATATTCACAGCCGTGGTCGCCCACCCCTTCTACCACCGCCTCAACGCCAGAATTTCTCACGCAGAAGCGCTCACCGGCCTGGCCATTGATGTAGGCCTCACCGCTAGTGGCACCGTAGAAGGCGACATTACCGGTGACGATATTGTCTTCTGCGACCAGCGGTGAAGACGGTGGTGGGAAGAGAATAATTTTGCCACCACTGAGCCCCTTGCCCAAGTAGTCGTTGGCATCGCCCTCGAGTGTCAGAGTCATCCCCTTGGGGATAAAGGCCCCAAAGCTCTGTCCGGCAGTGCCCTGGAAGTGGAGCTGTACGGTGTCTGGTGGAAGACCGTCCCAGTGCCGCTTGGTAATTTCGTTACCCACGATGGTGCCCACCACGCGGTGGATATTGCGAATGGGCAATGTCGCCTCAACCGGCTCGCCTTTTTCAATCGCGGGCTGGCAGATGTCGAGCAGGCGAGTGATGTCAAGGGATTTGTCGAGGCCGTGGTCTTGCGCTTGTGTGCAGTAGCGACCGATTTCTGGCCCGACTTTGGGCTGATGCAGCAGCGGTGTGAGGTCGATGCCCTTGGCCTTCCAGTGATCAATGGCCGTTTTGGGGGCGAGCATGTCGGTGCGGCCCACCATCTCATCAAGGGTGCGGAAGCCGAGCGCCGCCATAATTTCGCGGGTTTCTTGCGCAATGAATTTCATGAAGTTCACGGTGTAGGCAGGGTCACCGTTAAACTTGCTGCGCAGGTCAGGATTTTGGGTGGCGACGCCCACTGGGCAGGTATTGAGGTGGCAAACGCGCATCATGATGCAGCCCAAGGTGACGAGGGGCGCGGTGCTGAAGCCAAATTCTTCGGCCCCGAGGAGCGCTGCGATCGCAACATCTCTCCCCGTCTTCATCTGCCCATCGGTCTCGATCACAATGCGACTGCGCAAATTGTTCAATACCAGCGTCTGATGGGTTTCTGCCAGCCCTAGCTCCCAAGGCAAACCCGCATGCTTAATCGACGTTTGGGGTGATGCGCCCGTACCGCCATCAAAGCCAGAAATAAGCACGACATCGGCATGGGCCTTGGCGACGCCTGCTGCAATGGTGCCAACCCCAACCTCGGAAACGAGCTTGACGCTGACCCGCGCTGCTCGGTTTGCATTCTTCAGGTCATGAATTAGCTCCGCCAAGTCTTCGATCGAATAGATATCGTGGTGCGGCGGCGGCGAAATCAGTCCCACGCCCGGCGTAGAATTTCGCACTTTGGCAATCCACGGGTACACCTTGCGCCCTGGCAGCTGACCGCCTTCTCCAGGCTTTGCCCCCTGCGCCATTTTGATCTGAATTTCTTTGGCCTGGGACAGGTACAGGCTGCTCACGCCAAAGCGACCAGAGGCTACCTGCTTGATGGCGCTGTTTTTAGAATCGCCCTGTTCGTTGGTCCAGGTGTAGCGGGCCGGGTCCTCGCCGCCTTCTCCCGTATTGGAGCGGCCACCGATCCGGTTCATTGCGATCGCCAGTGTCTCATGGGCCTCCTGAGAAATAGACCCATAGCTCATCGCCCCCGTCTTAAAGCGTTTCATAATCGCTTCAATCGGCTCTACCTCTTCGATGGGGATCGGCTGCTGCGGCGTAAACTCTAGCAGATCGCGCAGGCGGAAGAACTGCTTGCCCTGCTCATTGACGAGCGCAGAATACTTTTTGAACAGGTCGTAGTTGCCATCGCGGGTGGCCTGCTGCAGCAGGTGAATACTCTGCGGGCTGAGCAAATGCGCTTCGCCGTCTTTTCTCCACTGATACTCACCGCCCACATCTAGAGTGGCCGCATTGTGGCTACCCGCTTCGACTCTATCTGGGAAGGCATGGCGATGGCGCTGAATGGCTTCTTGGGCGAGCACGTCTAGGCCGACACCCTGAATGCGAGAAGCCGTCCAGGTAAAGTACTTGCCAATGACGGTGTCGTTTAGACCAATCGCTTCAAAAATCTGCGCGCCTCGGTAACTTTGCAAGGTAGAAATGCCAATCTTCGAGGCGACTTTTACCACGCCTTTAGTGGCTGCTTTAATGTAGTTTTTGCAGGCTTCTGCGTAGGAGACCTCCCGCAGCAGATTTTCATCGATCATCCGCTGGAATGTCTCGAAGGCCATGTAGGGATTGATAGCCCCGCAGCCGTAGCCCAGCAAAACGGCGAAGTGATGCACTTCTCTGGGCTCTCCCGATTCGAGCACGATGCCAACACGGGTACGGGTGCCATTGCGAATGAGGTGGTGATGCAGGCCTGCGACCGCAAGCAACGCAGGGATAGGGGCTCGGTTTTGAGCGATCGCCCGATCAGAAAGAATCAAAATCTCGTCGCCCGCTGCGATCGCTTCATCAGCCTTCATACACAGCGCTTCTAGCGCACCGCTCAGCCCAGCTTCACCCGCATCCGGATCAAACAAAATGGGCAACACAGCTGTCTTGAAAGCCTGATTGTGCTTAATCTTGGCCAACTCATCGTTCGTGATAAATGGAGTCTTGAGCTGTAGCAACCGGCAGCTTTCGGGAGTGGGTTCGAGCAGGTTTCGCTCTGAGCCGATGGTGGTGGTCGCCGAGGTGATAATCGCCTCTCGAATGGAGTCAATAGGTGGATTGGTCACCTGGGCAAACAGCTGCTGAAAATAGTTGTAAAGCAGCTTCGGGCGATTGGAAAGAACGGGAAGCGGCGTATCGGTGCCCATCGCGCCAATGGCTTCTACGCCGTTTTTGCCCATGGGCGCGAGCAGCATACGCAGCTCTTCAAAGGTGTAGCCAAACGCCATTTGTCTGCGGGTAATGGCTTCGGGGCTAGTGTCTAGCTTAGACTCTGCTGCCGCTGGGCTAGTGGGCAGCTCATCTAATGTAATTAGGTTTTGATCCAGCCAATCGCGGTAGGGCTGCTCGCTAGCAATCTGTTGCTTTATCTCTTGGTCTGAAACGATCTTTCCGGCCTTCGTGTCGACCAAGAACATTTTGCCAGGCTCTAGGCGACCCTTTTCGATCACGTCTTCAGGAGGCACAGGCAAAACCCCAGCTTCAGAAGCCATAATCACGCGGTCGTCTTTAGTGACGTAGTAGCGACCGGGTCTGAGGCCGTTGCGATCTAGCACCGCGCCCATCTGGGTGCCGTCAGTGAAAGCGATAGAAGCCGGGCCATCCCAGGGCTCTATCAAGCAAGCATGGTACTCATAAAAAGCTTTTTTCTGCTCGTCCATGGTCTTATGGCCAGACCAGGGCTCGGGCACCATCATCATCAGCGAGTGGGGCAGCGATCGCCCACTCAAAGCCAGCAGCTCCAAGGTGTTATCAAAAATCGTCGAATCGCTACCGTTGATGTTGATCAGCGGCTTCGCCCGTTCGAGATCTTCGCCAAACAGCGCAGATTCGAACATCGACTGGCGAGCGGTCATCCAGTTGATGTTGCCGCGCAGGGTGTTAATCTCACCGTTGTGAGCGATGTAGCGATAGGGGTGCGATCGCTCCCAGCTCGGAAAGGTATTAGTACTAAAGCGCGAATGCACCAGCGATAGTGCGCTCTCCATATCCGGATCGCTGAGGTCCAAGTAGTACTGCCCGACCTGAATAGGCATCAACATGCCCTTATACACAATCGTGCGGCAGGAAATACTAGCCACATACCAATAGCCGTCAATCTTTTCGCCCCGAATCGCTCTGTGGGCCAGCTTGCGAATCACGTACAACTTTCGCTCTAGAGCCAGCTCATCGGACCCTTCACCCAGGGATCCCCGCCCGATAAAGGCCTGCTGCATAAAAGGCTCACTAGCCTGCGCGGTAGGCCCCAGCGTGGCATTGTCTGTCGGCACGTCTCGCCAACCCAGCACTTCCAAACCGGCTTCAGCCACCACCTTTTCAAAAGCCTCCCGGCCTTTCTCCCGCGCCTCAGCGTCTGGGCTGGCGTAAATCATGGCAACGCCATACTGACCCGCTGCCGGCAGCTCAATGCTCTCCGCAGCCGCTACTTTGGCCATAAAGCGGTGAGAAATCTGCATTAGAATGCCCGCGCCATCACCAGTATTGGGCTCCGCGCCAACGGCCCCTCGATGATCCAGATTCAGCAAAATCGTAAGACCTTGCTGAACAATATCGTGGGAGGCTTTTCCCTTCATTTGCACCACGAAGCCAACGCCACAGGCGTCATGTTCATGTTGCGGGTCGTAAAGGCCTTGCCGAGTGGGCGCAGACAGTTGAGTTTGGGGACTGTTCACAGTTTGGTCGGAGGGAGCCATCGCAAAAGACCGAGAAAGGAATACTGGAAAATAGAATGCCTTGGAGCAGATGAGCTCGAATTAAATGAGCCCAGAGCAGTTGAGCTTACCAAAGCAAGAACAACCCATCTTTTTCAGCCACGCAAGATACAAAACGTGGGGACCGAGCGGTAGAAAATAGAAAATCCACTCATTAGAGAATAATGATGTGGAAAAGCGCCCGTATCAGCTATACCATTGCATTCTCCGCTCCAAAAGAGCACACGAGTTCTACAACGATAATCGGACTTTTATTGTCTACTAAGAGCGGGGATACGGATAATTGCCTTAACAAAAACAACAGATGCCGTAACAAATACACTGAAAATGTTAAAAAACATTTCTACCCCAAAAATGTAAGAAACATTTCTGTTGTGGAGTGCTGGCTGAGTTGATTCGGACTAGGCGCCAAGTCGGTACTTACCAACTCGTAGCTCGGTCAAACTGCCAAGAAGCGTTGGATGACGTCACTGCTGAGCTGGCTGGCTTCTCCCGAGTCGACAATGCCGCCTTTCTGCATGGCGTAGTAATAGTCTGCCTGCTGCGCAAAGTGCAGGTGCTGCTCTACGAGCAACACAGAGACACCGCTGGTCTCCACGATTTGGCGAACGGCGTTTTCAATGTCGAGAATAATCGATGGCTGGATGCCTTCGGTGGGTTCATCGAGCACGAGCAGCTGAGGGCGCCCCATTAGGGCGCGGGCGATCGCAAGCTGCTGCTGCTGACCGCCACTCAGGTCACCACCCATGCGAGACAGCATCTGCTTCAGCACCGGAAAAAGCTGCAAAACATCTTCTGGGATCGCCGAGTTGAGCGGGTTGCCCTTTTTTTGAGGATTGGCTTCTAGGCCAATCAGGAGATTTTCTTTGACGGTAAGCCGAGGGATGATCTCTCGGCCCTGGGGCACATAGCCGATACCTAGCTTGGCCCGGCGGTTGGTGGGCAGCGGCAGTAGCGATCGCCCCTGATAATCAATGTGTCCGCTACGAGGAGTGAGCAACCCCATGATGGTTTTGAGTAAGGTCGTTTTACCGACCCCGTTCCGACCTATGAGGCAGACCATCTTGCCCTGTGGAATCGTCATATCTACATCGCGCAGAATATGGCTCTCGCCGTAGTAAACGTTGAGGCCAGAGATTTGCAGCGTGGGTGCGGGCTGCGGTTTGGAGAAGGTAGGGGCAGGGGTTGTTTGGACCATGTTGTTGGCTTCTCGGTGTTGACTTCTCTGTATCGCGTTCTCTTCGCTTTCCTTAACGGGTCTTTTGTGACCACACTCTCGTGGGTAGTCCCCAAACATAGATAAAGCCCTCAGCGGCCTTATGGTCGAACTGGTCGTCGGCACTGTAGGTGGCCAGCTCCTCAGAATATAGGGCATTGGCTGATTTGCGCCCCGCGAGGACGGCATTCCCCTTAAACAGCTTGACGCGAACGGTGCCCGAAACCCGCTCCTGAGTCTGACTGATAAAGGCATCAAGGGCAGCTTTGAGCGGGCTATACCAGAGCCCGTTGTAAATCATTTGGCTGTAGGACTGCTCAATGTTGCGCTTGTACTGGGTGATATCGCCGGTGAGGGTGAGGCTTTCGAGATCTCGGTGCGCAGCGATCAATACAAGCAGCGCGGGCGCTTCGTAAATCTCCCGAGACTTGATGCCAACCAGCCGGTTCTCGATCATGTCGATGCGGCCAATGCCGTGGTTGCCCGCGAGGGTGTTGAGCTGGGTAATGAGTTCTATGGGGGCTAGGGCGTTTCCATTGAGGCTGGTGGGCAAGCCTTTCTCAAAGCCGATTTCTACGTATTCTGGTTCGTCTGGGGTGTCTGCGATCGCCCGGGTCATCACAAAGACTTCTTCAGTGGGCTCATTCCAAGGATCTTCTAGGGGGCCAGCTTCGATGGAGCGACCTAGCAAGTTGCGGTCAATGCTGTAGGGAGAAGATTTTTTGACCGGGAAGGTAAGGCCAAACTTTTCACCGTAGGCCATGGCCTCTTCGCGGCTCATGCCCCACTCACGGGCAGGTGCGAGCACTTTTAGGTTGGGATTGAGGGCAGCGATCGCAACATCAAATCGCACCTGGTCATTCCCCTTGCCTGTGCAGCCGTGGGCAACGGCATCGGCACCATATTTTTCAGCAGTTTCCACCAGCAGCTTGGCAATCAGCGGTCGGGCCAGCGCCGTAGAAAGCGGATAGCGATTTTCGTAGAGAGCATTGGCCTGAATAGCCGGAAAGGCGTAGTCGGCGATGAACGATTCTGTGACGTCGGTCACGACAGATTCGGCTGCGCCGCAGTCGAGGGCCTTTTTACGAATGGGCTCTAGCTCATCGCCCTGTCCGAGGTCGGCGGCGAGCGTAATGACTTCTTTAACGCCAAATTCTTCTTTGAGGTAAGGAATGCAGACTGTCGTATCTACGCCCCCCGAATATGCCAAAACAACTTTATCTGCGCGGCCCATATCTGATTTTGTCCGTATGTGAAGTGATCAGGTCCATATTATGGCAGTCGGGGCGTTTTCAAAGAAGTTCACTGCTAACGGCGCGGGAAAACGAGGGAGCCAAAAAATAGGAGGCCAAAAAATAAAATAGTATGGACAGTAGACGCCCACTAGAGTGCCTTAGCCCTTGAGCCTATGTTTTTCAGCGTTGTCATTCCGACTTACAACCGCAAGCCCATTTTAGAAAAGTGCCTGCGAGCTATGGAAAACCAGGTGCTACGCCCGGATGGACCTGTAGAAGGCTACGAAATCGTCCTGGTCGACGATGGCTCAACCGACGGCACGGTGGAATGGATCAAAAGCAGCGCGGACGACTTTCCCCATGTGGTGCTCTACGAGCAAAACCATGAAGGGGCAGCGATCGCTCGCAACTTCGGCGTGCAGCAGGCCAAGGGCGACACCATCATCTTCATCGATAGCGACCTAGTGGTGCTCGGTAGCTTCTTGCAGTACCACGCCGATGCCCTAGCAAAGGCCTACAAACAAGGCAATGAGCGCGTCTTTACCTACGGGCGAGTGGTCAATACCTGCAACTTTGATGAACCCACCTCGGAGCCCTTCAAGGTGACCGACTATTCGCGGGCCTTTTTTGCGACCGGAAATGTTGCGATCGCCAAAAAGTGGCTGCTCGAAGCCGGTTTGTTCGACGCGCAGTTTACCCAGTATGGCTGGGAAGACCTCGAGCTAGGCGTCCGCCTCAAAAACAACGGCCTATCCCTAATCAAGTCTCCCGAGGCCGTGGGCTATCACTGGCACCCCGCTTTCTCAGTCGATGAGCTGCCCGACCTGATTGACAAAGAAATCCAGCGGGCCCGCATGGGTGTCGTGTTTTACCAAAAGCACCCCACCCTCGATGTCAGACTGATGATTCAAATGACCTGGCTGCACCGCCTGCTGTGGGGCACCCTCTCGCTGGGCGGCCTGCTCAATGAGCGCACCCTAGGGCCAGCGCTACGCTGGCTGATAGATCGCGGCTACCCACAGCTCTCCCAAGAGCTCAGCCGAGTCTTTTTAAACTGGTACAACGTAAATGCGGTCCATGCCGCGTATCGGGAGGCAAAGCAGCAGGCCGGATAGAGCCCTAGCGAAGACCGCGAACGACAAAAAACCAAGTCGCGACGGCGACCCAAGCGACAGATCGCCCAAGCTACAGATTGTAGGAGGCAAGCGCGAATGGCAGACGATGCGATTCGATTATTCCGAATGTTGGTAGAGGCAGGGGCCAAACCCGGAGAAGATTTCTCCTACGATTTGCAGACAGAATCGGCCCAAATCAGTGACCAAGCCTTCGAAAAGCTCAAATCGGCCTACCCCGAAGTAGACTGGGCCAGCATTTGCGAGCGGGTAGAAATAGACCCGGCCCTCCCGGCTGAATATCTCAATAGCTATCTGGGCGTCGACTTTGTAGATCGCATCCTGACCCGCATTGAGCAGCGTATGGAAGCCTTGCCCCCTGCTGAGACGGCCTGGTATCTGCAGCAGGTGCTCGGCGGCGTGGAGGCACGCACCCAAGTTTCCCTTTACACCTTGTTGCAGCGTCGGCTGCCGTTAGCCCGTCAGGCTCGCCTAGAGAAGCTGTTGCGACAGCCTGCTGTGCCCTGCTATCTGTGGATGGCAGACCTGATTGATGCGGCCGGGGGCAACGCCGCTGACATTGAAGTCGAGGGAGAGGAAGTAACGCTCACCCGCCACGGCCTAGCGCTACTGACTGCGGTATGGGACGGCGAATATGAGCTTTTAGAAGAGGACGGCGACAGATAGGTCTCGCCTACCGACCCTCACTAGCCGACGCTTACTGGCCCCAGCTGGCCGATGAATCAACGACGAGCATGCAGCCGTGGAGGTCGTGGCCCTCTGTGGCCAAATACATGATGGCTTCTGCCATATCTGCAAAGGGGACCGCTGCACGCTGTGGGCTATCAGCCAGGTCTGAGTCGTCCGGTCTCGCGGGGCCATAGAGGACCTGATCGGTCAGCAAGCTGAGAATGTTTCGATTCAGCCGCTGCGGCGCTTGGCCCGACCAAATCAGGTTGGCAGAAACGTTGCCCTCAGAAAACTGCTGGGCAATCTCTTGGGTCATGGCTAAAATGCCACCCTGGCAGATTTCGGTCACAGAACGATTTCGGGCAGATTCGCTCTGTTCTATTAGGTTGATGATAGTGCTGTTGCTGTCTGGCTGTCCGGCATTTTGCAGGAAGGGCATGGCGTACTGACAGCAGAGAAACGTCCCTTTTAGCGTCGTTTCAGTGATTCTATCCCAGGTGGTTTCTGAGACATCAAGCAGGGGACCGTCTAGGGGGTAGGGGCCACTAACACTATTAAAAAGGATGTCTAATCGGCCATAAGTGGCAATGGTCTCATCAATGGCGGCCTGCACATCGGCAGCGATCGCAACATCGGTCAAAATAAAGCTTGCCCGTCCGCCCTGCTGCTGAATCTGAGCGACGGTGTCTCGTCCCTGCGCGGCATTGCGGCCGCAGATCATTACTCTCGCACCTGCACCGGCCAGCTGCTTGGCGGTATCCGCACAGATACCCTGACGGCTGCTGGTCACCAGCGCCACCTTTTCATTCAGGCGCATGGTCATTTCCCACTACTGAAAAGGGCAAAACGCAGCGGGAAATCCCTCAAAAGACGCACGGTTCCGGTCCGCACTTCGGACGCTAGAGGATGAAGGTACTCGCCCTGAAACCAGCGGTTAGGACGCTGGCAGAGAACACGCGGAGAAACAGGTCGCAGAGAAAAAAGATGCGGAAAAAGCGATTGCAGTGACGACGAATGGATATCGTAGACCATAGGAACTATGTGAAGAGTATTGCGGGCTGAGCGCACATACCTAGGCCACTTTCACAGGCATGACCTCTCATGGCTGAAAGCATGCACACAAAGCAAGCCCAAGAAGCGCTTCATAGGCAATACCCAGCGATTTTGGACGATTTATTCAGTTGAGCCAGATGGCTAGCAGTCAGATGGCACGCTGATTCGGATAATTTTTTATAGTAAAAATTTATACCCAATATAGTTATGGGTCAACGTACCTTTGCTGAAAACGTTAGTGATTACGCTTTTATGCAGTGAATGACTACCTACAGCCAGTGTGAGATAACCCTGCGTGATCGCCAGCCAATACAGCGAGCGATCGCAAGGTCCCTACAGGGCGCAACGCCGAAATCAGAAGTAACTGGCGCCAAAGTGGCCTACGCCATAGTACCAACTCCTCGATTCTGCCCGATGCTCATAAATGCGCCCGCCTCCGTTGACGGATTGAGCGTCTGTCAAAATGACGGACATTCAGCCGTATAAAATGTATTCCTCTATACGGTAGGCTCTCTTTTTTCACCCGACTGTTTAGGAAAGATGCCCCTTAGTAATTTCGCTGATTAAAGATTTTGATAGAGCCTTTGAAGATTGAACCGCGAAATATTGAATTGCGTCCGACGCGTTTGTTGGATTTGAGCTTCGTGATGGCTGCAGAGCAGCATCCCGAAAATGCGACATATATCAATCAATGGCGGCAAGCTCAGCACGAAGCAGCCATCGTCTCTGAGGACGAAGCTCACTTCATTGTGGAGCAAGCTGGTAAAGCGGTGGGCTACGTGGTCCTAGAGGGAATGGAAAACCCTCACAAATCTCTCCTGCTGAGGCGAATTGTCATCTTGCCGAAGGGCGCAGGCTATGGCAGACAAACCCTTCGCTGGCTGAAGGTCCAAACCTTTGAGCGAATGCGCTACCATCGCCTCTGGCTAGATGTGGTAGTGAGCAACGAGCGCGCCCTCATGCTGTATTTGAGCGAGGGGTTTGTGGTAGAAGGCACACTGCGAGAAGCCTTCAAAACCGCTAATGGCTACGAGGATATGCTTGTGCTCGCGATGGTCAAGACCGACTACTTCGGCGCAGACGAAGACTAAGCGGCCACCGCTGCAGGTAGGTAGGTCAGCACCTCTACGCCAGATTTTGTCACCGCCAAGGTGTGCTCAAACTGAGCAGAGAGCTTCCGGTCGGCTGTGACCGCTGTCCACTTATCCTCTAGCAGCTGCACCTCATGAGTGCCCTCATTGAGCATCGGTTCAATCGTGAAGACCATACCAGGGCGAATCTTTTTTCCTTTGCCTGGCACACCATAGTGCGGCACTTGAGGCTCAGCGTGAAAGGTGCGATGCACACCATGACCGACAAAATCGCGCACAACAGAAAAGCCTTCCGACTCGGCGTAGGCCTGGATAGCCGCGCCAATATCGCCAATGCGCCCACCGACTTTGACCGCCTCAATGCCAACCCAGAGAGACTTTTGCGTGACCTCTACAAGTTTTCGCGCCGTCGGCGAGACGTCCCCTACCATAAACGTCCGAGAGCTATCGCCGTGATAGCTATTGAGCAGCGGCGTCACGTCTATATTGATAATGTCTCCTGACTGAAGAATGTCATTTTTGCTGGGAATGCCATGACAAACCACTTCATTGATGCTGGTACAAATCGACTTTGGGAAGTCGATGGCACCGGGGGCACCAGGATAGCCTAAGGGCGCACTAGTCGCACCGTGCTGCTGGGTCCAAGCTTCTGCAGCGTCATTTAGCTCGAGCGTACTCACCCCCGGCACGACCAAGGGCTCAAGATAGTCCAGCAGCTTACTAGAAAGCTGACAAGCAGGGCGCATCGCCTCGATTTCACGATCAGAGAGCAGCGTAATACCTCTAAAAGGCATCTCATCGGACTTTTGCAGAACAGCAGGTAGCGACATCTGTATTTCTAATGATTCTTATCTATTACTCTAGCGCCATTTTTTCCTTTATTTATAAGACACCCACATTCAGTCAGCCTGTAAAAGACGCTTGTATACGTTCTAGCGAAAAAGCAGGCTAACCGGGTATGCTGATGCGCAACGCGATGGAATGGGGCGTCATGAGATTTTGGCTGGCCGCTTTTGTATTAATCTTTGCTGCGGTGGAGCTGTTTCAGTGGTTTGCTGGGCTCGCTAGCTGGGAGCCGGGCGGTGTGTGGCTGGTGCTAGGCGGCATGGGGCTAGCGGTGCTGAGTAATGCCGGGCAGCTGAAGGCCGGGCAAGTTGCTGACGCTCAGCATGATTCAATCGCGCCCGAGGCTGATGCGACGCCTGCTGCTGCGCCCGAGAAGCGCGCTGAGAAGAGTACAGATAAGTTTGCCGACAAGGACTCTATCTCCTTCAAAGTAAGACCTCTAAAGCGTTAGCCACTGGCCCCTTCTGCGCACCAAATTACCGTCAAGACACCTAGCCATCTGCCTTGCTAGCAGACATGAACTTCATGATGCCGTTGCGAATGAGACTACGGGGTGTGATACGTGGTGAAAAGGCCAGTAGCTTGTTGAGCAGGCCGTGGACAGCGACGACTTTCCCTTTCTCCAGCACGCGATAGCCATAGTTCGCCACGGTTAGCGCCGTCGGGAAGTTGTCTGCAGAGACGTTTTCCATCGCGGCTATCTGTCCCATATTCGCAGTCTCAGCAAAGTTGGACTGGGTGGGGCCTGGGCACAAGACGGTGACGGTGACCCCGGTGCCTGCGATTTCAGCTGCGATCGCTTCACTCAAAGACAGCACATAGGCCTTCGTTGCAAAGTACACGGCCATCATCGGTCCGGGCTGAAAGGCGGCAGTAGAGGCCACATTCAGAATCTTCCCCTGACCGCGGGCAAGCATCCCCGGTAAATACAGGTGACTCAGATGGGTCAGCGCCAGCACATTCAATAAGATCATGCACTGAAGCTTTTCCCAGTCACCCGCTGCGAACTTGCCATAGTCGCCGATGCCTGCATTGTTAATCAGCACATCGACGATGAGCCCCTGCTGCTCCACCTGGTCAAAAATCTGTTGGGCCGCGTTGGGTTCGGTGAGGTCTTGAGGAATCGCGAGGACGGTGATGCCGTGCTGAGCGGAGAGCGTTTGCTGCAGGTCTGAGAGTTTATCTTGGCTGCGAGCCACCAAAATGAGGGTGTAGTGGTGCTGCGCAAAGACTTGGGCAAAGGCGCGACCGATTCCGCTCGAAGCACCGGTGATGAGGACTGTTTTGGCCATACAGAGAGGGATAGCTAGTGCCCATTATCGCTGCTGAGTAGAGTATTTGCCGAACCCTGACCGAATATCGGCTACCTCTACCAGTGGGTAGGGTTTGCGGCACTACGCGATCGCATCCCCCGATTGCCATCATAAATACATCGCAATTCGGAGATACACAAACATGATTGTTCGTCGCTATTGGCAACCTTTTTCTGAAATTAACGCTGTTAAGCAACAGCTCGATCAGCTCTTTGATGACTTTGCTGGCATCGAGACGACACCCACAACCTGGACGCCTGCGGCAACCTTGGTTGAAAGTGAAGATGCGCTAACCCTGCACGTGCAGCTACCTGGTATCAATGTCGATGATATTGATATCCAAGCTAGCCGTGAAGTGGTAGCCGTATCGGGTACTCGCCCTGCTCCCAAGCTAGCCGAAGGTGAAACGCTACGTCGCAATGAGTTCCGCTACGGTGCTTTCCGTCGCGTGGTGTCTCTGCCAGTAGGCATCGAGCCCAAGTCCGTGACTGCCAACTACGAAGCAGGTGTTTTGGCCCTGCATCTACCCAAAGCAGAAGATGTTCGCAACCGTGTAGTAAAAGTCAACGTGGCAGGTGCGAAGCCTGCGATCGCTGACGCTACAGAGAATGGTTCTGCAGACACCGCTACTACAGAAGCTGCTCAGGCGTAGTCATCGTCAAATGATTGCTGGCTAATTGCCAGAGATCGCATCCTTCCGTTCGGCCAGCTTTTTGGAGACGGCTGGCCAACGGTCAAGTCTCTCTTTTCTAGACAGCGCTGACCGCTTGGCAGCTGATTGAGAAGACAACTTTAGGTACACCTCTGCGGGCAATCACAGTGTGATTGCCCGTTTTTTTGCGTGGCAGATTTTTTACAGGCCCGTCTCTAGAATCTCCTATGCTGTTAGGAAGTGAAGTTGTAACAAAGGGTTGAGGGTTAGCCATGACGGGTGGTGAGATGTCTGGGGTGTCGGCATCCTCTGAAGTCGTTGAGTCGGTGCCGCCAATTGGTCTGCTGACGATGGTTCGGCTAGGGACTTTTAACATGGGGCTGAGCATTATGTCTCTGTTGCTCCTAGGCGTGCTAAATCGGGTGATGATTGCCGACTTGAAGGTGCCTGCGCTGGTGACAGCAGGGGCGATTTCGGTCTACCAATTCATGGCGCCTGCGCGGGTGTGGTTTGGCCAGCGCTCAGACACAACGCCGCTGCTAGGCCATCACCGAACGGGCTACATCTGGCTAGGGATCGTCGGGATGGCGATTTCGGGTTTCTTGGTGGTGCAGGTGATGTGGCAGTTGGGTGAGCACATTGCCACCTTTGGCTGGGGTGTAGGTGCCTACCCGTGGGTAGCGCTCATGGCGGTAATGTTTGCCGTATACGGGCTAGCGCTGTCGGCGACGACGCCTTTTGTGGCGCTGCTGGTCGATGTATCAGATGAGAGCACCAAGTCCAAGATTGTAGGCATCGGCTGGTCCATGCTGATGGTGGGGATTGTGGTGGGCGTGATTATTGTGGCTCAAGTGACTGGCTCCCTGGGTGAAACAAACACCATTGAGGCGCTGCGCGGTCCGATTAACCGGCTGTTTATCATTGCACCCGCCATTGTGTGTTTGATTACGATCTTGAGTACGGCGGGTATTGAGAAGCGATATTCGCGGCGATCGCAGCGATCGCAAGCCAGCAACCGAGAAGACAGCATCACCCTCTCGCAGGCGCTAAAGGTGCTCACCGCGAGTCGGCAAACGAGCCTGTTCTTTAGCTTTTTGCTGGTGCTCATTCTCAGCCTGTTTATTCAAAATGCGGTGCTAGAGCCCTATGGCAAGGAAGTGTTTGGCATGTCGATTAAGGCGACAACGGGGCTAAACGCGTTTTTTGGCATTGGCACCCTGATTGGCATCCTCTCCACGGGCTTTGTGCTGATGCCGCTACTGGGCAAAAAGCGCACGGTGAAGGTGGGCTGCTTGGCGGCAGCTGTCTTTTTGCTGCTGTTGATCGGGGCGGGCTATGTGGGTGAGCCCTGGGCGCTGCAGGCCGGAGTGGGCTTGTTTGGCCTGGCAGCGGGTGTGCTCACGACCGGCTCTACGGTACTGATGATAGATTTGACGGCGGCAGAAACAGCGGGTACGTTTATTGGCGCTTGGGGCCTAGCACAGGCGGTCGCCCAAGGGATTGCCTCGGTGGTCGGCGGCGGCCTGCTCTCATTGGGTAAGTCGGTTGTAGGTGGTGAAACGCTGGCCCAGCTGGTGCCTGCCTATGGACTGGTTTTCTTTGTGCAGGCGTTAGGCATGCTGGCGGCGATCGCCCTGGTGAGCCGGGTAAATATTCAAGAGTTTCAGCTAGATGCCAAGCAGGCAATCAGCGCGGCGTTAGAGAGTGAATTAGACTAGCGCTGTCTGTAATAGGGACAAGACCACATGATCACAACTGAATCAATGACGGCAGAGACAGCCGACTTTTGGGAGAAAATCACAGCGTTTGCCCAGCAGGTGACCCAAGGGGTCGGCGCAGAGCTAATGAACGCCTTTGGCAGTGCAACCGCTGAAGAAAAATCAGACGGTAGCCTAGTCACCAAATACGACAAGTGGGCCGACGCTGAACTGCGCGATCGCCTCTCAACCGCCTTTCCCGACCATGGCCTCCTCAGCGAAGAAGCCGAGCACATCTTTCCAGATACCGACTGGTGCTGGGTGATCGACCCGATAGATGGCACGACAAACTTTACCCGAGGCGTGCCGCTATGGGGCATTTCTTTGGGACTGCTGTATCGGGGAACGCCCGTTTTTGGTCATGTCTTCGTTCCACCGGTAAACCAGCACTTTCATGGATTTTGGCCAGGTGACTCTGGTCTGGCGATGCCCACCGGAGCGTTTGTCAATGGCGATCGCATTCAGGTCGCCACAGACGCACCGTCGGGCTCCCACCTCTTTAGCCTCTGTGCGCGCAGCATCAAAGTTCTGCACAAGCCCTTTCCCTGCAAGATTCGCATGCTAGGCGTCGCCACTTACAATATTTTGACGGTGGCGTCGGGAGTGAGCCTAGGCGCGGTAGAAGCGACGCCGAAAATTTGGGATATTGCCGCAGTGTGGGCCATTACCCAGGCGGCTGGCGCAGGTTGGACGCTACTGGGCAAAACAGAGGGCTTCCCGCTGACCGTCGGTAAAGATTACAGCAGCACCCCCTTTCCTTCGCTGGTGACCCGGCCCGATTTGGTGTCGACGTTTGAACCTTTGGTTAGCGTCATTGTGTAGGCTGCTGGTGCAGCTGTGACAAAGCGCTAACATTACCCCTCAATTAGCCCTCAACTAGCACTCAAGCAGGCGACAGACATCTGAGTGGACTGCTGTCCCTCTAACAGCTGCACATCTCCGCTCAGCGTACGAGCCCAGCCGGTGGCTTCCCGTAGGTAAATTTCTGCGCTTGTGGCTGGCCTACTCTCCGCAGTTGTCCCTGCTGTGCCCACCGGTCGGACGTCTTGCCAAAGCGTAGGAGCGGCGAGCGTTTCGCGGGGGTCTAGCGGCAGCCCGCCACGACCAGAGGCGATGAACTGACTACCCTCCGTCTCCGCGCAACCGGCTGCGACTTGCTGGTCGGGATCAACGACGGTGGTGGGAAGTGCGATCGCACCAGAGCTAGGGTCTACCTGGGGCGTGTCAATCTCCACGGTGCCGTTGATGCCAAATTCTGAGCTGGCTGTGATGTCGCTTTCTGGCGTGAGGCGATCGCGAAAAGCCGTTCCCAAAACGCTTTGACTCGTGATGTCGATATTGCCACCCCGCCCCTGAACAGCGTTGGCAACAATATCGCTATTTTCCAGAGCAATCAGCAGCGGAGTTGTGATGTCGATATTGCCCCCGTCTTCTGTGCCCTTCGACTCCACATTCAGCAGACTGCCGCCTCTCAGGATGAGTGAATCCGTCAGCTGCAGATTGATATCGCCCCCTTCCCCGCTGACGGTGAAGGCTTGAAGCTGCCCGCCATCGCGCATAAACAGCTGATTGGCCTGTATCTCTATCTGCCCGCCGTTTCCAGTTCCGCTATTTTGTACGGTAATGCCCGTTTGCCCTTCAATGTTGAGTATCGGGGTTTGGATGAAAATGTTGCCGGCATCACCTGTCGGCTCAACGTCTGGAACACCTAACAGATGCTGCTCTACCAGCGAAGGTCGTAGAACCGATGAATTTATACTATCCCTACTGTTTTCTGAATGGAGGGCTAAGTCAATTTGCTCACTAGCGGTAATGCGAATACTGCCTGCATCGCCACTAGAGATAGAAGATGCGGCGACAATAGCCTCTTCACTAACGCTGAGGCGGCGGGTCTGAATATCTAACACACCAGCGCCCCCTGCCCCCAAATTAGAAGCCGAAATGGCACTGGGAATGTCGCTAGCCTCAATGCGTCCCCGCAGCGTTATGTCGTCAGCGATTACCCGTATGTCTCCCGAATTACCTTGGGAAAAGTTAATTGAGTTAATGCCGCCACCCTCTTCGAGTAAGACAGTTGGCGCATACACCACAATGTCGCCCGATTGTCCGGTACCACCGACAACCGTTTCGCCCACAACGCTGCTGAGAAAGGCATTGTCAGGACTCGCACCATGAATTCTCAGCTGGTCTCCGACGGTCAGTTCGATCATGCCACTGGCCGCATCGGTGTAGGTTGCCGCGATGATGCCCGCACCTTCGGTAATATCAATATTCTCAGCCGTTACAAAAACAGCACCGCTGTCTGTGTTTCCTAGCGTGCCGCTGAAGATACCGCCACGAATTTGCTCGTCTACCTGGCTACCTTGCAAACTCAGCGTACCGGTCGCTTGAATACGTATATCCCCGCCTGGGAAAGTGGCTGCTGGCCCATTTTGTCCGAGTAGGAGAGACGCTTCTGTGAGGTGAATATCGTCTCCTACAAGCTGTAACGTGCCTTGCTCTGTCGCTGAAATCTGCACCGGAGAACTAGGATGAATCTGAACTGGAAAGCCACTGACATTGGCTGCTGAGCGATTGGCTAGGTGAATGTCTTCAAATTGATTGACCTGAGAATAGTCGGCTGTGAACCCAACTGGGGTTGGTATCAACGTGATGTCGCTCCCCGCGCCGAGACTCCCGAGTTCGATATTGCCGCTGTTGGCTGTGACCACGCCCCCATCAAACTGAAGCCCTGAGCCAATCAGCGCCAGCGTCTTGCCAGGAGCAACCTGCAAGCCGATGGTATCGCCGACTTGCAGCGTGGGTGACAAGTCACTACTGCTCGCTTCAAATGGATTGTTGCGAGTAAAGTTGTAGCCGGTGTTGTGAACAGCGATCGCACTTGGCGACGCTCCCATCTGTAAGCCAACCGGTGCACTGATAGTCAAAAGCGACGGCTGTGCCAAGTTAGCCGCGCTAAACACGCTGCCATTGCGAAAAGTCAGTGACTCTGCCGTAGAGGCCATGAAAGAACCGAGCAGCTGCGTTTGCGCGTCGGGACCAAAGGTGATGCCAGCCGGATTGATCAAAAAGAAATTGGCCTCACTATTGGCGACCTGTAGAGTGCCGTTAATATCTGACGGGCGATCGCCCGTGATCCGAGTAATGATGTTTTGGATGGAAGGGGTTGCCAGGAAAGTAACCGTATCAGCAGGCGTCAGCGAAAAGGCCGCAAAGCTGTGAAAGAGGTTTTGCTGACCGTCTTGAGAAGTCAATAGCCCTCCAGTCACCGCACCCCCGGCGTATTGCGTATTCACGCTCTCGTCAGTAATAATTTGCGCGCTGGCCTGATTGGGCGCGGCAACAAACACCATCAGTGAGAAGGCCGCATTGAGCACGACGGGAAAGACGGTCCTAATACTCGGCGGTAGGCTGATTTTCACGGCAATTCTCGGTAGAGGCTGTCTTTTCCTCTACTATTCCCGTCAAACCGTAGTTTCCTATTGCTTGGCTGATGTGGGCGATCGCACAGAAAGCACTTTCACCCCAACCCCGTGCTACACACACACGACTGCCCTAAAAGTCGGCAACCACATCCATACAGGGAACCCCGCTCAGCACAACCCGGCCCATATCTAGCTGCTGGCTGTCCAGTTGCCAGGACTCCTCTTGCTGGTCTGTCAGACCCGCAATATAAGTAGTTACATCTACCAAGGCCTGAGTATCTGCCAACTTACCCACAAACGTCTGCTGATAGCGCATCTCTCCCTTCTGCGGATGGCTAATAGTGCCAACACTCTCCCCAAAAAGTTTCTGGTCGGCGGCAAGTTCTAAGCGAATACTGAGCCAGCTGTTTTCCGTAGATTTTCGAAAGCAGTACTGTTCAGTCTCTGCGGGTGCAGCCGCCAGAGGAGCCTCCTGCAGGCCAGTCGTCTGACTACCCTGCGTCTTTTGAAGGGTATAGGCGCTCATACTTGGGAGCGTCGTATCACGACGGTCGGTGTTTTCAGATTTCCCTTCTAATAAGGTTTCCGGCTGTGGCGCTGTGGTCGAATCAGAGACGACAGATTGAGGCTTGGTAGGCGATGTTGCTGAGTGGTCGGTAGCCGGTTTGTCGTTTGCTGACACCGATGCTTCGGGACGCGTGCCACTGTGGCAGCCCGCCAAAGCCACAATGGCAATCATCGCTGTGGCTGTTCGAATGCTCTTTTTATTGCCTTGGCCGCTGCCTAGGCCATCACTTTGGCTATTGCTCTGGCTATTGCTTTGGCCATGATGGGGCATGCATCTTCTTTCTATTGCGCTGAAGCCATCGTATTTTCTTGAAAGCTGGAGTTGATGAAATGACGGTCGCGGAGGGATATCCATGAGGTGTAGAGAATCAACTGTACAAGTCAACTTTTGTATAAATAGTAGTCTGACATTCTACATATGGAATCTTACGAAATCTGAAAGGCTCCTCTATCAGCCTAGACTCATTCTTTCTAGTTGCGATCCTTGCGATCCTAAGGAGTAATGTATTTCTCGGTTTGCTGACCTGCCGGTATACAATTCCTTAACGATGGTTTTAACTTGAATCTAGGTTGAGTCAGTACTAGTCCATCACCAATCTGTCTACTACTTTATCTAAGTCTGGCTTTTTACCATTTCAGTTTTCAACCGATAGCTTTTCCTACCCCAAAAAACCCTACAGCCATGACCCTTGCGCCCGGAGATGCCGCACCAGACTTTTCAATGCCAGATGCTGATGGTAATACCGTAAGCCTATCGTCGCTCAAAGGACAGCGTGTAGTGCTGTTCTTTTACCCGCGTGACAATACACCCGGCTGCACCAAAGAAGCCTGCGCCTTCCGCGAGGCCTACAGCGAGCTACAGGCGCAGAACGTGGCCGTCTTCGGCGTCAGCACAGATAGCGCCAAATCCCATGCAAAGTTTGCAGCAAAGCACAATTTACCCTTTCCCCTCTTGGTAGATGAAGACGGCGAAGTCGGCACCCGCTACGAATGCTACGGGTTAAAAAAAATGTACGGCAAAGAATATATGGGCATTACCCGTAGCTCTTTTATCATTGGTCCAGAGGGGACGCTTGAAAAAATTTATCGTAAGGTCAGGCCAGAGCCTCACGTCGCTGAGGTGGTCGCCGACGTCAATGAGCTAGTGGGTGCTGAATAGTCAACAGACAAGACAGGGCCTACGCATGGCAAACATCTCAAAAATGTTAAACGACTCACTCCGCCGCGGCTTTCGCCCCGTGCGCACGCTGCTGGGCCTGCTTTTGCAGCGGCCAATTATCGGCACGAGTGTGATTCCGGTGCTGCCAGATGGCCGAATTGTGCTGATTCGTCGGCGAGATAATGGGCTGTGGAGTTTGCCCGGTGGCATTGTTGACTGGGGGGAAGATTTGGCAACGGCAGCTACGCGCGAGCTAGCCGAAGAAACCGGATTAACCCTCGTTTCGGTAGGCCGATTGGTGGGCGTATATTCCTCGCCCACCCGAGACCCCCGTTTTCACTCTATCTGCATCGCACTAGAAGCAAAGGCCGAAGGGGAGCTGCAAATTTATGACCCAGACGAAGTGTTAGCAGTACAAGCTTTTTTGACTAGCGACCTGCCACAAGAGAGGCTCTCCCACGACCATACTCAGCAGCTGCAAGACTACCTGTCTGGTCAGACGGTCTTAGCCTAAGCCCGGCTTGCCTGGTTGCTCACCGCTGTCTGCTTTTTTCGACTACGCCTCTGTTTGACTGCGCTTGGCTCTACAGTTGCCACCACGCTCTCCAGGGAGGTCATTCGCCTCTCTCGGGTATGTGTATTGGTTTGATACACCAATCCATGGTCAATATCTATGGCGGTGAGCCAGCCGCTCTTGGGGTGGTAGCCACCCGTGTCAATATCTAGCCAGCCAGGACCCTGAGCGATCTGGCCAGGAGCAACGCCGGGCAGAGTAAAGGTGATGGTATGGCCAGTGATCACCTGCTTATCTTCGAAGTAAGGTGCTGGGTGGCTATGGAAAACGTCTCGAATCCAGCAGAAGTCCATCTGATCTTGCGACTCTAGCGCTTTATCGGGATGGAGCCCGGCGTGAACCAGCAAGATATCGCCTAGGTCAAGATAGAGAGGAAGGGTTCTCAGCCACGCGACATGCTCTAACAGCGCTTCGGTGCTGGGATAGCTGGTCAGCGTGGGCTGCCCGCCGCTATTAAGCCATCCCTGAAAAGCGGCAATGTTGGAGTTGTCATCTGGAAAGGCGTTGAGCAATAGATGCTCGTGATTGCCTAGTACGCAGGGGTAGTTGTGCGTTTTTACAAATTCAACAACTTGGGCACTGCGGGGTCCTCTATCGATGAGGTCGCCGACGAAGTGCAAGGTGTCTGACTGCGTCGGTGCAATCATAGTGACCAGTCGCATGAGTCCGTTGTAATGGCCATGGACATCTCCTATGAATATGCGACGACTCATTCACTTCCTACGGCTGGATATACGCTCATTATGCCTAATTGCTCTGCCAACTCACCATATTTGATATGGTTGCTGTCTGGCAGATAGCTAGTCAGGGAGGTCTGTGACTTTGACAATCATAAATTGACTACGGGCACCACCGCTTGAGCTCACCACTTGCCACAGCAGCATGTAGTTGTTGTCTTGGTTAGCATCGCCGGGCTGCTCCCAGTCTGGCACTTCTTTGAAGGTAAGGTCGCCTGTCTCCTTGTCAATGATAAATTTGTCCATATCTTCGCCATCTTGCAGACGGTAAATGAGCTTGCTGCCCGGCGTATCTTGCGCTCTGACTTGGATAACATCGGTCGAGTTCTCAGCGACCTGGATGAGGGTGCTGTTGCCGGGGAGCGTATTCTTAGGCGAAATAATGGTTAGCTCATTGGGGCTATACACTTCAGCCGTATTGAGGACGGTGGGTGAGGGGGCGACTTCGGCGCTGGGGGCAATGGCTTTTTGACAGCTGACCAGACCAATGAGAAAAGGTACTGAGAGAATACGAAGAGCTGACAGGCTCAAGCGCCTGCTGAAAGCAACTGAGAGAAAACGTTTTGGTTGGCTTGGCATGGCGGCGGAAACGTGGGTGATATGCGATCGCGATAAAGCTAGGTCTGTAATGAGCGGCAGCTAGGTGCAGATCTGCTGAGAGAAGACACTTACTGAGCAGCCACCTCAGTACTGGCGCTTTAACAGGTGCCGAACATCACAAGTTATGTTCGGCGCCGGAGTTGTATGCAATGACGCCTAAGTCAGCCTTTTAGTTGCACATGCAGCCGAACTCAGCTGATGCCGACACGGGCAGACTGTAGACAGATTCGATACACAATGAATTACGTAGTGTCTTTTTTTACGAACCCTAAATGGTGGCCCTATTATATCGCTACGTGCCTCTCCGGTTGCGGCTTTTCTGGCCGTGTTCTGCTAATTTGTATCTTCTAGGTGGCGCGTAGGATGACTAACGGGATGGCTAAGCCGTCGCTTTCTCAAGCACAAACCCCGCATCACGAATCATATCAAAGTCTTTCTGTGCTGGCTGTCCGGAAGTGGTCAGGTAGTCGCCTACAAAGATAGAGTTGGCAGCATATAGACCTAGGGGTTGGAGCGATCGCAAATGCACCTCTCTTCCCCCAGCAATCCGAATCTCCTGCTGTGGTAGCAACAGCCGAAACAGGCACAAAATTCGCAAACAGCGCTGGGGTGTCAGCTCATTGCGCGCTTCAAATGGCGTATTCGGAATCGGGATCAAAAAATTGAGTGGCACGCTCGTCACGTTCAGATCGCGCAGTGAAAGCGCCAGATCTACAATCTCAGCGTCGGATTCTCCCATGCCAAAGATACCGCCCGAACAGGTCGTGAGCCCGGCGGCCTGCACGGCTTGAACGGTTGTGAGCCGGTCTTGGTAGGTGTGAGTGGTGCAGATGTCAGCGTGGTGGGCCTCAGCTGTATTTAGGTTGTGATTGATGCGGTCGACGCCTGCAGACTTGAGCTGCCGGGCCTGCTGCTCATCGAGTAGGCCGAGTGTGGTGCACACCTTCATGGGGTATTGCGCCTTGACTGCACGCACAGCATCTAGGACCCCTTCGAACACTTTTTCTGAAGGGCTGCGGCCCGATATCGCCATACAGAAAGTACCTGCATTCAACTCATGGGCTCTGCCTGCGGCAGCGACGATCTTTTCGGTCGTCATCAAGGGATACTTTTCAATCTCTGCGCCAGAAATTTTGGACTGTGAGCAATAGTGGCAGTCTTCGGGGCACAGACCGCTCTGCGCATTGAGCAAAAAGTGCAGTCGCACTCGGTTTTGCCAGTAGTGATGGCGTACTCGATAGACGGCTGCTAGCTGAGCGAGTAGGGCCGTATCGGGGGCCTGTAGCACGGCTAGCGCCTCCGACTGAGATAGCAATTCTCCTGCCAGCGCCTTATCTGCCAATTTTTGCCAATCCGCCTTTGCAGCGGCTGTTCGATCTGTTTGCTGAAAAGCGGGAGCGGAGCTAGGAGAAATTGCGCTAACCATAAATGTTCTATAAATTCTTGATGCAAATTTTACGGCATAACGTCTGATTGCTCACAACGCGGCGTGATCGTACGGTTGCGTCTTGTCCTGAAATTTCCGCAAAATATCGTATTTTCACTCCTAAAGGTAGTGTTATGGCTGATGTCGATCCCAGTTCGAATCGGATACTTTAGGAGTATTGACTGATCTCAAGAGCGCTGCTATGTGCTGAAAAGAATGGCATTAGCTAGACAATCCATCACCTTAATTCGCCACGGCCCACCTGCGGTGTCTTTGAGCCAACGGGTTCGCGGCCATCAGTTTCGTCAGTTTGTAGAGCGCTACGATGCCGCGAAGATTTCTCGGCAGGCGCAGCCACCTCGCCTGGCACGTCAGGTGATGGCCCAGGCGGACTGGGTCTTTGTGAGCAACCGACCTCGGGCGACACATACTGCGGAGCTGCTAGGCCTGTCCACCACGCCAATCATCGATTCCCAGTTTCGAGAAATTGAATTTCCTGTAGATTTTCCCCGCCATTTTCGCTTTTCGGCTATGACTTGGACGGTGATTGCCCTGACGTTGTGGCGGCTGGGTTACTCTTCAAGGTGCGAATCGCTTGCCAGGGCTAGGCAACGGGCCCAAGTCGCCGTAGACCTGCTCGAAGGCGGCACGCAAAACGGGTCTGTGGTGCTGGTCGCCCACGGCGGTATCAATAAGCTGATTTCAAAGGAACTGCGACAACGAGGCTGGCACGGCCCTCGATTGCCTCACAGCTGGCACTGGGGATGCACCACCTACTGCCGTTGAAGTATTTACGACTGAAGGGCTCTGCCGCTCAAGGCGCTGCCCAGCGAAGATCGACAGTTTGGCAGAGTCACTTTTGCGCGTTCAGCGTCATGATGAAAGGGTCTTTCTTAACGATTTATCATGTCTGACTCCGATACTTCTGCCAAGGCGTCTGCCTCCTCAGCAAAGGAACCTAGCTTGCTGACTGTGGCGCTTTCTGGCGCGATCGCACTCGCCAAAGAAGGTAAACAGTACAACCAGGCAACTGCGCAGTTCGAAGCATTACTGGCTCAAGTGCAGGCCGACAGCCCAGCAACAGCTCCCTTGCTAGAGCAGCTATGGGAAGAATTCATCTCAGCGCAGCGATCTGCCGCCTTCTGGCAAACCCTCAGCGATGCCGAAAAAGAACTCTCAGACAAAATGTCTGAAAGCAACATTCAGCTCAAGCAAAACTACATGCGACTCGTCCAGGAGCAGTAGACCACAAGCGAAGAGCGCTTGAAGAAACGTTTACCGATAAAGGAACGTTTATTGAGGCATGCCAGTAATGACAAGTCGCCCGTCGGTAACTTGGATGTCTTCTGGCGTCAGCCCCTGCTGGGACAGCACGCCCGTAATCTGCTGCTCAATATCCGTCTGAGAGATGCCAAGCTGACTAGCCACACTGGCGACCGGTAGCTTTAGCTGACCAAAGCGAACATAGGTATCGCTCAGGCTAAAGGCCCCATTCTCAATTTGAGGGCTACCCTCAATGCCCAAGTACACCTCACGGTTCGCCAAGAAGGGAAAGGTCTGGTTGATTTGTTCGATGGCTTGCTGGCCCTCCGCAGGCAAGCTCTCCAGCGGAATTTCTGAGAGGTTCATCACCATACCGCTTTCTATCCTGCCGTCGGCGATTGTGGTCTTCACCTCCTTGGCATTGCCTAGGGCAGGGGCGAGGTAAGGCTGAGTTGCGATCGCCTCAGTTACCATCTGGTTCAGCTCCCCAGCAGAAATCACCACATCACTGCTAGACGGCGTATAAGTGCTATTCAAGTTCCCATTATCGCCAGTCGCTACTGACTGCGTAGACTCGTCTGTTGCCGTAGCGTCAGCTGTTGGCAATCTAGCAGTCGGTGCATCGGTAGATGACTGAGGTGTGTCTGCGCGGCTTCCAGCCACACTATCTTCTGTGCCATACCAGCCAGACGTGCCGTTGGTTTGCATGGTGGCATAGCCCAGCCCACCGCCAACAGCAGCCGCCACAAGGGTCAGTCCAACTAAGAATGCTTTCATCGCAATAGGGGGTGAGAAGTTTCGAGAGGTTAGAGAAAGAGCAGTCTCTAGTAAGTGATCTCCACGGTATAAACTGCCGATTCCGACGTGTTTGTCAATTATGACAGTTGGCCAATTATGACAGCTGGCGAGCAAGCTGTAGGCAAACCGCCAAAGGGGCATCCGTCTTGATCGCCTGCGGGTTGATGTGGGTGCCAGTAGCCTGATATCCCTGCTGTGTCAGCGCTGCCAACAGCGCAGCCTTTGGCGGAATGTCCATTTTTCCGCGTCTGCCAATTTCAGCGAGGGGATAGTAGTAGGGTGGCTGGTGAGCCTCTGCCTGCATCAACATGAGTAGCTTGTGACAGGTTGCCCAGCGGTTTTCCATCATCATCTGCCTAGGGTAAGACGGGTTGTCGGTAGCCGCGTTTTGTTGTGCCTTTTCTCTTTTATCTATGGCAATGCTGGCCATGCTGGCGAGATCGCCCAGACTGTGTAGGGGACCTAGCCACATCGGTCCGCTGATGACAGGGGCGGTTTCAGCTTTGCAGCTACAGCGCAGTCCTTGCCCAAGCTTTTTCCAGCCTACAGTGTGGAACTGACCGCAGCTGTGGCAGTAGCCGACAAACCCGTAGTGCTCAGTTTGCCACGCGACTTGCCGCGTCACACGGACCATGACCCGGTTGACTTCGCCGCTGTACCAGCAAAAGACAGGACGGGCGGCAAGCCCTCTGGCTGCGGCCTGCTGGACAGCTGCACCGATGAGTAGCCGTAGGCCCTGTTCGTGGACAGCTGGGTGAGCGCGGGCATAGGCGCTGTAAACCTGCAGGCTTTTGTCGGGGGCGTGTCCGCTGGTGGTGCGGCCATCGGTGCTGGTGAGGTAGAGTAGGCCGCCGAGCCGAATCGCCCATAGGCTGCTCGACAGGGTGGGGGTAGGGCTGCCGAAGCTGTCAATATCTATCAGGTCGTAGAAGTCTTGATGCTGGTGCCGGTCAAAAAAGAGGGCGTTGGCATCTTGGTGAGTAATGCAGTAGCGATCGCTCGGCAGACTATCGCTAAGGTTACGCTGCAGGCGATCGCGCAGGTCCCAATTGCCTTCATTGGCCCAGACAAAATCAGCCTCCGCTTCCAAAACGTAGCGCAGCGGGCGAACGCCACAGCCGGTCATGGCATCTAGAATCCGCAGGGTTTTTGTGGGGTTTGCAGGGTGGTGTCTCTGTGCGATCGCGGCCAACACCGCTAGGTCACGTCCGGTCTGGCTCGTGGTTCGAAAAAATGCGTCGCCGATGCAGAACCGGGCCGCACCTTCTGTATGCCAGGTGTTAGCAGAGGAATTTTCTAGCAAGGGTGGACTGCAGCTTAAGACAAAATGCGAGCGATCGCAGCTTCTAATTCTGCTTTACTCAGCTCTGTAATGACAAATACCTCCTGGGCCGACTTGCGATGACGCGCAATCAGCTTATGCCCACCCGTAATCGGCACAGAAATCTTCAGCCGCAGCTTTGGCGCGTTAGACTTCACCCGAGAAATCACCGCCGGGGTAATCGTTTTAATCTTAGGAATTTTGGCTAGCTTTTCGAGTAGGGGAATCAATCCAGGAATGTAAGTAGAGTGAGTAATCACAACCCGGCCACCCGTCGATTTGTTCGCAGCCCTGTTCGCTGTTTTGTCTGCTTTCCTATCTGCTTTTTTCCTGTCTGCTTTTCCTTTGGCCTTTCTCCTCACGCACTGCCAAAGCCGACTAGGCTTTCTCCAGAGGGGCCATCGTCAATCCAGCTCGAATGAGCTGCGAGTGATACAGCTCGGCCTGCTCTAGCGGCCCCACCCACACAATGGCCTGCCCTTCGTTGTGAATTTTATCGGCTAGCTCCCAGGCCTGGTCGCTGTTGACACCAGGAATGTAGGTGGTCAGGGTTTTTGCGACGTGCTCAAAGGTATTGAAATCGTCATTGAGCACAATAATTTTGTAGTCAGGATATCTTTCTTTGACGACGCTTCGCGATCGCTCTTTAACCGCTGAAGGCGAAGCAGACGCTGCCCGAATAGTAGTCATCAAAATCGCAGAACTCATGGATATAACTAGATTATCTTCCACCCATCACACACACTGGCATCGCGAAGTAACCCTACTTCACCCGCTGTCCCAATCACTATCAGTCTAAGGCTTGCAGACGAAAAATGTGCACAAACATTTTTATACCAGCGCGTCTAATGGGTCTCTTTTTCTAGAGTTGTTGAAAACTGTTTGTTTTGATTACCAGCTCTGCCGCTCGCAGTCTCTCAAGAACCTTCTCTTTCTTCTTGAACAGTCTTTTCTTCTTATCGCGTGCCTTTCAGGAAACCCTGTAAAGGTTTGAATGAGAGCTGTTCTTTCTATTCTTTCTATATTTGTATCTGTTGAATCGCTCTACAATAGCAAAGACGCTGTCCTATCAACGGCGCCCAGGGTTAGCAGATTGGCTTTCTGTAGACCGCTGAGGCCTTTTACAGACTCTATTTTGATGTTCTCATAAGGGCGATCATGCTGGATTAGCGGTCTCAAAAAGTAAACGCCCGAAGGCTTCAGGTCACTCAGATCGCCGATGCGAATCATTTCATCGAGGCCGCCGCTGATCACACACTGGCTGTCGGGGCTGAAGGCAACTGAGCGAATGCCGCCGGTTGAGCCGGAGTAGTCTCTTGGACGCAGGCGGAAGCAGGATTTCTTGGGTGAGGCCAAGTCCCAAATGTACACCATCTGGTCTTCGCCGCCTGCTGCCAAATACCGGCCATTTGGGCTAAAGGCCACCGCTTTGATGCCAAGCTCGCTCGGGGTGAAGCGATCGCACTGTTCTCCCGTTTCCATATCCCACAAAATCACCGTATTATCGTCGCTACCGCTGGCCACGTAGCGGCCATCCGGGCTGTAAGCCACCGAGCAAATGCGGTGGTCGTGACTGGCTAGCGATTGGCAAATGCCCTCCTTCCTATCCCAGCGCCGCACAATCTGGTCGTCGCCACCGCTGACCAGATAGCGACTGTTGCTTGGGTCGAAGCTAACCGCCCGAATCCAGTGGGTGCTGTATTCCAGCACCTTCAGGCAAAAGCCGGAGGCAGCATTCCATATGCGAATGGTGCAGTCGTCGCCGCTACTGGCCAAAAAGCGCCCCCGATTGCTAAAGGCGATCGCCCTCACCCAGCTGGTGTGCTCGCTCAGCGTGGTGAGGCACTGCCCCGTGTTAGCATCCCACAGGCGAATGGTGTGATCGTCGCTGGCACTGGCAATCCGCGCATTTTGAAAATCGACTGCGATCGCCCAAATTCGGCCCTGATGCAAGGACAGGTTCGCCTTGAGTTCACCGCTCTGGCTGTCCCACACCGACAGGTCGCGGCTGTCGCCACCGCCAATAATTCGGCGCTCACCCAAAAAGCTAATCGAACGAATGCCATTGGTATAGCCGCGATAGGTTTTCACCCGTCGTGGCGTCGCTCGCAGGATGGGAGGTTCTGAATGATCTGAGGCCGCGTCTGCTGCAGGCTTTATCTCACTTTTGTGAATTTGCCAGAGCATGAGCGTTTGCTTGTCGCCGCCTGCCGCGAGCAGCAGCCGATCCCGCTGCTGCTGAAAGCCCACTGACCAGATACGGCTTTGGCGGGTCGAGAGGGTTTGCAGCAGCTGATAGTTGTTCAGGTTCCACAGCATGACCTGACAGTCGTCGCCGCCGCTGGCCAAAAACTGACTATCAGCACTGACCGCAAGCGATCGCACATGGTCGTTCGGCTGGTGAAGAACCTTAGCGCAGGTTTTTTGTGCCCAGTCCCACACACGAATAGTTTCATCATGACTGCCGCTCAGCAGCCATTTGCCATCTGGGGTAAATTGCAGCGACTGCACCCAGTCTGTATGGCCGGTCAGCTCTTTTGCCGGTTCCGGGGGCGCTGGTTGTTCCTGGCTATTTTCGAGATTTTTCCCTTGTGCGGTCAGCGTATCGAGCGACCACACGCGGATGATATTGTCATCCCCACTGCTCACTAGCCACTGCCCGTCCGGACTAAAGGTGAGCGATCGCACTTGGCTCTGCTTCGTCAGCTGAGAAGATCGATAGGCTTGAGAAGCACTGCCCACCTCAGCGCCGTCACCCTGGTGAGAAAATCGACAAATTTCCCGGCCATTACCCGCTTTGTAGAGCGTAATCTGATATTCTCCGCCACTGGCGATGATGCGGCCATCTGGGCTGATGGCAATGGTCTGAATCCAGTCTTTAGACGACTGCTGCCAAAGCTGTTTGGCCTGGGTAGCCGGTGCTTGGCTAAGTGGAGGTAAATGCCACAGCTTAAGCTTGCTGTCGTCACCCCCAGTTACTAAAAAAGGCTGATGCGGGACAAAGGCCACCGCACGTACCCAGCCACTGTGGGCAGCCCATTCGGCGCGCTTTTGGCCGCTGTTGTGGCTGCTATGGGTGCCGCCTAGCTGGGTATGCCAAATATGAACGGTGCCGTTAGTATCACCGCAGGCGAGTAAGGGGGACTTGTGTGAATCAGACGGGTTTTGTGAGCTGCTGAGCGCGATCGCCATGACGTCGCTCAACGTTTCTGTAAAGACCGAACGATTCAGCTCGCAGCTATTGAAGTTCACATCTCGCAGCTGCGCCCCTTGCAAGTACGCTTGCCAAATCGTCAGCTGAGAAAAGTCTTTTCGAGAGAGCTTCCCCTGAGACAGCTCCACCATCAAATTCACAAAATTCCCTCCGGCGTAGCCCAGCCGATGGGGATTGTTATCACGGAAAAAGTCTAGTCGATGACTCAGATACTCATCCACCTGATAGAGACTTTTACAATAGTTTCTCAACCGCTCTAAAATTGGCCGAACAATCTCATCTCGCTGAAACTCTCGTAAAGATTCTTCCGTATCCGCTTTCAACAGAGCATGGTTGTTAAACAGGGTCAGATTTCCGTGGATGAGATCTTCAAAAATCTCACGAATAAACCGGGTCAACACATATTCAGACACAATGGGATGCAGCGAAAAAAGCGCACTGCCATGGTGCTTTACTTCCACTAAGAAGCGCCTTTCTAGAGACTGCAGCGTATACAGCAGATTTTTCTTATGGTCTTGAGAGACAATGTCAGCCTGCAAATCTTCTAGAGCGCAGGGAGTATTGTTAATGGCTAGCCAATACATCACCTCAATTTCCAACCCAGAAAGCCGCTTAAACTGGGTTTTGATAACACCTCTTAGATCGTCAAAAACAGAAATCTCCTGCTCTAAAAAGTCTCGAATCCGACCGTAAAAAATATCTTTTACAGCGTTGGCCGCCAGCCTCAGCGCCATTGGGTGACCGTAGTAGCGATCAATCAGGTCTTGATAATCTGCCGCCTTGCCCTCTAGATGAAAGCTTCGCAGCATTCTCGCCGCCTCATGGTCTCTCAGCCCGTTCACCGTGTACAAGTAGGCCAGTGAGCTCTCTGCAGGAACAGAAAGCAGCTCCCGCGGCTTTTCTCGACTGGTAAGAACGACGCAGCTAGCGCCGGCTTCTGGATATCGGTGGGCGGGCTGTTGAAGCGCTCTCAGCAATTCGCCATACCCTTCAAGATCTCTTTTGTACAAGCTAGCCTGTTGTTGTCGGCTCGATTCAAAGGTTGGCGTTCTTTTGCCACTTCTCAAAGTCGCAAGCCTTGACGTGCGGCCCAGCGGTGTCGCTTCCGTCTGCAGGTTCTCAGGTTGCGAATCTTTTATCTGTATATCTTTTACCTGTCTGTCTTCTGCTGGCGACACGCCTAGCGCATTATCTGTTGCAGCTGTTAGCGTGCTGTTTACAGCGCTGCTTTCAACATCGATAACCTCGTCCGCTGTTCTGATTGCTTGATAGCTTCTAAAAACAGTCTCAAATCCATCAATCACAACCAGACAGCGCTGCTCAGAAAGACAGGATAAGAGCTGTTGGAGAAGCTGTTGAAATGAGCTATCTCGAATAGGGTCTTCTGATTGAACCGCGCTATCTGCATCAGACACGTGAGCACGCTGCCCTGGCTGCAAAATATCTAGGAGCATACGGACAAAGTCTGCTGGCGATCGCGTTGATTTTGCTGTGACCCATACGACCTGATGAAAGTATCCATCTGCTGACTCTGCCAATTTGGCCGCCAGAGAGGTTTTACCAATACCGCCGATACCACAAATGGCCAACAGCTTGTAGGAGTGGGTCGCTTTTAGAACCCAACGCTTGAGAAATTTGAGTTCGTCCCGCCTGCCCTGAAACAGGCTCAGCGTAGGGGCATTGTGCCAGTGATATAGCGTTTCAAGCTTAGGACTGTCGGGGAGCTTGCCCGGCCAGCCCGACAAATCGTCGGGTTCGCTCCACTGGGTGAGGTCGGGCACATCGCCTTGGTCTTTGGGTGCGATCGCAACTGATGAAAACTGCCGATTCGAGCGCTTCATCACCTTCACAGAAGCAGCCACCCGCTCATCAAGCGGCTGACTGCCCAGATCCGTCGCTTGTGAGATGAGGTATTGCTCCAGAGAGGCAAGCTTGCCAGGTCCCCTGCCTTTAATCTCAAACTTTTTGTACACTTCGCCGAGGCGTTTACGCGCTGCCGCCTCTGAAATGCCCAATTGTTCGGCGATATCTTTACTTTTTCGGTTGAGAAGCGCCAGCTTCAGCGCAGCCAGCTCTCCCTTCGAAATACGCTTAGCACTGGCAATTTTGGCTAAGAATTCTTCTGAAAGATTGGGATGTGACGAAAAATCGGCATGTGACATAGACAAGTCGTCATCAAGAACATTTCAGACCGGTAATATCGCTACGTTCTACGGCTTAGGCTTATTGCTTAGGCATTAGAACTCACACAGTGTATCTCACAAGAGTCATTGTGAGATGCCCTAGCCGTTCAGATTCAAAAAACTTATATCCCTAGCGAGATTGGCTCGCAGCTTCCGACATTGTATCGTTCAATACAGTTAACGTTGTTCCTACTTTTTCAGACTTGACAGGAAAATGTGAGGCCGCTAAGTTTGGATTGTGAGGTAAGTGAGATTTAATTCGTGGCGATCACCAACGCTATTGACTCACAAAACGTGAGAGCTTCTCTCTAACGATGAGTTTCATAGCGCTAGAGCCTCTACAAATAAGTTTCTGCAACTGAAGTTCTGCAGGAGCTAAGCGTCACGGAGAAATGCATAAAAGGTCAAGGTATCTACCTCAGTCTGTCCCCGACTGAGAAGGAGTCATTGGTTATGTCGACATTTTCAAAGCCTGCTCAGACCCCGTCTATTCAGGCTTCAAATGCCAACCCATTCAGACAGAAAGCTAGACAGAAAGCTGTGAATCAATCACCTGAAGAGGCCTTTGCAATGCCCCCATTTCCCGGCTACGTCAAACCCAGCCGTCAACCTCATCACACTTGCGTATCAAACTCTCACCCATCCAACGCCAACCCATCCAACGCTGACTTCAACCATCAACAGGCCTCCGCCGAAAAAATTCAGAAGCTGCGCTCTCAGCTAAAGCGTATAGAGCAGCGCCATCGCTCCGAGCTTAGCCAGTTAGAAGAGACTTGGCGCCGCGAGCTAGCGGCGACCGTAGCCGCCCAGCCTGCTCAGCAGAAGCAAATACAAAATCGTCGGCTGAAGCCGAACCTCAACCATATCTCAACAACTTACGTAGTCCCTCGAAGGCTACGGCCTGGCTGGTTGGATCGTGCCTTAAGTACTGTTCCTAGGTTTCTATCGCTTGTCGTTGCAGGTATTATGCTGGCTGCGCTCACTGCGATCGCCCTCTCTCCAGAAGTCCTCTGGGCAAGCCTGAGTCCACTCATTCAGTCCGCAATCCCATTTATTTTCGTGACAGGCCTGCTCGGCGTCTTCATAACCGCCGTGTGGGACACAGCCCGGTAAAAATCAGAGCGATCGGGGCTGCAGTCTAAACCGCAGTCCAAACTACAGACCGAGCAGCTACTCACCGCCCAGAATCTTAGGCACCTTGAAGAAATCTTCCTCCCTTTCCGGTGCGCTGTCCAAGATGGCCTCCCGATCAGTGAAGACTTCAAGCCGATCTGGGCGCGTGATGTTGCTCACCTCAATGGCCCGCGTCGTAGGCGGCACATCCTCAGTGTCTAGCTCGTTCAGCTGCTGCACATATTCCAAAATGCCGTTCAGCTGCTCTGTGAACTGTGCTTCTTCGGCTTCATTCAGCTCCAGACGGGCCAAATTTGCGACTTTGCGAACCTGCTCAATATCGATCATGACTTGGGTAACACCGCTCTGGGCAAAAGAAATAAGCAACGTTTTTTATAGTATCGGACTTTTTGCCCAATACCAGGGCGCTTACCGCCTACCCCGAATCAAGTCGTCACCCAATCAAGTCGCGCTCACCCGGCTAGATCATGTCTAGCTTCATGCGGCCAGTTACTTTAAGCCAGTTCTGAGCTTCGATGTAGTTATTGGGCGCGATCCGAATTGCTTCCATCCAGTAGCGAGCCGCTTCGTCGTATAGCGTGTTGGCTTCAGTTTTGTTGCCAGCCGCTTCTGCCTGTTCGCCCTGATAGTGATAGATCACGGCAGTATTGTTCAGTGCTTGAATCAGCCTAGGATTGAGGTCAATCGCTTCCTGATACAGCTCAAGGGCTTTTTGGTGCTCACCGTTGCTCGCTTCGATAAGGCCCATATTGTAAAGAATGTAGCTCTTATCGTAGGGGTCTTCCTCTAGAGTGAGGGCTTCTCGATAGTTCTCTAGCGCTTCGGCGTATTCTCCGTCTGCTTGGGCAGACATGCCATCGCGATAGTAGGCAAACGCTTCTTTTGCCTGCTGCTTGGCAGGCAGCATCTTCAAAATCATGTCGGCCATGACCGTAAATGACTTATCAATGAAGTTGTCGTTTTTCTGAGTTCTTGGCATTGAAATCTCTTCTGAAGCCTCGCTAGAAATCTCCGAACTTAGACGGATGACTCAGATACGGCTTAATAAACTTTTTCAAAGCCTATCAAACTGTCGTGGGTATGATCGCCTAAACGTAATGGATTTTTAAATAATCTAACAAAGCAGCTGTGGCTAGCGGACGCCTGCCATAGCCAGGTTTTCCTGCTTCGTGGAGACAGGTGGGGGTGCCTGTTCAATCAGAAACGCAACGAGTTCGCCCACCGTATCGAAGTTGGCCTCATCGAAGCGATCGCTCAAATCGACTTGAAACTGATTGCAAAAGTCTTCGCAAAAATCTATCGCCCAGTCATGCCAGCACACCAGCGGTAGCTGCAGGTCAGCAATGAGCTGGTCGCTAGGTCTGATACGGCCAAACTCAATGCCCAAATAGTCGCCAAACTGGCGGTAGACAAAGGCAAGCACAGGTCTGTCTGCTATCTCCGTAGAGAAAAGCGCACACCAGTCCGTAAGGTCTAGCAAAGCGCGGCCACGATCTTCCATCTGCTGGTTGATCTGGCGGCGAAGGGTGAGGTCGGGGCTTAGGTCAGCATATGTACGGATGCTGCAAAGCCAGTTGTTAAGCTGATTCATCATAGAAAAAGCGCGGTCCCGAAGAAACCGTTAAGGCGTTGTGTGTTTAATATGCCCACTTACCCTAGAGAAATTACGGTGCTTTTTGACACCTCCTTACGGAAATAATGAGATTTCTTCAATGGTATTCATTGATTTTCATTGATGCATTGCACAACACACGCACAATGCAACGCGAATTTCACACATCAGTCAGTCACACCACGGACCTATCCAGACGCTATCCAGAAGCTATACAGCCAAAGGCTATACAAAAGAAGCCTGTTCTTCTCTGGCTTCTCTCAAAGCACCTTCGATGCGGGTTGCAGGCATGGGCCTACCCACCCAATAGCCCTGCAGATAGTCGCACTGATATTGGCTAAGCAAAGCCTGTTCGGCCTGATTTTCGACCCCTTCGGCAACCACTTTGAGATCGAGGCGATGGGCAAGCTCAATAGTGGACTGCAAGATGGCTTGGTTTTTGGGATCGTGGGTAGCCCCACGCACGAAGCAGTTGTCTATTTTTAAGGTGTCGATGGGGAGCTGCTTGAGATAGCTCAGCGAAGAGTAGCCAGTACCAAAGTCATCAATGGCGATACGAATACCAAGGGCCTTTAGCTCAGTTAGGATAGCGATCGCCGACTCCGCGTCCTGCATGAGGGCAGTCTCTGTGACCTCTAGCTCCAAGTTCTGCGGGGCCAGACCAGTGGTTGCCAGCGTATTTTTCACCGAGTCGATCAGATTGGGCTGGTTGAACTGAACGCTAGACAGATTGATCGAAACGTACTTGATGCCCAGGTCCTGACTAATCCAGCGTCTGGCCTGGGTGCAGGCCGTTTTCAGCACCCACTGGCCAATTTCTACAATCAGGCCCGTATCTTCTGCAAGGGGGACAAATTTGGCCGGTGAGATGTAGCCATGCTCTGGATGCCGCCAGCGAATAAGCGCTTCACTGCCCTCAATATTGCCACTTCTCACATTCAGCTGTGGCTGGTAGTACACCTCAAATTCGCTGCGCTCAAGGGCATAGCGCAGCCAGGTTTCCATGGTGATTTGGTCGCTGAAGGCCACCGGCATGTCAGACCGGTAAAACTGGCAATAGTTGCTCTTTTGCTTTTTGGCAAATTCTAGGGCGGCATCCGCCTGGCGCAGCAGCGTGGAGAGATCTTCGCTCTGGTGCAGTAAAAAGGCAATGCCAATGCTGGTGGTAACAAAGACTTCTTGCCCAGGCAGCGAGAAAGGGCGACTGAGCGCGTCCATTAGGTTGGCGGCGGTTTCTCTCGCCTGCTGAGGACGCTCCAAGTTGGGAAGGAAGACGGCAAATTGGTTGGCGGTGAGCCTGGCTAGGGTGGCGCTCTGGGGTAGGCAGGCCTCCATACGCCGGGCAGATGCTTTGAGCAGCTCATCACCGGCTGGGTAGCCCAATACGGTATTCACTAGCCTTAGCCGATCTAGGCTGATAGACATGAAGGCCAACGTCTGCTGACTGCTGTGGGCCGCCACAATGGCCTGACTTAGTCGCTGGTGTAGCAGCCGGTAGTTGGGCAAATCAGTCAGGCTGTCGTAGTGGGCTAGTCGGTTTATTTGCTCGGCAGTATTGCGCAGCGTCGTAACGTATAGCTCATTGGTTGCCTGTAGCCGGTTGATACGAGCGGCAATCGTGTTTGAAATGTCGGCGTGAGTGACTGGCCGCACTAAGCAATCGTCAGCGCCATATTCCATGGCGCGGCGGGTGTGCGATCGCTCCGTTTCGTCGGTAATGAGTATGAAGGGTGTGAGCAGTAGCTCACCGTCTTGGCGGATGGCCTCTAGCACCTGATGACCATTGAGCCCGGGTGTATCTGGCGCAGCCAGCGCCCAACTGCACAGAATCACATCAGGTCGATGCCTACGTGCAGCATGAATGCCCGACGGCCCATCATCTGCTACGTCGACTAGAAAGTCCTCAGACTCTAGGTGCTCCACTAGGTCAGTACGCCTAGGGCCAGGAGAATCTATGACTAAGATTTTTTGCATGGACGATTCTTAGCCCTCGCATCCCTGGTGGGTCCTAAGGATGTTAATAAAGGAAACAAACAAGAGACACACCCGTCGTTGTTCTAAAGAAAGTACCCTGATTGGCTGAATGAGTCCGTAAGTAGATAAACTTAGCAACAAACTAGCGCACCTGCGTCCTTAAGTTAGGATCTCTGCGCAAATGTATTGATAAGGGTTTACATCAATTTACGAACAAGTTGACGAATCAATTGACGAAACAGCTTGTAAACACGTGCGATAACCACGCGATGACCGCCTAATGACGATTCGATACGATTTCGTCGGGTAATTTGCCCTAAAAGATGGGGGATCGGGGCAGTGGGGATGTTCTTAGAATGCCCGGCACAGGGGAATCGTGCGCAGAAACGGTTGTAAAACTGTCTGAGAAAACGCTACGGCGATCAAATCGCTTAGGAAAAAGAATATCTCAGGCAAGTTAACCGAAAAGGTTACATCATGGCAGCTGCCGTTTCGAGCGTTGCGATGAAGCTAGGGTAGGAGACGGCGGCCGCTTCAGCTCGCTGAATTTGCGTCTTTCCAGGGGCGCGGGTGGCGGCGATCGCCAGGCTCATGGCAATTCGGTGGTCGGTGTAGCTATCTAGCTGGACTGCTGTGAGCTGAGCATCTGAACCCATGCCGCTGATTTCTAAGCCATCGGGCTGTTCGATGATGTGCCCGCCGAGCTGAGCGATCGCAGCGGCCATTACCGCCAGGCGATCGCTCTCTTTGACCCTGAGTTCAGCGGCATCTGTGATGATAGTTTTGCCAGTGGCAAAGAGCGCTGCGATCGCCAGGATAGGCACCTCGTCAATCAGGCGAGGAATGAGCGCCCCACCGATATGACACCCTTTGAGCTGGCTGTGCCGCACACGCAGGTCGGCCACCGGTTCGCCAGTGACATCCCGCTCATTTTCTAGGCTGATGTCTGCCTCCATCGCTTTGAGCGCATCCAGAATGCCTGTTCGAGTAGGGTTGATGCCGACATTTTCAATGAGTAGATCTGACCCAGGAGTGATGACGGCTGCTACGAGCCAAAAGGCCGCAGAGCTGATGTCCCCTGGAACGATCACCGTCTGGCCAGAGAGTGTTGCCGGGCCGTGCAAGGTGACGCTGTGGGTTTCCGACTCGATAGAGAGGTTTGCGCCGAAGGCCTGGAGCATGCGCTCGCTGTGATCGCGGGAGAGGCTGGGCTCGGTCACGGTCGTGTCGCCGCTGATCGAAAGACCGGCCAGCAGTAGGCAAGACTTTACCTGGGCAGAAGCGATAGGAGAGTGGTAGTGAAAGGGCTTTAGCTGCTGCCCAGTCACGCCGAGCGGGGCGAGGGTATTTTGCGCTTTACCCGCGATGCAGGCGCCCATTTCGGTTAGCGGTGCGATCACTCGTTTCATGGGCCGCGATCGCAGCGACTGATCGCCTGTAACCGCAAAAAACTGACCCGGCTGCGAGGCCAATAGGCCCAACATGAGTCTGAGCGTCGTGCCAGAATTGCCTGCATCTAGCACCCCATCGGGCTCCTGTAGCTGACCGCCAGTGCCCTCTACGGTGACCCATTCCGACTCAAGGTCTGATATTTTTGCGCCCATAGCGCTGAAGCAAGCTGCGGTGCTGCGAGGGTCCTCACCTAGCAGCAGGCCTTTGATTTTGGTGGTTCCCTGGGCGATCGCGCCCAGCATGAGGGCTCTGTGTGAGATGGATTTATCCCCTGGAACCGTGATAGTGCCTGTCAGCGGGCCGCTCTGGCTACCGTCAATTTCTAGCGTTTTGTGAGGGTGCTGATCGATCAGCTTTAGAAATGTCATGGTGTGAGTTCCGTGGGTCGTTCCGTTTATCATCCCGCTTATTGAGCCGCTGAATCGCAGTAGGCATTGATGCCTTCGATCAGGCTGCTCTCTTCGGCATCAGTGGCCTGAATTGTGCTGTAGGCGCTGTTGGTTTGCTTTTGAAACTGGTCAAAATCGTCTCGGAAGGCCGCTTCTGTGTCTGCCGTGGCCAGACGCTGCATCGCTTCTTGGGCAGAGGTTAGCGCCTCAGTCCACTGGGTGATCACCGCGCTGTATCGGTTGCGATATTCCACCAGCTGCTCATCGTCAAGGTTGAGATTGCCAAGGGCCTGCACAAGCTGACTAGTGTTCTCGCTGGCATTTTCGACGGCAGCGACATATTGACTCGCGGCTGACTTAGTCTCTGCCAAATTTTGTGCGTTAGAGATTTGCTCAAGCGACTGGCCCATCGCCTGCTCATACTCCGTTCGAAAGTCTTGCGCACTGTTAATTGTGGAGATCAGCGAGTTGCACTGAGAGACCTTGGCACTACAGCTCGTAAGGCCAAGAAGAATGAGAGTGCTGAGGGCGATGACTGACTTAAAGGAGGGCATAGACAAGCTTGCGGGCAGTACGGGCACGGCATACTGTAAAACGATCACAGCTAAGCAGCGCTAGGCTGTTTGCATACATCCAAATCGCATCCAGATTGCACCGGCCAAATGGCCTTAGCGAAGATTACTATACCAACTCAACGAGTTCTTTATGGTTGAAAGTATTGACCGCCAAATCGATTCGGTGACGTCGACGCTGGCCCAGCACCGTGCACAGTTTCCAGCATTAAAGAACAAGCACTATTTTAACTATGGCGGTCAGGGACCGATGGCCGACAGCGCGATGACGGCCATGGTAGAAGCGCAGCAAAAAATTCAGCAAGACGGCCCCTTCGCTGGGGCAGTGTATGAGTGGCTGCAGGAAGAGAGTCAGCTGATTCGAGCAGCGATCGCACTGGCCCTAGGCACCTCTCCCGAGACGATTACGCTGACCGAAAATGTAACCGTTGGCTGCAATATTCCACTCTGGGGACTGCCCTGGCAGCCTGGTGACCATATTTTGCTCGGAGACTGTGAGCACCCCGGTGTCGTAGCGGCTGTACGTGAGCTGAGCCGACGATATGACGTGAGTGTCAGCACCTGCGCGCTGTCGAGCCTGTTGACGGGCTCAGACCCGGTGGCGGTGATTTCACAGGCGCTGCGCCCAGAGACCCGGCTGGTGATCGTGAGTCACATTTTGTGGAATACCGGACAGGTGCTGCCGCTCCGGGAACTCGCTGATCTTTGCCATACTCACTCGCCTCACACCCGCCTACTGGTCGATGCGGCCCAGTCTGCCGGTACGCTACCGCTCGACCAGCCCGGTTCACAGCTGTCAGAGACGGGCGTCGACTATTACGCCTTCACGGGTCACAAGTGGCTATGTGGCCCAGCAGGACTGGGCGCGCTGTACACTCGGCCCGACCGACTGGAAGAAACTACGCCCACCTTTATCGGATGGCGTGGCGTGGAAGTCGATGCCCAAGCCAATCCCACAGGCTGGGAGCCAGATGCCCGCCGGTACGAGGTGGCAACGTCTGACTATGGGCTGTGGAGTGCGCTACGCCAGGCGATGGCTGTGCAAGACGCGTGGGGCAATAGCCAAGTGCGCTACGACCGAATTTGCACTCTGAGTGCGCGCCTCTGGCGGGGGTTACGCGAGCTGCCCCAGGTAGTCTGTTTGCTAAGCGAGACACCGCCACCATCAGGTCTGGTCTCCTTCCAGGTCCAAGGACCTGATGGCAAGCCCGATGCAGCGCGTCACCGCACCCTCGTTCAGCAGCTAGAGGCTGAAAAAATATATCTACGTACGCTACTGTCGCCCAGCTGCGTGCGGGCTTGCGTGCACTACCTCACCCTAGACTCTGAGGTAGATTTTTTGATAGAGCGCATCGCCGCCTTGCTGGGCACTACCAACTGAGCATTTTCCGCTGGGACAAAAATCTTAGCTGTAGTCGCGACCTTCATAATCTCGACAGCCTTCACAAGGCCCCATCGGGTTGGCGGCGCAGCGGATAAAGGGGGATTTGGCATTGAGCTGGCAGGTAATGTCGCCGATTACTAAGCCGAGGCCGTCGACATAGTGCGCATCGGGGTGGCGAGGCCGGGTAGAGATGTGCCGCAGTCGTTCGCGAGCAGCGTAGTCTGCGGCTATCTGCAGATTAGATTGGAAAGACTTGCGAGCATACAGGCCTAAAAGCAAAGAGACCACAGCAGGAATCAAGCCAACGACAATAATCAGCGCAATAAGCATGAAAAATTGAGATTAGGACGCTTGCTCAAATCCTAGCGTGTCTATTCCCTGACGGGGGAATTTTTCTATTTTGTTTTTCGCTTGTGATGATTGGGTTCCGCGTGCAGCCTTCATACAGACATCTTTATCAGCCGTATTACGTCTAAGCCTTTTCTTTTTCCTTTGGCTTAAAGGTGGAAGCAACGCTGAGTTCTTTCAGCTGCTTGTTGTCTACAGAGGAGGGCGCGTTGGTGAGCAGATCACGAGCCTGTTGAGTCTTTGGAAAAGCGATCGCATCACGGATAGACTGCTCCCCAGCCAGCAGCATCACCAGTCGATCTAGCCCGTAGGCAATGCCACCGTGGGGCGGCGTGCCAAACTCAAACGCTTCGAGCAGAAAGCCAAATTTGTCGTTGGCTTCTTCTTTCGCAAGGCCAATCGTCTCAAAGACCTTGGCCTGCACATCGGGCTGATAGATGCGCAGGCTCCCGCCGCCAATTTCGTAGCCGTTGTACACCATGTCGTAGGCAACGGCTCGGGCGGTGGTGAGGTCTGCCAGGTCGTCGGGATGGGGCGCTGTGAAAGGATGGTGCAGCGCCTCGTAGCGGTTTTCGTCGGCATTCCACTCAAACATGGGGAAGTCGGTCACCCACAGCAGATTGATTTTGCTCTCATCGACTAGGTTGAGTTCTCGGGCGATCGCCTGTCTCAGCTTGTCGAGCGTGGCATTTACCGTGGCCACATCACCCGCACCAAACAGCAGTAAATGGCCAGGCTGCGCACCGGTTCGCTCTAGGAGCGTCTGCTTTTGCTCATCGGTCAGGTTGTCTTTAATCGCGCCAATAGTGTCAATTTCGCCGCCCTCTCGTACGCGGATGTAAGCCACGCCACGGGCACCGGCATCTGTGGCAACTTTAAACAGATCTCCCTTGGGCTTAATACGAACGTTTGAAATCGCGTCATTGCCACCCGGAATGGGCAAAACCTTGACCTGGCCGCCATTGGCCACTGCCCCCGAAAACACCTTAAAACCAGAATCTTTGACAATATCTGACACGTCGACTAGCTCCATACCGTAGCGGGTGTCAGGCTTGTCGCTGCCGTATCGGCCCATGGCCTCAGCATAGGTGAGCCGAGGAAAAGGCGTAGCAATCTCGATTCCTTTGACTGTCTTAAAGATGTGGGCAATCAGCCGCTCGTTGAGGGCCAAGATTTCTTCCTGGTCCATAAAGCTCATCTCCATATCGAGCTGGGTGAACTCTGGCTGGCGGTCTGCTCGCAGGTCTTCGTCGCGGAAGCAGCGAGCGACCTGGTAGTAGCGGTCCATGCCCGCCACCATTAGGATCTGCTTAAAGAGCTGGGGCGATTGGGGCAGCGCAAACCAGTCGCCTTCATTGACCCGAGACGGCAAAATAAAGTCCCTCGCACCTTCTGGGGTAGAGCGCGTCAAGATGGGCGTTTCGATCTCGATGAAGTCTTCTTGGTCTTCGAGGAACCGGCGAATGGACTTGATAATGTCGTGGCGCAGGCGCATGTTTCGGGCCATGCGATCGCGTCTCAAATCCAGGTACCGATACTTCAGCCGCAGGTCTTCTCTCACATTTTCTTCTTCTGCCGTAGAGACCTGGAAGGGCATCTGCTTGCGCACGGCGTTGAGAATGGTGAGCGTATCGGCATAGATCTCGACCTGACCCGTGGGCAGTTTGTCGTTGAGGGATTCGGGTGGGCGCTGGGTCACCCTACCGACCACTTTCACCACATATTCATTGCGGGCTTCTTCGGCGACGGGGTAGGAGTCCGGGGTGCGCTCTGGGTCACTCACGATTTGGACCGTGCCGGTGCGATCGCGCAAATCCAGAAATACAACACCGCCATGGTCTCGGCGTCTATCTACCCAGCCATAGAGCGTGACCGTTTTTCCAATGTGCTCGGCTCGGAGTTGTCCGCAATAAAGGCTACGCATGGCGACAGGCGGGTAAAGAATACCAAAAATAAAACCTTTTCATTATGAAGGATGAAGGCTCATTGCGGAACATTCAGATCAGGTAACTAGAAAATGACTTAAGTGACTCTATTGTGATCGAATTGATCAAAATATTGCTCTCTGCGTAATTGGGCGGAAGGGGTGCTAGTATTTCAATCAATCGCTAGGGGTGCCCTCCTACCGGTCGCTATCGACTCAACAATCAGCTCAAAGTGCTGAACGGCCTTGAGGAGCGACTGAGATGGGGCTGAGAACATACCCTCGGAACCTGAGTCTGGGTAATGCCAGCGGAGGAAAGC
>JBCBIK010000001.1:0-36183 GCA_038524545.1 Cyanobacteria bacterium J06623_4 | reverse complement strand
GGGCTGAGAACATACCCTCGGAACCTGAGTCTGGGTAATGCCAGCGGAGGAAAGCATGAAGGATTTTTTTAATACATGGGTTTAAGTGTCGTTGTCATGATGGTGGCAGCGGTCACCTTTACATTAGTTGGCCTATCGCAGCTGGGTCGCCGCGTTATCGATTTGGAAGAGTACACGGTGAGCCGCAACCAAATCGGCGGCCCTATGGCGCTGGCAACCATTACGGCCTCGGCCCTCGGCGCTTGGATACTGTATAGCCCGGTGGAAGCAGGCTCTGCCTTTGGCGGGCTGACGGCCATTTTGGGCTATTGCATTGGCTCGGCGACGGCGGTGTTTGTCTTCGTGATCGTTGGACCGAGGCTGCGGCAGATCATGCCCTGGGGCCACTCGCTCAATGAGTACGTGCGCTATCGGTTTGGGCGGATAGGTAGCGGTGCACAGGGCGCTACGGCTACTTATGAAGGTAGCGGGATTGCCCGTCGCGGTGACGACCGCTGGGGTCAGGCCATGTATTGGCTCACGGTCGCCGTGATGCTGTTGTACATGTTTGTCTATTTGGCGGCGGAGCTGACTGCGATCGCGCAAACGCTGCAGCTCGTGGCTAATGTACCGCTGCTACTCACCTCTACGGTGGTGATTTCAGCGGTATTTTTGTACACCGCCTACGGCGGCCTGAAGGTCACTATCCTGACCGATGCGCTGCAGTTCGTTGTGATTGTGCCGCTGTTGCTTATTTGCTTTGGGGCCACGATTGTCTGGCTGGGGGGCTTTGGTGCTGCCTTTGCACCCGTTGCCGAAAAGCTGCCCGAGCTGATGTCCTTTGCCAATATCGGTGGGCTGAGGTTTGGGGCTACGCTGATGATCGCCATCATCGCCGCTGAGCTTTTCAATCAGGGCAATTGGCAAAGGGTCTATGCCTGCAAAGATGCGCCAACGGTCCGGCGCGCCTTCCTGGGATCTTCTCTGGTGATTTTGCCGCTGTTGTTTTTGTCGGGACTGTTGGGGCTGATTGCCGCTGGCTATGACCTCAGCGGCGCGACGGCTTTTTTTGACCTGCTCAGCAGTTTGAATGTGCCCAGCTGGCTGATCGGGGCAGTGGTCTTACTCGCGGTGGCGTTGGTTATGAGTAGCCTCGATACGCTTCTCAATGGCATTAGCGCTGTTTTTACCGTCGATTTGCTGCGGTTATCCCATCAGCCGCAGCAGGTGCTAACCATCTCGCGCATTCTCACCGTCGCAGTGGGCATTCCTGCCGTCGTCATCGCCGCTCAGGGGTACAGCGTTCTCTATTTGTTTTTCATTGCAGACCTCATCTGCGCGGCGCTCATCGCACCCATTATTGTGAGCCTCTATAGCCGCTATCAGACGTCTGCAAACGCCTTTTTGAGTTCACTGGTGGGCATTGTGTCGGGCCTATTGTTTTTCCCGAAGCCTGACTTTTCACCGCTGGTGAATGTGCCTGGAGGCGGAGATTTGCTGAATAGTTTTGCGATCGCGCTAACAGTCTCCACCGTCATGACCTTAGTGTGGAGCACGCTGGATAAATCGCTCAATCGCAGCTCCCTGAAGCCCTTCAACTACAGCGAACTCAGTCGTGTCAAGCCCTACTCGTAGGCGACTGGGCATGGGGCGTTCCGTCACAGACAAGTTTCCGCGTCACGATTTCCTGCTTTTTCAAATTTCGTCACCGATAAAACACTTCTTTTTGCAAGCTATCTGCTATCTATCGAGGCTTAACGCACATGCAATCTTTTTCCCCGTCTGCGGCTGCAAATGAACGTGCAGCTAACCAATCTCCAGAGCAGTCTGCATCTGCTGACCTATCGGCTCAAAACCAAACAGCCCCTTCGAATCAAGCGACTGTTGGCACGACACCAGCTGCCGGTAGCCCTACCCTGCGCACCGAATGGATCGCCAAGCGCAAAGGACATGCCAACGTCAGCCAGATGCACTACGCCCGTCAGGGCCTCATCACCGAAGAAATGGCCTACGTGGCGCGCCGAGAAAACCTCCCCGCCACCCTAATTCGAGACGAGGTGGCCCGCGGTCGGATGATTATTCCGGCCAATATCAACCATCCGAACCTAGAACCCATGGCGATTGGCATTGCTAGCAAGTGCAAAGTAAATGCCAACATCGGCGCCTCTCCCAACTCGTCAGATATTGAAGAAGAGGTGAAAAAGCTGCACCTAGCTGTGAAGTACGGCGCCGATACACTCATGGATCTCTCCACCGGCGGCGGCAACCTAGACAAAATTCGCACGGCCATTATCAATCACTCACCTATTCCGATTGGGACGGTACCCATTTATCAGGCGCTAGAGAGCGTACATGGCAGCATCGAAAATCTCGACGCGCAGGACTTTTTGCACATTATCGAAAAGCACGCTCAGCAAGGCGTCGACTACATGACGATCCATGCGGGCATTTTGATAGAGCATCTGCCGCTGGTAAAAAACCGCCTGACCGGAATTGTCTCTCGTGGCGGCGGCATTATGGCCCAGTGGATGCTGCATCATCACAAGCAGAACCCACTCTACACCCACTACGACGACATTATTGAAATCTTCAAGCGCTACGATGTGTCCTTTAGCTTGGGCGATTCTCTCCGCCCCGGCTGCCAGCACGATGCCTCTGATGAAGCTCAGTTTGCCGAACTCAAAACCCTAGGCAACCTCACTCGCCGCGCCTGGCAGCACGACGTGCAGGTAATGGTAGAAGGCCCCGGCCACGTCCCCCTCGACCAGATCGAGATGAATGTGAAAAAGCAAATGGAAGAGTGCTCCGAAGCGCCCTTCTATGTGCTGGGTCCGCTGGTGACTGATATTGCACCGGGCTACGACCACATCACCTCTGCCATTGGTGCGGCGATGGCCGGCTGGCACGGCACGGCAATGCTTTGCTACGTAACGCCAAAGGAGCACTTGGGCCTGCCCGATGCTGAAGATGTGCGCAACGGGCTGATTGCTTACAAGATTGCGGCCCATGCGGCAGATATTGCTCGCCATCGTCCGGGTGCACGCGATCGCGACGATGAACTCTCCCGCGCCCGCTACAACTTCGACTGGAACAAGCAGTTTGAGCTATCGCTCGATCCTGATCGGGCCCGAGAGTATCACGATGAAACACTACCAGCAGACATCTACAAAACCGCAGAATTTTGCTCTATGTGCGGCCCTAAGTTCTGCCCGATGCAGACCAAGATAGATGCAGACAAACTCACTGAGCTAGAAAAGTTCCTCTCTAAAACTTCTGAGCAAGCGTAGGGAAACGTTTTCACTGCAACCGTCCAAATCTAGGGACTTGCCCTCAGAGTAAGTCGATTTAAACAAACGAAGTCCCGCCCATAGTTCATCTAGGCGGGACTTCGTCTGTCATCTGTGGATGACTGGTCAATCAAGATTAACCGAGCAGCCAACACGGGCTCATAAAACTACAGCAGCTTTCGAACTCTCATCCAGTCGTCAGGCTTCACAAGCCAAGGGGCGACAGGAACCTTACGGGTGATGCCGTTTTCGTCTATGTAGATACGACGGCTATCGGCCTTTACAAAATCCCAAGACTCGAACGTATATCGCTTGGTTGCCATGCCGAGCAGGTTATACACCGTCAGCTGTCGAGGTTCTAATAAGAAGTAGGGCCGATGCAAACAATAGAACCCAAAGACAAATAGCACGAGCCCTAAAATTCCGAGAGCTGGAGAAAACTGTCCCTGCAGCGCAGACCACACGCTAAAGACCAAAATTAGTGCACCGCTAACGACAAAGAAAACACCCAATGTAGTCTTGTAGTGAGCCGTCAAATGCTGCTGAGCGCTGTTGGATTGCATGGAAATTGATGGAGATGACGCTTGAAGAGCGAAGGGTTAGGAAACAGAGGTAGAAGACCTAATGAAAAAACGGTTAGTGAAAAAACTAGCGTAGACAGCTTCTAAAAGCGCAGAGTGAAGGCGTAGAGAAAAATCTAAAAGTCTAAAAAAGGTCAGAACCGCTCTGAGATAGCACCAACCACAACCTGTGACGCTACCTCAATATGCTTGATACGAAAGCGCTTATTTCCCTATATCTAAACGATCTGCAGACTTCATGCATGGAGAATATCACTGAAGTACCGAATTTGTTATGTCAATGTATAAATAAATTTAAGCAGCACTTAGATATTTGTGATGTTTGTGTAGTGCTTTTCAATATAAGGATCTATTGCTCAGGTAGATGCCGAAATAGACTACTCAGCAATTCCAAAAGTTTCTTTGCTCTGAGCATCGTTGACATATCGCCAGTGCCAAGGTTCGAGGGAAGTAGCACGAGGAAATCCTTCTTCGTGAATAGATAGCTCAAAGCCGTAGGCCTCTGCATTCGCTTCTAGCCATTGGAAGGCAGCCGTTTGGGCAAAGCTGAGCTGCCAGTCAGTCGTAGCGTCTTTGCCGCCGATGTCAATAGCGTATCCGGTCGGATAATCGCTTTTGGCAGCATCGTGTGAGCGAGTTGCTTCATCGCTCTCGATGTTTTGACTCGCAGCTTCTGAAAGTTCAGCTGCAGTGCGGAAGCCAGAAAGTGGATAGAGTTCAACACCGTCTTTCCTCGCATCGACAACCATCTTCCAGAAGGCTTCTGCCGCTGCTGGCCGCAGCAAAATGCTGCCATCTTCTAGCACCGCTGTGAGTTCTTCCGCTGTCGCTTCAGGATAGTCTGCGCTGGGCGTCTGCCAGTTTTCCCAGGTTTGCGGCAGCTGCGTAAGCCTGTGCTGTCCCCACTGATAGGTTTTCACACCTATTCCTATCGCTATCAACACAGCCAAGCTACCAATCAGGAGCTTCAGTAGGTAGGGGTTGTCAGGTACAAGCTGATTGCCGTTGCCCGAGGGATAACGCGATGAGAGAGTATTCGACTCGTGGCCGAAGGTAAAGGTAACTGCGCGGTTCGCTTTCGCCTCGGTAGAAATCCGGCCACCAGGCGCGGCGACAACGGTTGGCAAGCGACTGTTATGAGCGACCTGATGGCGAGCGCACACCAGCCCTAGGGTGTTCAGCGCTGATTGGGCGTCGGGAAAGCGGTCTTGCCAATCGTGCCGGACCAGTCGATCAATAAATTCTGCAATCGGCAGGCTGACGTCGACCCCTTCGCGCCACAAAAGCCCCTTGTTGGGGTCGTAGGTAAAGTGGTAGTGCGGCTTGCCGGTAAGCGCTTCGATGGCGATCAGCCCTAGGGTGTAAAGGTCGCTCGCTGGCTGAGGCTGCTGCTCATAGCCCGGCTGCAGCTGTTCGGGAGCAAGGTATGGGTGAGGCGTGATCGGGGTGACCCTTTTCAGGGTGCCGTCAGCTGCGATTTCGCTGGTGGCTAGCCGGTAAAGCGTGCCAAAGTGCGTCAGGAAGATTTGACCGTCGCCGTCCTGGCGAATGATGTGCCGAGGATGCAGGTTTTGGTGGGTAACGCCCTGGTTGTGGGCAGCGCACAGCCCGACGAGTATGTCGTGTAGAAGCTTTGTCGCGTAGCTTTCGCTCAGCTTCTTGCCGGGGGTGATTTCCTGACTGAGCGGATGGCCTGACAGGTGCTCTTGCACAATGTAAAAGACGCTCGTTTGAGCCTTTTTAGATCCTTCGTTTGTGTGCTTTTCGGGAGGAGTTTTAGGCCCGGTGCTAGTGTCGCTTTCTGAAAGGGGGCGATTGGTTGCTTTTTTGGAGCTATTTGGCTGATTGAAGTAGGCTAGCAGCCTTGGTACTTGGGGGTGTCGACCTATGCGCTCTAGGACCTGTGCCTCGCGCTCTAGCCGGTAGCGCATTTCTGGCTGGCGATAGTTGACGCCAATAACCAAACACTGTGGCCGTTGAAAATGTTTGCGATCGCAGCCCAAATAAACCGTGCTGAAGTCGTTTTGACTTAGCTCTTTTTCTAGCTCAAAGCGATTTTCTAGTATCCGGGTGCTCATTCGTCGGGCTAAAAACGATACGACAGGTAGACAGGAACAAAGATAGGCACCGCTTTCTCTGCGCTACGGATTTTGCAAGTGGCCTTTTCGGCTTGACCTCTAGCTTAATTTTCTCTGCGCAATCGTATTCAGTTTATTTAATATAGCTTCTATGGTTCAAGGCTATTTCGTCAATGACCTGTTGCAAACGTCTGGGGTCTGATTGTTAAACCAGTCCGGCACCTTGAAAAGTAGATTTATAAAATCTTCGAATATCTTCAGTGGTGCCGTGCTCAGAGAACTGCTTCAGTTTGACTGTTTGCTTAAGACTTCGCTTTTGCTTCTAGGGTTTCCAGACGGCTTTTGAGTTCTTTATTGGTTTTTTGCACTTCATCAAGAGACTGGCGTAAATCCGCGATCGCCTGATCGGCACCGACTTTTTTCTGCACTCGTCTGGCAGCTTCATCGGCTCTGCGCTTCACCCGCCCATCCGGACTGTGGGTCGCTAACCCACGCAAGATGTCGATAGCACCCTGCACTTCCATCTGCGCAAGGGCACCGACGGTGGCTACCTGAGTCAGAAAGAAATCTTCTCGCGATAGGGCATCTAGCCGCTCTAAGATCCGGTCAATCACCGGTTTGCGCTGCCCAGTAGAAATGGTGCCCAGAGCGCGAATGGCCGCTAGCCGCAAGGGTTGGGGCACTCCGAGTTCGGTGTAGGGCATAAGCAAGTCGAGCGCTGGCTCAGAGGATTTGAACTGGCTAAGACCTGCGATCGCACCACTTCTAACGACTTCATTCCACCCTGCACGGTCCTTGAGCGTCGTCTCAATGACTTTCAGCGTCTTTTTCTCTTTCGACTTACCATCAATCTGAGCTGTGCCGATTTTGCCGAGCGATCGCACAGCACTGGCCTCCACGTAGTAGCTCTCATCTCCTTTTTCTACGATGGTTTTTAGCGCCTTGTAGCTGTCGGCTGTTTTCACATCGCCCAGGGCAGTCACCACGGCCCGGCGAACTTTTGGGTGCTTGTCTTTCATGGCGCTGAGCAAAGCCGCTTCTGCCTGGGCCAGCTTTACCGAACCCAGCTGCTCTGCAATCTCTGCCCGCACCGCCCAAAAAGGCTCCTGCTTGAGCGCATTTTCCAAACTTTTGACCGCTTCAAGACTGCCCTTTTTGGCGAGGGCTTCAGCGGCAAACAGCCGGGAAATCGGGTCAGGATCGTGGGTGAGCTGGGCCTTGAGTTCCGCAACGGGGTAGGCCAGTTCTACCGTCTTTAGATAGTGATTGCCGACATCAAAACTGATAAAGTCTGGCTTTTTCTCTAGAGGGAAGTACAGGGCCTGCTCTCGCTCGTGGATTCGCACCTTAAATGTTTTGATGTCGGGCTTACGGGCGTTCTTGGCGCTGCTTTTGGCGCTGCTCTTAGACCCCTTCGACTTTTCAGCTGTCTGAACATAGCCAAAGCCAATCGGTATCTTTAGGTCAAACAACCCTTCCTGCACCTGTGACTTACCATCTTCTACCTGGGTTTGGGTGACGGTGAGCTTTGCCAGGCTACTGTCGGGATCCCAGCTGTAGCTGACCTTGTAGTCGGGATGGCCACCCCTGTACACGTATTGATCAAACAGGAAGCGTAGGTTTCGTCCGGTCGCTTTGTCGATGGCGCGCAGCAGGTCGATGGTTTCGACGGTGCGGTGGGCGTTGTCTGTCAGCAGGGTGCTGAGCGATCGCGTAAATAGCTCATCGCCAAGCTCCATGCGAATCATGTGATACACGCAGGAGCCCTTTTCATAGATATGCCGGTCGTACAGCTCAATGGCCTCCCGGTAGATATGGGTGACCAAGGGCCTGCGATATCGACTACGATCTTCGCTGAGGTAGGCCCTCGCATGGTTGAGGTGGTAGTAAAAAGCCTCATCTTGCCCCAGGGTCTCTTCAATCCACAGCACTTCTGAATAGGTCGCGGCGCCTTCCTTTACCCAGGCCTGAGACCAATGGTTGATCACGATCAAATCGCCAAACCACTGATGGGCCAGCTCGTGAGCCACCAAGGGCTCTGCTCGCTGATTGTCTAGAGCGGCTCGCTGGTCAATCAGGCAGCGATCGGTCAGCAAGGTGGTCGTGGTATTTTCCATGCCACCAAAGATAAAGTCGCTGACGCAGACCTGGTCGTAGTTGGCAAAAGGGTAGTCGTAGCCAAACCACTTACTGAGGGCTGCCATCATCTGCGGCGTTTTGCCCATAGTCAGCTCGGCCTCAGCCTGGCGTCCCTTTTCAAAGAAATACCGAACGGGCTTTCCTTTCCAGCTATCTGCTATCTCCTCGAATTCACCGATGGCAAGGGTCATCAGGTAGCTAGGATGAACTTTTTCCAGCTTCCAGTGATAGACGGTGTCGTTGCCTTTTTTCTCTGTATTGATCAGCTCGCCGTTTGAGATCGCTTTGAACTTTTTGGGAACCTGCACCCGAATTTCTGAGGTGGCCAGCTGACCTGGATAGTCGAAGCAGGGAAACCAAAACCGAGAGTCTTCATCTTCGCCCTGCGTCCAAACCTGCACGGGCTTATCGGGATAATCTTTGTCTGGGCCGATGAAGTAGAGCCCGCGCTGCGGATTTTCTACCGCGTAGCTGATAACAATAGAGAAGGGTTTTCTCGCTTTGGTGGGCTGCTTCAGCGTGATATGCAGCTGCTCGCCGTCGTATTCAAAGGTTTGCTCAGTGCTGCCTATCTTCACGCTCTCGATGTTGAGATCCACCGCGTCTAGCTTGAGGCTGCTTACTCCGTCTACTACCGGGTTGATTTGAATGGTGCAGGTGCCACTGTAGCGCTTGTCGGGAATGTCAAAAATAAGGTCTAGGGCGATATGCTCTACTTGACCAGGACGATCGGGGTTGTAGTGGGGATAGGCACCGGGCAGCTCAAAAGATTTCCGGTTAGCTTGATCGAGTAGGGTCTCGTAGATATTTTCCATAGTGAGAATCGTGGGCTATGCCAGCTTAAAGTAGCGCTTTTTGGAAGTCGTGACGACGGTGCACAGCAGAAGAAATGCTTCTGGCTGTAGTTTATTCATGTAAAGGGTTTGTGCTTGCCTTGTCATAGTTTAGACAGGGTTTGGGATAATGCGATTATGTCCTGCGTCGACGCATGTATTGATAGGTGGTGGATATGGATAATGTCGCCTCTTCGGTGGTGAATGGCTTACTGAGTATTAAGCCGCTGGCCAAGTTTGCCAAGCATCGGGCCCGAACTATGATGATGGACCGGGCCGAAAGCATCGGTGTGTATTGGCGCGATGAGGTAAAGCAGCTTCAGACACGAGGCGATCGCGCATATCAGGGTACAGCGGTAAATCCCGTTTGGGAAGAGGCGCTTGCAGCGATCGCCAATCCTGATATTCGCTACCCGAAGTACTACACCACCAGCTTCCACGCCTACGAAGAGGGCAATCTTGGCTGGCTCCCGGCGATGGAAGTCGACGTGGCTGCCCGAGCAGTGCACGCTCGCATTTGGCCCGAGGGCGATGCCCGCTCAGGTGTGCAGGGAGATGCTAGCCTGCGAGCCAGCTTCCACCAAATTTTGAAAACGCGTCTGGCAACGGCGCCTGAGCGCATTGTCGATTTTGGCTGTAGCGCTGGTGCCAGCAGCTTCGCACTGCAAGAAACTTTTCCAACAGCTCATATAACGGGGATGGACCTATCAGCTTATTTTTTGGCGGTTGCCCAGTATCAGGCTGCAAAATCCGGCAGTCAGGTCCATTGGCTACATGCAACGGCAGAAGAGACCGGACTACCCAGCGAGTCAGTCGACCTCATCTCTGTCTGCTTGATGTTTCATGAGCTGCCTGCAGCGGCGGCCCGCCAGGTAATAGCCGAAGCCTACCGCATACTCCGTCCAGGCGGTCACTTTGCCATCATGGACATGAACCCAGCATCGGCAGCCTACCGAACAATGCCGCCCTATGTGCTCACGCTACTAAAAAGCACCGAACCCTATCTAGACCAATATTTTTCGCTAGATATGACCGAATCGTTTGAGCAGGCAGGGTTCCAACCGCCAACCATCACGGTTAACAGCCCGCGCCATCGAACTATTTTGGGACAGAAGTAGACAAGAAGACATCGCGGGCAGGCTGAGATGGGCTCTCAGCGCTCGGGAAGAACGGCTGAAAAATAGGCAAAAAAAAGAGCCCAGCAGCTGCTGAGCCCGAGGGTTCCATGAATGATTAAATGTCTGATCTATAGTCGCCTTTAAAGGATGTATTTAAGTGCTAAGAGAGCAAACTCTTAGAAAAGGTCTCTGGCCGAGCTATGGCGCCACTGTCACCCAACGTCGGAGAATCGCTGTCCCGGCCGGAGTGCTGGTGTCAAATATAAAAGCCTTACTCGGATACCGCTGTGCTCTATGCAACAGTTTGCCGGTTTGCACGGAGTCTTTGCCCTCGCCGAACGCTAAATTAGCCTCGTACGGTGTTTATTCGTCATTGTTATCGCCAAAGCGATTGTCGAATAAGAAACTATCGAACAAGAGGATATCCAGGCTGCCTGCCTCGACAGCATCGACCTCTGCAGTATTCGCATCTTCGGCATTTGCATCTAGCGCCAGTAAAAGATTGGGGTCTTGGGCAAGCTGGTCTGCGATCGCCGCTGCGCCATGCTGATTGATATGGCTAGGATCGGCAAAAAAGCCTGGCTGACTTTCCCACTGGGTCAATAAGTCGACAACGCTGAAGCCAAGCACCCCGCTCTGGTCTGCCAAAAAGGACTGAAACTGACCTTCGTGATACAGCCGAAAATCATCCAGATAGCTGCTGCTAAGCGGCAAATTTACAAAAATTAGCTGGGCATTTTGACTCTCAACGAACCTGGCAGCTTGCGCTAGAGCAGTCGTTTGCTCACCGTAGAGCGTGAAAGGAGAATAGGCACCGTCATATTGGCCGCTGACCCTAGGAAACTGCCGGTAGTAAATGGCCGGATCGAAGCGATCGCCCACCGCCGAAAAACCCAAAGCATCTATCGTATCGGAAACAGAAGCGCGAGATAGGGCTTGTTCTGCAGCTGCGACATTTACCACCGGTGCCGGAGCATCCACTGCGCTAGCGTCGGGCGATACTACCACAGCAGGTCTTTCTCCCCGACGAATCGCCTGGTAACCTGGCGAGGCCACTAAGCTTTCCCAAGTGCGATCGCGCCGCCCATCATTAAAGGCCCGAGACCCATCCCCCCACACAATCACGCCGGGTAGGTTTCCCGGCAGCAGCTCACCCAAAATAAAATTCACCACTTGCGCAGTAGCCCCATTCACGCTGAAGTTATACACCCTCGGACTGTCGTAGCCCTGCTGGATGAGCCGGCTTTGGAGCACTTCTGGATCGATTCCTTGCAGCGCACGCGAACTGCCCACGATCAAAATATCGGGCACACCTACCGTTTCGATATAGCTGGTGTAGCTAGCTAGCTGCTCATTGAAAACTGTGCTACCCAAGCTTGGGAAATCAGATCTTATCCCTGGTGCAGGCTCTGCAACGGCGGCTTCTGCCTCGGATGCGTCACGTAGGCGCTGCAGATATTGACGCAATCTTTCAGTATCTCCTCGCTGCGAAGCACCCGAAAATATAGAGCTAGCAGAAGGCGCTTGGGTATCTGCTGCTGGCTCAGAGGTTTCTATCTGTAAGCTCTCGTCAGCATTCTCAGCTGTAGGATTTGAGAAGGCGGCTGGGGTGCCTAGCTGTAGTGTGGCGAGGGCTGCGATCGCAGCTGCAGATAGTCTGGCAACGGACCGTTGTGATTCGCTCCGTCCTAGAACGGCGGACAGAGGATCAGTATAAATTCCAAACTTAAACGGTTTCACAGAAATACTAAGCACATTTATAGAGACCCATCTACAAAGGCCCCATCTATCGTCTATAAAGATGAGTAAGAAAATTTGAGCTAAGTCAGCCGCCTAGCAGCTAAGCGTGCGTACATGCACTAACAAAATCTTATCGGTTCACTCAGACTCACCCAGTGATTTCCGTACGCCCTCCTGCAGATGGCGCCTTTTCTGACTGTTATCGCGGGCACTATTCGCCAAAAACCCTATGCAATTTCTCTCATTGTTTTTCTCAATTGTTTTGATAAAAAGCTTGCATAGCGTCACAAAAAGGCGTACTAAGTATCACCATGATGGTCTTGCCAAAAGTGATGCCTGCCTCAAATGAGACGCTTCGCCCTCGCGAGCCCGTTTCCACCTTTTCTTCCAATTCTCTCTGCCATCCTCACCAGGGATCGTATTAGAATATTGGTACAAAATTACTAAAAAGAGTCATGGTCCAATACACCCTCGCCCAAAGTCCTGAAGTGTTGATTGACGTGCCTGGTCGCGATTCGAACAAAGCGCGTGAAAAGGCAATGGACCAGCTAATGGCCCTCATGGACGACGGTAAGCTCCCCACCGAGCTTGACGATGGTTTTAACCCGAAGGAATTTATTGAAGTGAAAGAGCCCAAGACAGAACCATCCGCAGAGGAAAACGCCGTTGTTGATGCAGTGCAGACGCTCAGCAACTTAGCCAAGCTAAAAGTAAAGGTCCAAAGCTCCCGCGAAGACGCTCTCAAAGTGCGTGAACTCATCGACCTACTGTTTACCGACGAATTCATTGAAGAGGAGCAGGTCGAAGAACTCAACAGCGGCTTTAAGACGCTCAAGACCTTCGCTCAAACCAATCTTAAATATCGTGATGCAAAAGACGAAGCAGAATCCGCCCGTGAAGTGTTAGATAACGCACTAAATCCACCCAGCAAAAAGAAATAAGTACGAATTTGCTGACTTTTTTTGGCTGATTTTTTCCTTGTGCCGCACTCATGCTGCGGCCTTGAGCCCTGTGCCTAGGTAAAAGTAACCCATCACTTTCGGCAGACTCGACGCGTAAAAGGTCTCTACCTCTACGCCATCAAACACCTCTCCAACCAGCCGATCAATCCGGCGATTGAGATGACAGCCGTCAGCAATGACTCGCTGAACGGGGGTTAGCCGGTTTTGCCAAGCTTGTATGCCAGGTTCGTCGCTCAGTCCGTGTTCCACGAAGAAAAATTTTCCGCCTGGTTTGAGTACTCGGTAAGCTTCGCTGAGTGCCTGCTTTGCATTGGGAATGCTGCACAGCGTCCAGGTGCAGACGACGTTGTCAAAGCGATTGTTTTCGATGGGGAGTGACTCGCCGCTGAGCGTTCTGGTCTGTAGGGGTAGGTTGCTGGCCTCGATTCGCTTAGTTGCGATCGCGCTCATCCCTTCATTGGGGTCTATAGCCGTTAGCGAAGTGACCGCCTCAGGATAGTGCGGCAAATTCAACCCAGTACCAAATCCAATCTCCAAGACATCTCCACTGACTTTGCTCAGCAGCTGCTGACGATAGCTCGTCATAGCGTCAGATGACATCGTTAGCTCTAGCAGTCGTGGAAAAATGAACTGTGAGTAGATATTCATGGGCTGTTTATAGAGTCCTTATCGCTGATTATCGCTCGCTGAGCGTAGCTGTTTGTTCCATGCTATCGGGTGTGCGCTATTCCCTATTCTCAAAACATCTGCTAGCGTTTTAGTCTGATCGAGCAAGGTTCTCACACATCGCTCGACATTGACGGTTTACTCGGCTGCCCAAAGTAGGCACAACAAATTTGGGGTAGGCGGCACGCAGTAGGCGATCACAGCAAGCAAACAGTAGGCAAACAGTAGGCAACTATATGGCGGCACTTACAGGGCGAAATCTTCTGAGCTTAGCGGACCTCACACCCGACGAAATGACCCATCTGCTGACGACCGCAGCCCATATCAAGTCAGGAAAAATCAACCCTCAGTGCCCCAAAAAAATACTTGGCCTCGTCTTCAAAAAAGCCTCTACCCGCACCCGCGTCAGCTTTTCGTCCGCCATGTATAAGCTCGGCGGCCAGGTCATCGACCTCAACGCCAACCTAACGCAAATCGGTCGCGGTGAACCCACTGCCGATACCGCCCGCGTACTCGACCGCTATCTAGACGTGCTAGCCATTCGTACCTACGACCAAGCCGAAGTAGAAGAATTTGCCCGCTACACCAGCATCCCTGTGATCAACGCCCTGACGGATCTAGAGCATCCCTGTCAGGTATTGGCGGATCTCTTAACGGTGCAAGAAGCGTTTGGCTCGCTCCAAGGGCTGACGATGACCTACCTCGGAGATGGCAACAATGTGGCGCACTCTCTCATACTCGGCTGCGCCCTGGTCGGCATGAATGTTCGCGTTGCGACGCCTGAAGGGTACGCCCCAGACGAGGCTATCGTGACAGCAGCGACAGATATCAGTCAGGGAAAAAGCGAGGTGCACGTCACTCAAGATCCCAAAGCTGCCGTTGAGGGTGCTCATGTGCTGTACACCGATGTCTGGGCAAGTATGGGACAAGAAGATCTCGCCGAAACTCGGATTCCTATTTTTGAGCCCTACCAGATTAACGATGCTGCACTTGCGATCGCACATTCAGAAGCCATCGTGCTGCATTGCCTGCCTGCCCACAGAGGCGAAGAAATTACAGAGTCGGTGATGGAAGGCCCCCATTCGCGGATCTGGGACGAGGCAGAAAACCGGATGCACGCGCAGCAGGCCTTACTAGCCGAAGTGCTAGGCGTTGTTCCATAGCGGCTACGCGTCTTTATTACCTTGTGGCTTCAGGCTGAGGAGTCAGGGCGGGGCATCGAGTTGCGTCTTGGGCTGAGCTGTTTTGGCAAACTGACGGGCAATCAGTCCGAGGAGCACGACCCCTAAAAGTCCGGCAAGGGGATTGTTATCGATGCCGGTCACCCACGCCGGGGCGCGACCGGTGTAGGCACTTAGCCCGCCAACATTGACAATGTAGTAGCCCCAAATCAGTCCTGCATGGAGCCCTATTGGATAGCCAAGCCGGGTGCGTTTTTCTTTGCCTGTGGGCGATCGCCTTGCCCATACCAGCGCCATCCCCAACACCACCAGCCCCAAAAACTGCGGCAGTGTCCGCAAAATCTCTGGCCAAGGCTTAATAAAGTGAGTACTCGCAAAGAACAGTGCATTCATCGCTAGCGCAGCCGCCGGGGTGTGATTTTTCTCGAGTTCTGCCAGCACCCAGCCTCGAAACAGCAATTCCTCAGCCAGTCCGACGGCTAAAGCCATCACAAGCCCTTCAAGCACAAACCTTGCAAGCCGAGGGCTAGGTGGCGTCGGCGTCGCCCAGCCCAGTAGCGACGCTAGCCCAAAGAGCGAAAACACACCCAAAACGCCGATCAAAAGCGCGACTAGCCCGTCACGCAACGTTTGCGCTTGAAACAAAAGACCACACCGCTGAAAAGGGCTCACCCAGCCATGGACCGCGCTACCCCACACCGGCAAACCCAAAAGAAAGCCGACGTACAGCAGCACCAGCGCAAAGATCTCAGCAGTGTCTGAGTCGTAAAACCATCCCTGCGACCAGTACACAGACGCCGCCACCGGGGACCACACCACCAACAACAGCGCCAAAAAGCAGCCAATTCTTACCCAGGCATTCTGACGTCTGATCCAGGAAGCTATTCTTTTTGCGGCTTGCGACATGCTAAGCGCCTATTCGTCGGGCTCAATGGTGCTAGTCAGCCCTTTGCTACAAAGGGATTCGCAATAAAATTCGGCGTGCTCTAGCTCACAGATAATCACTAAGCCAGTGCCAGAATTGTGCGCCTGCATCATGATATCAATCGCTTGAGGCGCACTCAGGCTAGGCACCGTTTCAATCAAACACTCAACGACATATTCCATTCCATTGAAATCATCGTTGTGTAAGAGCACTCGGTAGCGAGGCGCAATCTTACGAACGGTCGATGTCGTGGTTTTTTCAATAGTACCGATAGAAGTAGACATGGTATGGCGGTTGACTTTTCTGACTTATTTTTCTGTCGATGACTGTCGATGACTACGGCTCTACTGTTTCGAGTAGGGCGCCAAAGGCTTGGTAAATATCAAGTGTGGACGTTATTAACCCAGAGAAGCCTTTCACATAAGACTACCAATTATGAAGCCCAGAGTGAACTTGGCACTGTCGCAATGAATCAAATATGTCAGCGACGGCCTGGATTAAATTGTGTAGCGCTATTCAGAAACGTCTCTGGGGGAGTGATAGTATATGGAAACGTTAAAGAATTTTAATATATCTTAGCCAAAATTAAATATCTTGGCGAGTTTCACAGTCCCCGTCAGCTTTTTTCAAAGGCTTGTCAAGCTGTTCCGGTCAAAAGAGCCAGCACTTAAAAGGTTCATCGCTGAGACAATTTAACGTCTCTAAAGTTGAATAGCCCGCTACCTGAGTAAGGCAGTCAGGCGATCGCAAAGTTTCAAAACCGCCTATAAATACAACCTACTAGGAGCATATGAGTGTTGTTCCCTCCCAAATTCTTTATCTAGAGCATGGCCCATCTCGTCTGTACGCTGAGGCGATACAGGTGATGAGCACTCGCCAGCTTTGCTGGTCCCGCCCAACGCTTCTGATTGCGGGACTCCCTGAAGATTCGGCCTCTAGGAGGCAGTCAGTGATCGCCGAGGCGGCCCAGCACCCCTCTCAGTCTCCCCTAGAGCTTTACGACCTCGAAGGTGCCCCAGACCTAATTTGGCCGCTGAGCCCCTTCCATCTGGCCTACGATCTCGATTTCTTTGCACTTTTAGTACAGCTCAAGATGAATTCTGATAGCACTGAGCGGCCCAGCGGGACCGCGCAGCTTAACGATTTCATTAAAAGCTTTTGGTACAGCCAGAGAGACAGTTTGCCGCTTACACAAGTTTAAAGCCTCTCGTAATTTGATCTCGTAAATTTGATGCAAACTCTGCGCAGCGTTGTGCTTACCATCCTCACGGCATTTCGCCAGTAGGGATGTGACTCTATTTGAGGTGGCAGCGCCAATTAAGCTACCCGCTTGAGAGCTCCTAATGTTGGCAGGAGCTACCATCAACGACGCCTACTGTCACAATCAACTTGTCAATCTACGTTTTACAGTTCGTTTTTAGTGCAGAACTAACGGGTGGTACATCAGCTGAGAAATCATTCTCGAGAATGAGGAAAGGCAAAAGCGTTTTCATCTGTTTTCTGTCTGAATGAATCAATGCAGACGATTATTGGGACATAGTCCTTAAAAGAAAATCTCGAAAATAGCTGTGACTTTATACCAACCAAAACCACAACTTTAAACAGAGTTTGTTCTTCATTTGTTTTACAAAATACTGAATACATACACGAACAATGCCTGTGTGTCTCAGTCAAGATGGGAACAAAATTTAGCAGAGCATATCTTTATAGACGTATGCTCTTAGCGCTGCCTACCCACTTCTACAACCATCCAAAGGTTGAAAACATCTGTTTTGCTCCAGATTGAAATTTTAGTGGGCTGAGCAGGTATCCTACGGTGTGGGTTCCCCAGGTTGTTTCAGTTTGAAAAGAAATTGCCTACGAATTCACACGGTTTGTATCAATTGACACTGAAGAGTTGAGTTTACTTAAAGTTAAGTGTATTCACTTACCCAAAACTTTAAAAAGGTCGTAACACGGGTCAAGATTTAGTCAAATGCACGGCTATTTTCTAGCCCACTACAGTTTTAGGCCGTTAAGTTTGTAAGCATACGTTTTAAGACATCCAAAAAAGCGTTCATCTAACAGTTTGTTCGCTGTTTGGTGACATTCAAAAAGCTGTCGAAAGTTCATTAGAAGCCAACTGAGGAAAGAGTAATATGGCGAGCATTAATGCACCTGTGACTGTGATGTGCCCTTCTGGCGTCTTGAACGCGGAAAGTGCTTCCAGTTTTGAGAAACAGTTGTTTTCCGCTGTCAGTAGTGACCAGCCCAGCGAACTAGTCGTAGACATGAGCCGGGTTGAATCTTTGGACAATGCGGGCCTAGTTTCGTTTATGTCTGCCCTGAATGCTGCTCAGCCCCGCTGCAAGCGCTTGAGCATTTGTTCCGCTCCCCCCTCCATCAAAATCGTGTTCGAGCTCACTCAACTCGACCGCCTCTTTACCATGGTCGACCAGACGCCTGCGCTTGCTGCATAGGCTCAATGTTTACTAGCCATCCTGGTTCACTGGCCATCCTGGTTCACTGGCCATCCTGCGTACCTTTCGGCGGAAAGCAAAATTGTCAGTCAGAGATGAAAGCAGCCATCGTAAAGCCGTAGTAATCTGAGATGAAAGCGGCTCCGTTATGAAGCACCTTCTTGCGCTGCGAGAAGGTGCTTTGCAATATGCTCTGAGTTGTTAAAGACACTTGCTATAGTGAAAGCCTGAGAATTTTTGTAGCTACACTGTATAGCTGGATCTGCTCGTGCCCCCTGTTACAACTGATGCTGTGAATATGCCTGTTAGTGAGCTGCTAAATGCAGATATTTCACGCCCTGCTCGATACTTAGGAAATGAACAGGGCGCGGTTCACAAACCTTGGTCTCCGGCGGCGGTGCGATGGGTGCTGACCTACCCGGAAATATACGAGGTGGGTTCCTCGAACCTAGGTCACATTATTTTGTACAGCATCTTGAATGCGCAGCCTCGGCAGCTTTGCGATCGCGCCTACCTACCCGCCACCGACCTCGCCCAACAGCTAAAAGAATCTAATATCCCCCTCTTTGCCGTAGAGTCTCGCCGTCAGCTGAGCGACTTCGACATCTTAGGATTTAGCCTGAGCTACGAACTGGGCGCGACAAACATCCTAGAAATGCTGTCGCTTGCCCAGATTCCGCTGACGTGGCGAGAGCGCGATGCAGCAGGCCCCTGGCATAGCGAATCGGGAAGCTGGCCACTGATCTTTGCGGGGGGTGGAACAGCAACGTCGAACCCTGAGCCCTATGCGGATTTCTTTGATTTTGTCGCGCTGGGAGATGGGGAGGAGCTGCTGCCTGAGATTGGACTGGTGCTCGAAGAGGGCAAGGCGGCTGGCCTGACCCGCGAGCAGGTTTTGCTGGACCTAGCGCAGGTGCCGGGGGTGTACGTCCCTCGTTTTTACGATATGGCCCCTGACGGCTCAGTTCATCCCAATCGCGACGATGTACCAGCGCGAATTTTGCGCCGGGTGGCCCCGCCGATGCCTGCCTATTCCATCGGCCTAGTGCCCTACGTGGAAACCGTTCACGACCGCCTCACGGTGGAGATTCGGCGAGGCTGTACTCGCGGCTGCCGGTTCTGTCAGCCGGGCATGCTGACCCGTCCTGCTCGGGATGTGCCGCCTGAGGAAGTCATTGATACGATTGAGCGCGGCATGCGCGAGACGGGCTACAACGAATTTTCGCTGCTTTCTTTGAGCTGCTCCGACTATTTGGCACTGCCTGCGGTAGGCGTAGAAATCAAGAACCGCCTAAAAAATGACAATATCAACCTTTCGCTGCCCAGTCAGCGAGTAGACCGCTTCGATGAAAATATTGCCAATATCGTCGGTGGACTGCGGCAGACGGGGCTGACCTTCGCGCCAGAAGCGGGCACCCAGCGAATGCGGGACATCATCAACAAAGGCCTGACCAATGAGGAGCTGCTAAGGGGCGTCAAGACGGCCTACGAACAGGGCTGGGAGCGGGTGAAGCTGTACTTCATGATCGGTCTGCCCGGTGAAACAGATGTAGACGTGCTGGGCATTGCAGAAACGATTCGCTGGCTCAGACGTGAGTGCTTTATCAAAGGACGCAGAGCGCTAAAGTTCAACGTCACCATCTCTAACCTGACGCCGAAGCCCCACACGCCGTTTCAGTGGCATTCAGTCTCGACAGAAGAGTTTCAGCGTAAGCAGGCCCTCTTGCAGCAAGAGCTGAGTACGATTCGCGGCGTGAAGGCGAACTTTACCGATGTTCGCATTTCGGCGATGGAAAATTTTGTGGGTCGAGGCGATCGCAGGCTGTCGGCGGTGGTCCGGCGGGCTTGGGAGCTAGGCGCGGGCATGGATGCCTGGTGGGAGAGCCTGGAAAAAGCCTTTGGCGCTTGGACCCAGGCGATCGCCGATGCCGGGCTCGACTGGCAGTATCGTCAGGTAGAGAGCGGTGAGTGGAATCTGGATGAAAGCATTGCCAGTGAAGCGCAGGGGATGCAAGGGGTCACCGAGGCCATGACCGCAGTGCTAGAAAAGCCACTCCCCTGGGACCATATCGACACCGGCATCGAAAAGCAGTGGCTACAAGAAGATCTTAGGCGCGCACTAGAAGCGGCGGTCGTACCGGACTGCTCTTTTGAGGGCTGTTCTCACTGCGGTATCTGCGGCCCCGACTTTGGTCACAACATCGTTGTTCCCCCACCGGTGATTCCTGCATTTACCGGTCACTTTGAACCCAACCAGACCCGCGCTCAGCGCCTGCGCATCTGGGTAGGCAAGCTGGGAGACATGGCACTGATTGGCCATTTGGACTTTGCCCGGCTCATGGATAGAGCGATTCGCCGGGCGTCTCTACCCATTGCGTTCACTGGCGGCTTTCACCCAGGACCGCGAATTTCGCCTGCCAATGCGCTCTCACTAGGGCTCACAAGCACCGGTGAAATTATCGACTTTGAGCTGACTGAGCCAGTGGACCCAGCCGACTTCAGAGACCGTTTGCAAGCGCGGCTGCCAGCAAATGTGCCGATTTATGACGTGGCGGAAATTTCTCTGCAGCTGCCATCGGCGACGAAGTGCCTAGCGCGCGCAGACTATTTGCTCGCGGTGAAGACCGACACGGACGAAACAGCGTGGGAGCAGTGGGTGACTGATATTTTGGCTGCTGAGGAAATTTTGCAGACGAAGACGACAAAGTCAGGCAAACAAAAGCAGGTAAATTTGCGATCGCACCTCTTCGAACTCTCACTGGTCGACCCGGCATCGCTGACTGACTTGCCTGTAGCGGTGCGATCGCGACTCAGTGACACCGGAACACGTACGATTCGCTACGTGGGAAGCTGCCGGAACGATGGCAGCCTGCTGCGCCCTCAGGGGGTAGCGACTATGCTAGAGACAGTGAGCGGTCAAACCATGGCACTCGGTCACATTCACCGAGTTCAGCTGATATTGGACGATTAGCCACGCGATTGAAAACTTAGGCATGGGTCCATGAGTTGGCGAAATAACCCGAAGAGACACCGGTTATTAAGTGGCATCTGTGCGGCCGTGGTCTTGTCTTTGGCGACGGCTGCCAGCGCTCAGCCACAGGTAGGCACTGAAGCCGCTCCCGATGTCGCACCTGATATCGAAACGGAGTCTCCCTCCAATGCCATGCCTGCCGAGGCACTGTGTATCCCCCAGCTACGGCGAGAAGATTTAGCACAGAGTCCTCTCCCCGAGCTAGTCCAGCTCTCATTATTTTTACCGCCTACCCAAGGTGAGCTAGTCACGACAGAAGCCCGACTGTCTCGTACCAACCTGAGTCAACCCAGCTTGTATTGGATACAAGATCAGCTCAATCGCCGCTACGAGCTGAACAACTTGGTCGCTCAGTGGCAGGCGTACCAAACGCCTACAGGATTCAACTACGTCGATGTGATAGTCAACGAAGGTGGCTGGCAGCAGCTGGGCTACTTTCGGCGCTACGCTTTTGTCTCGCAGTTTGGCAGCGCTGCGCAAAAAGATGGCTACCACCTGCGGGTATTTCATACAGGAGATGCGGGCAACTGTCGTGACGCGAGGGCCGCAGATGGTCTGCAAACGCCGCGAGTAGTGACCTTGAGAGGCGCCTACCTCTGCGGCATTCAGCAGCCAGACTCCACAGCGGCCCCACTCCCCTGCCAAACCTACGTTCGCCAGTAGAAGACCACTTATTCACCAGGCTATAGCCTGTCAACCGTCAGCTGCTTCTGAGCTGCTGCCACGCAGAAAAATAGGCCGACTGCAAATTGCCAGGTAGCGGCAAAAGCGGTTCGCTCTTCTCTAAGGCGGCAGTTGCTAACAAACTGCCGCTCAGCACCTCTGGAAGCGCAACCTGATCGCTCAAAAAAACCGGCGATATGCCCCTCCCAGAGACTGAAATCTGTGCCGCGGGCCCAGGCTGCCAACAGAAATCTATCCACCGCTTAGCCGCCGCGCTGAGGTCAGTCCCTACGGGCTGAACCCACATATCCGCTGATAGCAAAGTGCCGTCAGTAGGAATCGCCGCCCTGAGGTCACGATATCGTTGAAGTGCCGTCACCACATCGCTGGACCACGCCACCGCCACCTGTACATCCTCGTTGATCAATGCCTTGAGGGCGGTACTGCTATCGTAGGTTTTGACCTGCTGATTTATCCGCTGGAACGGCTCAGCAAACTGTTTTTGAAGCTGTTCTGTCAGCTGCGGAATAGAGGCGCTGCTGTTTACCACGCTGTCAAAACTACTGTTAAACCTGCCTGACTGTATTTTTTGAAGCAGACCGAGAATAATGTTTGGATGGTCTGGGAGGGCGATGTGCTGATTGAGCCGGGCATCGAGCAGATTTTCCCAGGTCTGATAGGGGCTGTTAGAACCGGGTTGGCTTTCAGTCAGGCTCTGCCTGTAAACAATGGTCAGCGCTTGAACTTTGTAGGGGGCAGCCCAGCGCTGAAGGGCTGCGCTGTCTTGTGTGGCGGTTTGTCCGGCGACCTGGCCCTGGCTATCTCGACTGATAAACTGCTGCCACTGTATGGGCAAACGCTCCCAAGCTTCTTCTGAAATAGCGAGTGGCTCAATGAGGTTTTGAGCGATCGCTTCCGTCAACCAGTAGTCTCCCAAGCTCACCAAGCTATCAGTAAGGGGAGCCGTTTGCTCTGAACGCAAAGGGACTAAGCGCCGCCAGAGCGCCATTGTCGCTTCAGGAGACTGCTGCCAACGCTGGAGCTGTTGAAACACCCGGTGCATTTGAGGCAGGATCTTTAGCCGCACAGATTCATCAGTCTGTCGGCGAAATTGTTTGATCACTTCAGTGGGGATTGCACCTTCTAGGAGCGTCATGCGGAGAGTATCGGCCTGTGGGCTACAGCCTGTGAGCATACTACTGCCAACGGCCAAGCCAGCTGTTCCTAATAGCAGCGTTCTTCGAGTGATCATATCCGCGTCATCGCAACGATAAAGCGCAGGGAGGGAGCCCCTCTCTGCGCTTAAAGTGTAGTCTTTTGTAGACGTTTGTAGACCCTTTAGGTGTAGTGTCTACGCGTAGTGCCTTGTGGGTGACTAGACCGGTTTGTATTTTTTACCGATAGAACAGACTTAACGGCAATCTCGCATTAGAGCGACTTGGTTTTTCCAGCGCCCCACTGGTCGCCGCGAATCTTCGGCATCAGGAGGATGTGACCTGAAATTGCTTTGAGGTCATCTTCGGTCAGGTTGCGCATCTTAGGAAAGATGTCAGTGCTCTGAGTACTGGGGTGCAGCTCAGAAATTTCGACAAGACCGTCGTAGGTGGTGGGGTTGTGGAGATAGTCGATAAGACCTTCGAGGTTGTTCCGGTCAGGAAAGGCGCCTGCCAAGGATTCCGAATCTAGTCCAACGTTTGGATTGGTCTTGGTAATGCCGCCTAGGTGACAGATCGCGCAGGCTTGGTTAAACTTGCGCTGCCCTCGGGTAAATTCTTCGACCGACAGCGTAACCGTATCTCCCGCTGCATTCAGCGGAATCGTCCGGGTTGTAGCATCTAGGTCAGCCGCGATCGCCTCTCCAGCAAAAGTGCCTACGCCCAGTAGCCCCGCCAGTAGGAAGACAGCAACTGCTACCAGTCCAGTGCATTTCTTGAATATCTTTCTCATTGTTTATGTTTGCTTTTTAGCCACGCAACACAGCAGTGATCCAACACAGTTTTAATCAACAGTTTGAATCAAATGATGCCTTTATCATGCCATGAATAGGGCGATAAGGGGGGAACGCCTGAGGGCGAGCAGCGCTTTTCCGGGACGGAGCGTGTTCCTGAGTTTGGCTAGCGAACTATCTGCCAGACTAGCTACTCAGCGCCGTTGAGCACCGTTTCTACCTGCTTGACAACAACCGGCACCTTTCCCTTCACAGGCTGATGCAGCTGTATTATCTGGGCCAGGGTCTGCTTGAGCTGCGTGCGAGGAATAATCTTATCGACAAAGCCATGGTTGAGCAGGTATTCAGCCGTTTGGAAACCGTCGGGTAGCTTTTCTCGAACGGTTTGCTCTACCACGCGCCGTCCGGCAAAGCCGATGGTCGCTTCGGGCTCCGCCAAAATAATGTCACCCAGCATGGCAAAGCTCGCAGTCACGCCACCCGTGGTGGGATGAGTAAGCACAGGCATATAGAGCAAACGGGCAGACCGGTGGCGCTCTAAGGCAGCTGAAATCTTAGCCATTTGCATGAGGCTGAGCATGCCTTCTTGCATGCGCGCGCCGCCAGAAGCGCAGACAATAATCACAGGCAGCTGCTCGGCGGTGGCGCGTTCGATCAGCCGGGTCAGCTTCTCACCCACCACTGAGCCCATGCTGCCGCCCATAAAGCGAAAATCCATCACGCCAAGGGCGACGGGCAGCTCCTGGATTTTTCCCAGGCCCGTTTGCACACTGTCGACTAGCTTGGTTTTGGCTTGGGTGTCGCGAATACGATCAGAATAGGCTTTGCGATCGCGAAAGCGCAACGGGTCTTGCGGCGAAATTTGGGTATCTAACGGGGTCCAAGTCCCTTCATCAATAAGCTGCTCAATGCGCTCTACGCTGAAGACCCGGTGGTGGTAGCCACACTCCGGGCAGACCTGCTGATTGGCCCGCAAATCCTTTGTGTAGGTCAAAACATCGCAACGCTCACACTTGGTCCACAGCCCATCGGCAATTTCACGCTCGTGCCGATCTTGGCTTATGAGGCCGGTTTTCTTGCGATTGGCAAACCAGTCAAAGAGGGACATTTTTTTGCTCATTCATGGTGTCTGTAGCTTTCGCCGAGTTGCTGACGACACTCCTGAAGGCTACAAACAACAGTCTGCAAAGCAACCCGACCCGCAAGTGCCCACGTTGGAACACCTGCTAGCAGGAAGTACCCAACGTCTAAACCTTTGTAAGGCAAATTCCTACTTATCCTATCTATCCTACTGGGTTGCTACCACCCATGGAAATTTTGCTGGGGAATTTTGCCGGGAAGTTATGCAGGCGATCGCCCATGCAGCTACCCCCCCATCGGAAAGAAAATCGCTAAATAAGCGCCGATGAGCTGATCACCGTAAAACAGCGTAAACAAAGCACCGATTGCCAGATAAGGACCGAAGGGAATGTGCTGCTTAGGGCTCAGAACGCCGAGTGCAAGGGCGCTACTGCCGACCAGCGCTCCGACCGCAGCCGCCAAAAAAGTAGCCAGCAGGAGTCCTGACCAACCCAGCCATGCGGCCATCATCGCCGCCAGTTTGGCATCGCCACCCCCCATCGCCGCCTTCCCAAAGGCCCGGCTCCCCGCAATCCCCACCAAATCAAAAAGCCACAGACCAAAAATACTGGCAATCACCGCTGCCATCGCCCCGCTGAGCGCACCCGCAGGCGTCGGCGTGGCCAGATAGCTCATCCAGCCTTGAAACCCCCAACCCAGCAACAGCCCAGAAGCGGTCAGACTGTTCGGCAGGGTCATCGTGTCCAAATCGATCAGGGCCAATGCCAGCAGCCAGCACACAAACAGCCAGTAGCCAGGGGTTTGCCAAGTCACACCCGTCAGACCAAACACAGCTACAAACAAGCAGCCCGTCGCAAATTCCACCATGGGGTAGCGCGCGGCAATGGGTCGCTTACAGTTGCGGCAGCGACCTCCCAGCCAGAGCCAGCCCAGCACAGGGACGTTGTCGTAGGGCTTGAGCCGCTGCTCGCACTTAGGGCAGCGAGAAGGTGGATACAGTAAGGAGAGCCCTGCAGGTAGCCGGTAGACGACAACGTTTAGAAAGCTCCCAACGGCAGCGCCAAAGATAAAAACAATTAGCACCGGAACGAGTGCATCTGCTGTAGCAAGATCCATGAAGCGGGCGCGGGCGTAGCGCGTTGGTAAAAGAGACCACGGTTAAGGTGCCCAGCCGCTGGCGCGCAAACAGCAAAAAATCTAGCCTTGATGGGTTTGAGAGGGCTCTCAAGGCTAGATGATTTGGATATAGTCGCTGAACTCAGTGGCGATTGGGGGTGTGACCAGATGCCACGAAACCTGGGGGATGGCGTTAGCCTAGGGTGGGCTCAATCTGGCTGAAGGGGACAAAGCACTCCTGGGGCAGCAAAACGGGCTTGTCACCAAACACCAGCTTGCCACGATGGTTGAACCGACCGATGGCAACTCCGATAGGGCGCTGCATCACCTCAGGATGGACTTCATAAAAGGTGCGATAGATGTGCCGTGCTGCTTTAATTAGCTCTGGATTGAGAAGCACTGAGTCATCTCCGAAGGCGAGGCGATCAGTCGTACCGTTGTTTGTACTGTGCAACATTTCAGGTGACATAGTTAGTGTGCTCATTCGGCTTTGCATTCACTCCGGTTCAAATGTACTATACAGCTGTACTATTTAGTCTGAATCTTCCTGGCTTAGGTTAAAGCTAGCCCAGCGCTTTTTCGAGGGCCTGACCCATCCCTTGGCATCCCACAGCTGTCATCCCAGGAGACATAATGTCTCCAGTTCGATAGCCTTGGTCGAGCACAGTAAGAACAGCTTGCTCTATCTGGTCTGCGGCAGTGGGCTGATTTAGCCCGTAGCGTAGCATCATGGCTGCGCTTAGCACTTGAGCGAGCGGATTGGCCTTATCCTGCCCAGCGATGTCAGGCGCCGAACCATGGACCGGCTCAAAAACTCCAGGCCCACTCTCGCCCAGACTGGCAGATGGTAGCATACCGATGCTTCCTGTGAGCATTGCCGCAGCATCGGAGAGTATATCGCCAAATAAGTTGCCAGTGACAATCGTGTCAAACTGTTTTGGGGCGCGCACGAGCTGCATGGCTGCATTGTCTACATATAGGTGAGAAAGCTCGACCTGAGGGTAGTCGGCGCTGAGGGCCGTAATGCGATCGCGCCACAGCTGAGACACCTCCAACACATTGGCCTTATCGACAGAGCACAGCCGCCCCTGACGCTTCTGCGCTGCCTCAAAGGCGACCCGACCAATCCGGTCAATCTCGCCGCTGGTGTAGGCCATCGTGCTCACGCCTCGCTGCTGCCCGTCTTCCGTTTCAAAAATGCCCTTGGGCTGACCAAAGTAAATGCCGCCCGTGAGTTCGCGCACCACCATGATGTCGACCCCTTCGACCACCTCCGGCTTCAGGGAAGACGCGCTCAGTAGCTGCGGCAAAATCGTCGCTGGACGAAGATTGGCAAACAGGCCTAACCCAGCTCTTAACCCCAGCAGGCCAGTTTCGGGGCGCTGAGCCCTAGGCAAGCTATCCCACTTATAGCCACCAATGGAGGCGAGTAGCACAGCGTCGCTTTGGCGGCAGGCTGTCAGCGTCTCCTCAGGCAGGGGAGACCCCGTCGCGTCAATGGCGACGCCCCCTATCATCGCCTCTGTAAAGTCGAAAGTAATGTTTTGCTGCTGGCCGACCTGCTTGAGAACGGCGACCGCCACGGCCATAATTTCGGGTCCGATGCCGTCTCCGGGCAGTAGGGTAATGCGAATTGGCTCGGACATAAGCAGGTGTAAAAGATTGAGGGTGGGCAAGCTTCGGCTGTCATGATACCCGATGGCCGATCTTCCTGATGCGTTACTGTAAAATGCGTTCATACAGCTTCTTAGCGGGTCTTCTCAGCTGGCTTTTCTGACTTGCTTTGCCAGTCGAGATTTAGTCATGCATAGGCCCTACAAGCCAACGATTTTCTTTTCATCGTTCTATGTCTTTCCTCCGCGCCGACCTAGCAAAATTTTCAGCCTACAGCGCTCCTCATCCAATAGAAGAACCGGTAAAAGCCTTAGACGGACTAGATACCAACGAAAGTCCGATTGATTTACCAGATGATTTGAAAGCGGCTTTGGCGACGCAGTATGAACAGGCGATCGCAGCCAATCGCTACCCAGATGGTGGTCACCTTCAGCTCAAGCAGGCCGTGCTGGACTATGCCGTGCGCTCTAGTGAGATTTCGCCCGATGCCATCTCCTTGGCCAATATCACCCTGGGCAATGGTTCCGACGAGCTAATTCGCTCCATCATTATGGCGACCTGCCTGGGCGGGCATGGGTCCATCTTGGTCAGTGAGCCCACTTTTTCGATGTATGGCATTCTGGCCAAAACGCTGGGTGTGCCCGTTTACGGGGTGGCTCGCAACGAAGAGACGTTTGAAGCGGATTTGGCGGCGGCTGATAGTGCGATCGCTCAGTCGCACGCCCCGTCGAACCCATCCACTGCGCCTGTCAGAGTCGTCTTCATGGTGCATCCCAACTCACCGACGGGTAATGCGCTCACCGCCCAAGAGCTAGCCTGGATGAAGCAGCTACCCGAAGACATATTGGTCGTGGTAGACGAAGCCTATTTTGAATTTAGCGGGCACACCACGCTGGCCGAAGCGCTTAGCCGTCCGAACTGGATGATCACCAGAACATTTTCGAAAGCATTTCGACTGGCCGCACATCGAGTGGGCTATGGCATCGCCCATCCCGACATCATCTGTACGCTAGAAAAGTTGCGGCTACCTTACAACCTGCCTAGCTTTTCTCAAGCTGCCGCCCAAGCCGCGCTAACCCACAGCGAGCTGCTATTGGCGCAAATCCCGGACATCCTAGCCGAGCGAAAGCAGCTCATCCAGGCCCTATCTGGGCACCCTCACCTGCGACTGTGGCCCAGCAACAGCAACTTTATCTACGCCCGACTAAGTGACACAGGGATGACAGAACTAGGCTTCCAATCCCAAGCAGCAGGCCTAGACTATCTACATCAGCAGTTGCAGGCTACCGGTACGCTAGTTCGCCTTACGGGCGGCGGGTTACGGATTTCCATCGGCACGGCTGCTGAGAACAGGCGAACCGTGTCAAATCTGCGGCAGGTACTGACCAGTAAGCAGGCAAACAGTAGACAGACAGCTGAAACCACAGACCGTAGTGGGTCAACAGTCCCTGCTTCCGTTGTCTAAGCTTGAAAAAAGTCTGAGCTTGAAAAAAGGTACTAGCTCAGGCCACCAAACAAACTCACCAAACAAATTTAGAGCGAACCCGGCGAATAGTTTGAGGCAAAACACCCACTAGAAGCGCGAAGGCTTCGTCTGGGACTAGGTCTACTGTGGCCTGGTCAAAGTAAGTTTTGAACTGCTCCAAAATCATGCGGGCCCGGTCATCGGGTTCGGGCTGGTCAGTGAAGTTTTGGGTGAGGCGAATCCACTGCAATCGAATCTTGATTGCGTTTTGATGCGCTTCGTGGGAGTCGGGTTCTAGGAGTGAAAGGTTGCCAATAGGAATAACTTTGACGATATCTTCGTCTAGGCTGCTCCCCACGGCAGCACCCGGCCCCGCAAATTCGGCATGAAACTCACGTAATACAATCAGGCCGTTTCGACGGCGGCTGTTAACGACCCACAGCTGGCCACCTTCCAATTTTTCAACCACGTTGTCAACTTTCGCGTCTTGATTCACGGATGCCCCAAAAAACTTCCAGTTTCCCGCTGTATAAGGGGCCCTCTGCGAACAAGACTGCTTGATAGAAGCTTTGACGCTGTGTGCCTGACCCCGAAGCGGCTTTGAAACGAGCGGATGAGAGACGATGGTATCAGAGCTACTGGATACCCCACAATCGGCCCGATACTCAGCAGTATCGTTGAGCGGCTGAACGGGTAAAACAATTGACTTGAGACTGGACTTGGCGGCTCTTTGCAGATCCATATCTTGAGGCACTCACTTTAGCGTGATTTTGCGCATTAAAGTGTGACCCTACTAATGTGATATGAATCCTTTGCAAATCACGAAAGAACAAGTACTTTTTATTCATTCTTTATGGCAATGCAGTCAGTACTTCACATCTGGTACACAAAGGCTGCGCTCCGTCCCAGACGCCTACGTACATGTCATTATTTTAGGCTGTAACTTTTCTATCACAGTGCCTACCCAAGCCGATGGCAGGCCGATGATGAGCAATAGAAGATGAATCCAAGCCTTTCTGCCTTCATTTGACGGCCTGTCCTTTTAGGTTTTTTTAAGAAAGAATAATCAAATCACTCTTCTACGGAAAGATGCTTCAGTAAATCCGCGCAGGTCTTCACACTTAATAGGCGCACGCAACATGCGCACTTCGCAAATGTGTTTGGTTAGCAGATGTGTTTGGAGAGTAGCAGTCGCTCGGGGCGTAGTCCTAATCCTGACAGCAGAGGATTGCTAACCTCGCAGGGTTGATAGCCGGCCTGTTTGTAGAGTGCTTGTGCTGCTGTGTTGTTAGCCATGACGTGTAGATAAACGCGGTGGAAGCCCCAGCTCAAAGCGATGGATTCGCAGGTGCCAAGGAGCTGGTTAGCAGCGCCTTGGCGGCGATGGGCATGGCTAATCGCCAGATTAGATAGGTAGGCTCGCTTAGGCGGAAAGAATCGCCAGCTTTCGCAGGGACGCTGAGAAATTTCGGCTGTGCCAATGACTTCTTTTGCTTGGCCGGAGCTAGGCTCTACGGCGGTAGCAACGAGGCAGGCGTACTGGTTGGCGGGCGTGTTGAGGCGGGTTTTGATGTCTTCTTTGATGCCGATGTGCATTAGCCAGTATAGCCACTGCGTCGATTGAGTCTGGGGGTAAAAGCTGGCTAACAGCACGCTGACGATTTGGGGCAAATCTTTTCGCTGAGCGGCGCGAATGCGAAAGGGCCGCCGTGTGTCTTCCCGTTGGTAGTCGGGGGACAAGGCGGGCTCGGCATTAGCCTGGGACATAGTAAAAACTCGAAAGAGGGTGGGAACTTTATGTAAGGCGTTGCATAGCGGCCTCAGTGCTTAAGAGGTTTCTCTGCTTTTTAACGCACGGTTCGTTTGGTTCGAGCAGTCGAACTAACCTGTTGTTCGCTACCGCGAAATAACGTATCCGGGATGGATATTTCGGCCTAGATGAGAGATTGATGCATGGCAGTTAGAGAGCGTAGTCGACGGAAAAAGGCATCTAAGCACAAAATCTTGGTGGTGGATGACGAACCCGATAATTTGGATCTGCTCTACCGAACATTCTATCGAGATTTCAAAGTGATAAAGGCCAATAGTGGTCGTGAAGCTTTGGATATGCTGGCAGATCAAGGAGATATTGCGGTCATCATTTCTGACCAGCGAATGCCAGGCATGAGCGGAACAGAGCTGCTGCGGCTGACGGCGGATCGCTATCCCAATTCTATTCGGATTATGCTGACCGGCTATACCGATGTGGAGGATCTCGTCGAAGCTATCAACGCCGGTAAGGTGTTTAAATACGTAACAAAACCCTGGGAAGAGGAAGACCTACGCACAGTGGTCAACCAGGCGGTGGATACCCACAGCGTATTGCAAGCACGGACCCAGGAACTCAATCGCGTCGTCCGCCAAGAAACGCTCCTCAACGCAATCACCAATACAATCCGCAGTGCCCAGTCTTCGCAAGAGATGCTGAAGACCATTGTAGAAACGTTGGGAACGGCTTTTGAACTCGACTATGGCATTGTGAAGCCGCTGTCGGATGGGGAGCTAAATGCGCCGATGTTTCACTATGTGGGCACAGCAGTTTCTGAGTCGCTGCTGTCCGGGGGGGGAGGCCGCGAGCTGCTGCCCGAATCGCTCACAGCCCTCAAGCAAACTGTGTGGAAAACGCTGCTGACGCAGCACTTAGAGTCTGCTGAAGATATTGCGGCGGCAGCCTCGAACGCTGAGAGTGAGGCGGCTTATCAGGCGTTAGATATTCACACTAGCTTGCTGATTCCACTGACGTTTAAGCAGGATGTGTTGGCGGTGCTGGCCCTGCACAAGTGCTCTTATCAAAAGCCGTGGGAAGAGAGTGAAATAAAGCTTCTGACGACGCTGGCTGATCAAGCAGCACTGGCGCTTTCGCAGACTTGGACCTATGAGCGGGTGCAGTCTCTGGCGCAGCGCGAAGTCTTGATTAATACGATTACGCAGGCGCTGCACGCCAGCCTAGACCCCAGTGAGATTTTTGCGGCGATTACCCAGAAGCTAGGCGAATCGCTGTACGCAGATAGCTGTACGCTGTCGCTGTGGACAGAGACTCATGCCCAGTGCGTGGGCCGCTACGACATGAGTGTGCAGACGTCTCCGACCTTGCCGGAGGCCTCTGTGGAGATTGCGGGAGACCCAATTTTGACCCAGCTGCTGGAGACGAAGCAGCCGGTGGTGATGGATGCGATGGCGCCTGGGGAGACGCTAGAGAAGGGCGCTCAGCATGGTGTGAAGGCGCTGATGGCGGTGCCGCTGCTGGCAGATTCGAAGATTACGGGTTGCATTATATTGCAGCAGGTATCGCGCGATCGCCAGTGGCAGCAAGACGAAGTGGGGCTGGCACTGGCTGTGGCCAATCAGGCTGCGATCGCAGTTCACCAGGCTGAACTCTATCAAAAGAGCCGACTACAAGCAGAGCAACTCTTAGAGCTTGACCAGCAGAAGACAGCGCTTTTTCAAAATATTTCTCACGAATTTCGCACACCCCTGACCTTGACTATTGGTCCTTTGGAATCAGCGGTGGAGCGGGGCGAGGGGCTAGACGCAGAACAATCAGCGATCGCGCTGAGAAATTCACGGCGTCTCCTGCGCCTAGTAAACCAGCTGCTGGACCTACAGAAGCTTGACGCGGGCAAGATGAAGCCCACCTTCCGCCCCTGCGATTTGGCCTTGTTTGCCACAGAAGTTGTAGAGGCGTTTCAGAGCTACTGCGAGCGCAAGCAAATTACCCTCAGCACAGATATCGATGTCTGCTCTCCGGTGTATTTGGACATGGAGAAATTTGACAAGGTGCTGTACAACTTGCTCTCCAACGCTATGAAATTTACGCCGTCTGGAAAGTCGATTACGGTGCGGCTAAAGGAGATCAGCGGTAAAGCCCAGCTACAAGTACAGGATGAAGGCATCGGCATTCGAGCAGACCAACTTCCCCACCTATTTGAGCGGTTTCGCCAAGCGGATGGCTCTGCGAACCGACACTACGAAGGCACAGGGCTGGGACTCTCGCTGGTGCAGGAACTAACTCAGCTACACGGCGGTCAGGTGTCGGTACAGTCAGAGTATGGGGCGGGCACCACCTTCACGATTGACTTACCTTTAGGAGCAGCCCATTTACCCACAGATCAGGTAGTAGAGCAGGCCCTATCGTCTGAAAAAGGCAGGGCTGCTGTAGAGCTGTCGGATATTGAGATGGCGTCGGCGACGGTAGATAGCAGCATACAGCTGCCGCCTGAGACAGAAGGCATGCAGGCTGAGCGGGTCTCGCTAGAGGGCTCTCAAATTTTAGTAGTCGATGACAATCCAGATCTGCGGGCATATGTATCGAGCGTCTTGCAGCGGCAGGGCTATCAGGTACGGACAGCAGAACAAGGCGCCGCTGGCTTGGAAATGGCCAACAGCTACGGCCCTGACCTGATCATTACAGACCTGATGATGCCTGGGGTGAACGGATTGGAGATGATCGAGCGAATCCGTAAGGATGCGGCTTTGCAGGGTACACCGATTATTTTGCTAACGGCGAAGGTAGACAATGAGACCCGCCTAGAAGGGATGGAGCAAGGGGCAGACGCCTACCTCTCGAAGCCCTTTAACGACCGTGAACTCCTAGCTGAGGTGCGCAACCTATTGGCGCTAAAGTCTAATGAGCGCAAGGTGGCCCAGCTGAATCAATATTTGACGGAGTCGGTACTGCAGCGCTTTTTGCCGCCTTCGCTGGTGCAAAAGGCGAACGAAGGAGCCTTACAGCTAGACCTGCGGCCCGAGCCCCGACTGGTGACGATTTTGTTTAGTGACATTGTGGGCTTTACCCAGCTGAGCAATACGCTGCGTAGTCGCCGAGTGGCAGAACTGCTCAATGAGTACCTAGAAACCATGACCCATGCCATTTTCAACAATGGCGGCACGGTGGACAAATTTATGGGAGATGCGGTGCTTGCGCTCTTCGGTGCGCCCGAAGAGATGAGTCCGAACGAGCAGGTGCGGCGATCTATTGCGGCGGCGCGGCAGATGTATCAGGACCTCGATAGCCTGAATCAGCGCTGGGCTGAGCAAGGCATTGGGCCCGTGAAGTTTCGCTGCGGGATTCACCAGGGTACGGCAGTGGTCGGCATGTTTGGCAGCGCCGAACGCTCGGACTACACAGCAATTGGCCCAGCTGTAAATATTGCAGCCAGAATTCAAGAGGCGGCTACCGCAGAAACTATATTAGTCTCTGCCGCAGTGGCTGATTATCTCGATGAGCAGGAGATTGTGAAGTTTGACCCGCTGCAGCTTAAAGGCATTGACGAAACAGTGTTGACCTTTGGCGTGAAGACGCGGCTATAGCTTCTGTAGCAGCTGGCCTATTAGCGAATTGACCTACTGACTTGCTGAAGGGTTTGTTTAGGGGTTAGTTTGTGAGCGTTGTTGTGGTGAACGCTGTTCATTAACACCTCTATCTCATGTTGCGCGAATAGGTAGGATGATTTCTCCGCTACAAACCTGGGCTCATCGTGAGCCGAAGGGGCTATGGCCTGCCTTGGGTGGATTGGCGGTGGTCGCCCATGTAGGCGTTTTGGGCCTGTCTTTACCCTATGTACTCACGCTTATGCAGCCTAGCGGTGCGCAGTCTTCAGTGGTGGTACCGATTGAGCTTATTGAGGTAGATGCTGATGTGGCGACATCTACTGGGCCCAGTGTTGAGCCCGATTTTGAACCCAGTGCCGAACCCAAAACTTCCCCCTCTCCTACCAGAGACTCTACTTCGGAAACTCCTCCAGCTCAACCACCCCCGTCAACTTCAGCAGCGCCCCCTGCACCCGCGAACCCTGCTACCGCTGAAGATATCTTGACTACCGATGACCAACCGGTCGTAGCCCAAAACGAGACCGCATCCGACACTACCGACACCGAGACGCCGGTCGATCAGGACGAACCTACTGCGGAGCCAGAAACAACGCCCCCAGATGAAGTACCTGATGAGTCACCAGGCTCGAACACGCCTGAAGAGGAACCAGACCTTCTAAGTGAGCCTACAGAACCGGATGATTTTGAACGACCTGATGCTGAGCTTCCTGAAGAGGAGCCGCAAAAACCAGAACCTATTGCAGAGGAGGACGACACGCCGCCTGTAGTGCCAGGTGAGGACCTATTGCCTACGCCTGAAGAGAACAATCAGGGTGATGATGCGGCGCAGCAAGCGTATCTAAACATCGTTGGCCATGAGTATGTTCCAGAAGATCTGCTGAGGGATGTGACGGATACGCCGCCAGCGCCGCTGTATGAGGCGGTGACGTCGGTGACGCTGCAGCCTAGAGATGTCGGCTGCGGGCAGGTTGATTTTGCTGAACGGCAGGTGACGTATCGGGTAGTGGTGAGGCCTGATGGTTCGCTGCAGTCGGCAGTGCCTTGGACGGGGAGCATTGAGGGGCGATCGCTCAGTGAGGGAGAGCGTGCGATCGCCTGCCTGCTGGTATCAGCAGGATTTAGCTTCACACCTGCGACAACAGATGGCCAACCCGTTTTAAATGACAACCTGCTCCTAACCATTGACATTATCGAATCTGGGCTGGATTAGCTCAGCAGGCTTTTGCATACATTCTTAAGAGATTTTACTAATATGCGCCCAGCACAGAACCGTGATAGTGTACTTGGGCTAATATGAAAAGCAACCTTCGCGGGTGTAGTTTAGTGGTAAAACCTTAGCCTTCCAAGCTAATGATGGGGGTTCGATTCCCCCCACCCGCTTTGACTCTGAAAGCATCGAAAACAAAGGGATTTGGCCGACGACGAAGGACTCTTGAGGTTGAATTTTACAAGCACCTTTGTACTACTTTTAGGACGTTTTGGGCGTTTTCGGGCACTTTAAGCTAGTTTATTGGGGTAAAATTGGGGTAATTTTCGAGCTGTTTTTACCCCAATTCGAGGAAATTTTACCCCAATAAGTTGTCATGGCGACTCAAACGAAGCGCAAAAAAGCGTCGAAAGGCTCGGTCCAAATTAAGACATCTCATGGACGATTGCAGCTCGTTTTTTCGTTCAATGGACGTCGTCGTTATTTGTCACTTGGGGTAACAGATAGTAAAACTGCTCGGGCAATGGCTGAGATGAAGGCCAAGCAAATTCAGCTCGACATTTTGTCTGGAAATTTTGACGAGACGCTGGCGAAATACAAGCCGCAAGCGGCTGTTTCGGCAGATGAGCCTGAGTTGGTTGAGTCACTGCCGAAACTGAAGGAGTCTGGGCCTGCTTTGGATGAGTTGTGGGAGAAGTTTGTGGAGTACAAGCGTCCGCAGTGCTCTGCTAATACGATGTA